>NZ_JBEXGL010000003.1:0-461129 GCF_040607315.1 Micromonospora sp. NPDC005305 | reverse complement strand
GTGGTCGCCGGGGGCGGGCCGACGCCGGGTGTGGTCGCCGGGGGCGGGCCGACGCCGGGTGTGGTCGCCGGGGGCGGTGCGGCGGCGGGAATCGGCGCGCCGGCAAGCCGGGGGGCGGCCGCCGTCGACGCGAGGTGGGCCGGCGCCGCGGTGGGCGGTCCGGCGGGGGTGTCGGGGGGCGCCTCCGCCGGATCCTCCGCCCGGGCGGCTCTCCCGGCGCTGCGGTCCGGCGGGAACCGGGCGGGCCGGGCGGGCCGGGCGGTGCGAGCGCGGCTCGGCGTGTTCCCGGGGCTCCGGGACGCGTTACCCGGCGGCCCGCCGCGCGAGTCGGCGGGCCGGGTGGGGCCGGTGGGCGGGCGACCGCCGACCGTCGGGCCGCCGCGTCCGCGCCGGACCGGCCGGGAGCGGCCGGTGGGGGCATCCGCCCGCGCGGGGCTGCCCCTGGGCGGCGGCGTGCTCGCCGCCTGATGCGACGTCCGGGCCGGAGCGGGCACGGGGCCACTCCGACCCGGACGTCGTCCAGGGCCGGCGAGCCAAGGGGCGGCCGGATCCGGCGGATGCGCCGGGGCGGGCCAGGGCGGTTCGGTGGGTCAGCGGTCGGCGAGGAACGCCAGGGCACGGTCCCAGGTGAGGGCGGCGGCCTGCCCGTCGTGGTCGGGCGTGCCGGGGTCGGTGAACAGGTGCCCGGGGCCCGGGTAGCGGTACACGGTCACCTCGGCGCCGGCCGCGGTCATCGACCGCTGCCAGTCGTCCACCTCGTCCTGCGGCTCGTACTCGTCGGGATCGGCGAGGTGCAGCTGCACGGGCAGCCCGGGGCGTACCGAGCCGGGGTCGCCGCCGGTGCCGTGCAGCAGGAGCAGCGCGGCGGCCTCCGGCCGCTCCGCGAGCAGTGCCCCGGCGACGCCGGCGCCCATGGAGAAGCCGGCCAGCACGGTGTCGGCGGGCAGTCCGGCCGCCGCCGCGCGGGCCCGGTCGAGGACCGCGTCCCGGCCGATCTTGTCCAACAGCGCGAAGCCGGCGTCGACGGTGTCGGCGGCGGGCACCTCGTACAGGTCGGGGGTGGTCACCTGGTGCCCCGCGGCGCGGAGCCGGTCGGCGGCGGCCAGCACGGCGGGCCGCAGCCCGTAGACGGAGTGCAGGAGCAGGATGTGTGCCATGGCCCCATCCTGGCGCACCCCGGTCGGCGGGCGGACCGGCACGCCGGTCAGTCGCGGGCGATGGTGCGGCTGCGGCCGCGGAACTCGGCGACGACCTCGCCGCCCCGCGACACGGTGACGTCGTAGATGCCGCTGCGGCCGTAGCGGACCCGCTCGGTGGCCCGGGCCTCCAGCAGGTCGCCCTCGCGGACCGGGCGGAGGAAGCTGATCTCGCCGCCGGCGGCCACGGTGGCCGGGCCGTGGCTGTTGCAGGCCAGCGCGAACGCGGTGTCGGCGAGCAGGAAGACGAAGCCGCCGTGGCCGATGGCGTGGCCGTTCAGCATGGCCGCGGTGACCCGCATCCGGGCCACCGCCGCGCCGTCGCCGGCCGAGACCAGCTCGATGCCGAGCCCCTTGGACGCCACGTCGGCGTCGAACATGTCGTGGGCCGCGGTGCGGCCGTCCTCGCCCGCCACGTCAGTTGCCCCGCCGCTGGTCGACGATCCGGCGCATCTTGCCCATCGAGCGTTCGACCCCGTCGGGCTCGATGACCTGGACCGCCACGCTCACCCCGATGGTGTTCTTGACCTGCTCGACCAGCG
Source organism: Micromonospora sp. NPDC005305 (assembly GCF_040607315.1). NCBI lineage: Bacteria > Bacillati > Actinomycetota > Actinomycetes > Micromonosporales > Micromonosporaceae > Micromonospora > Micromonospora sp. NPDC005305. Next base: position 459,391 of record NZ_JBEXGL010000003.1, on the reverse strand, counting down.
CGGCGCCGGCCCGCTCGGCCTCGTCGGCGGCCACCCCGGCCCGCCGCTCCACCTTGACGGTGAGGGTGTCCATCCGGCCCTGCCGGTCCAGCACGCACTGGAAGTGCGGCGACAGCGCGGGCGTACGCAGGATCAGCTCCTCGATCTGGGTCGGGAAGACGTTGACCCCGCGCACGATCATCATGTCGTCGGTGCGGCCGGTGATCTTCTCGATCCGGCGCATGCTGCGGGCCGTGCCCGGCAGCAGCCGGGTGAGGTCGCGGGTGCGGTAGCGGACCACCGGCATGGCCTCCTTGGTGAGGGAGGTGAGCACCAGCTCGCCCCGCTCGCCGTCGGGCAGCACCTCGCCGGTGACCGGGTGGATGATCTCCGGGTAGAAGTGGTCCTCCCACAGGTGCAGGCCGTCCTTGGCCTCCACGCACTCGACCGCCACCCCGGGGCCCATCACCTCGGAGAGGCCGTAGATGTCCACGGCGTGCATGTCGAGGCGCTGCTCCATCTCCCGGCGCATGTCCTCGGTCCACGGCTCGGCCCCGAAGATGCCGACCTGGAGGGAGGTGGACCTCGGGTCGACGCCCTGGCGCTCCATCTCGTCGACGATGGCCAGCATGTAGCTGGGGGTGACCATGATGACCTCGGGCTGGAAGTCGCGGATCAGCATGACCTGCCGCTCGGTCATGCCGCCGGAGACCGGGATGACCGTGCAGCCCAGTTCCTCGGCGCCGTAGTGCGCCCCGAGCCCGCCTGTGAAGAGCCCGTAGCCGTAGGCCACGTGCACCCGGTCACCCGGGCGGCCGCCCGAGGCCCGGATCGAGCGGGCCATCAGCTTCGCCCACGTGTCGAGATCGGCGCGGGTGTAGCCGACCACGGTGGGCCGGCCGGTGGTGCCGGAGGAGGCGTGCAGCCGCGCGACCCGCTCGCGCGGGACCGCGAACATGCCGAACGGGTAGTTCTCCCGCAGCTCGGCCTTGCCGGTGAACGGGAAGCGGGCCAGGTCGGCCAGGTCCCGCACGTCGTCGGGGTGCGCGCCGGCCGCCTCGAAGGCCTGCCGGTAGTGCGGCACGTTGTCGTACGCGTGCCGCAGCGACCAGCGCAGCCGGTCGAGTTGCAGGGCCCGCAGCTCGTCGACGCCGGCCCGCTCGACGGGTTCCAGCTCGTCCGGACGAGGGGTGCGGTCCTGCACGGTGGCCTCCTGCGCGACGGGTCCGCCGACGCCGCGTCGCGCCGGGCGGGTGCGATCACCGTACGCCCGTACGGCCCGTCCTGCCAGGTCAGGTCCCCGGTCCGGCCGCCCACCGGCGGTCAGCCCGGGACCGCGAGGAGCCGCGGAGAAGGGGGTGCCTGCGGCTCAGCGGGCGGCGGGGAGCCGGTGCAGGGCGTCGACCAGCGGGGCCAGCTCGGGGGTGCGCTCGGCCTCGGCGAGCGCGTCGGCGAGCACCCGGTCGTGGGTGGGGCGGGCCCGGCCGAGCAGCTCCGAGCCGGCCGGGGTCAGCTCGGTGTAGATGCCGCGCCGGTCGTCGGCGCAGAGCACGCGGGTGAGCAGGCCGCGCTCCTCCAGCCGGGTGACCAGGCGGGTGGTGGCGCTGCCGGAGAGCGCGGCGGCGCGGGCGAGCTGCCGCATCCGCATGTGCCAGCCGTCCTGGCGGGAGAGCGCGTCGAGCACGGTGTATTCCACGACGGAGAGGTCGTGCTCGCCCTGGAGGGCGCGCTCCAGGGCGGTCTCGATGAGGCCGTGCAGCGCCGCGAGGGTACGCCAGCCCTGCGCGCGGATCTCGACCGCGTCGTCGGCGATTCCCATGGCGCCCCCTCCGGTGTGACCTGGACGTCCCCCAGGCTACCACCCTTGCGCCGGTATACGGCGCGTGCAACTATCTTTGTTGTCGGCGCGGGTAGTTGCACGCGCCTCTTTGTTTCCCGCTCATGGATGGGTACGGCATGACACAGCGCACCTCCGCCCTCCCCGGCGGCCTGATCGCCCTGGCGATCGGGGCGTTCGGCATCGGGCTGACCGAGTTCGTGATCATGGGGCTGCTCCCCCAGGTCGCCGCCGACTTCGCGGTCAGCGAGTCGGTGGCCGGCTGGTTGATCTCCGGCTACGCCCTCAGCGTGGCCGTCGGCGGGGTGGCGCTCACCGCCGCTGTCACCCGGCTGCGCCGCAAGCCGGTGCTGCTGGGCCTCATGGTGCTGTTCATCGCCGGCAACCTGCTCTCGGCGCTGGCCGGCGACTACGGCACCATGCTGGCCGGCCGGATCGTGGCGGCGCTCTGCCACGGCGCGTTCTTCGGCATCGGTGCGGTGGTGGCGGCCGGCCTGGTCCCGCCGGCCCGCCGCGCCGGCGCGATCGCCATGATGTTCGCCGGCCTCACCATCGCCAACGTCCTCGGCGTGCCGTTCGGCACCCTCCTCGGCCAGCACTTCGGCTGGCGCGCCACGTTCTGGGCGATCACCGGCATCGGGCTTGTCGCGCTGGCCGGCCTCGCCGTCCTCGTGCCCGGCCGCGGTCCGGCCACCGACGCCGCCCCGACCGGCGGGCTGCGCGGCGAGCTGCGGGCGTTCACCCACGCCCAGGTCTGGTTCTCGCTCGTGGTCACCGTGCTCGGCTTCGGCGGCATGTTCGGCGCGTTCACCTACATCGCGTACACGCTGACCGAGGTGAGCGGCTTCGCGGCCGGCACCGTGCCGTGGCTCCTGGTCCTCTTCGGGGTCGGGCTGTTCGCCGGCAACCTGGCCGGCGGCCGGGCCGCCGACGTGTCGCTGTCCCGCACCCTGGTCACCGTCCTCGCGGTGCTCACCCTGGTGCTGGTCGGCTTCGCGCTGACCGCCACGAGTCCGGCGCTGACCGTGGTCGCGCTCGTGCTGATGGGCGCGTTCGGCTTCGCCACCGTCCCGCCGCTCCAGATGCGGATCATGCGGTACGCCCGCCGGGCCCCGACCCTGGCCTCCGGGGCGAACATCGCCGCGTTCAACGTCGGCAACGCGCTCGGCGCCTGGCTCGGCGGGCTGACCATCGACGCCGGCCTCGGCTTCACCGCCCCGATCTGGGCCGGCGCCGGGCTCACCCTGCTCGGCCTCGGGGTGCTGCTGGTGGCCGAGCGGCGCGCCCGGCGTACCCCGGCGGACGCGGCGGAGGCCCGCGAGCTGGCCGACGTCGCGGCCTGACCGGCTCGCCCGGCCTGACCGGCCGCCGGACCGGGCAGGCGGGCGGGCGGGCGGGCGGCGTTATGCTCGGGCGAGAGCCGGCGGTGGGGCCCGCCGTCCCGGAACCCGCCGGGAGAACCGCGACACGCTCGCCAACGGTCCCTGCCAGTGATGCCCGTCCTGGTGGGAGGCACCGTGACCGGACCGTCCGAGTTCCGCGTCGACCCCGACGTCGACCTGCGCGTCCCCGCCGACCGGCGGGAGCTGCCCGCCCACCCGGCCGCGGTGCTCGGGGTCATCGCCGCCGGCGGCGTGCTCGGCGCGCTGGCCCGGGCCGGGCTGCAGGCCGCGTTCCCGCACCCGCCCACCGGCTTCCCGTGGGCCACCTTCGGCATCAACGTCGCCGGTTGCCTGCTGATCGGCGCGCTCATGGCGGTGCTCACCGCCCGACCGGCCGGGCCGCTGGTCCGGCCGTTCCTCGGCGTCGGCGTCCTCGGCGGCTTCACCACCTTCTCCACCTACGCCGTGGACGCCCAGCGGGCGATCGCCGCCGGGGCGCCGGGCATCGCGCTGGCGTACCTGGCGGCGACGCTGGCCGGGGCGCTGCTGGCGGTCGCGGCCGGGGACGCGGTGGCCGGCCGGCTGCTGGCCCGGGCGCGGGGCGGGGCGGCCCGGTGACCGTCCTGCTGGTCGCGCTCGGGGCGGCGGTGGGCGCGCCGCTGCGCTACCTGACCGACCGGGCCGTGCAGGCCCGGCACGGCTCCCCCTTCCCGTGGGGCACGCTGACCGTCAACGTGGTCGGGTCGCTGGTGCTCGGGGCGGCGACCGCCGTGCCCGCCTCCCCCGGGGTGACCGCCCTGGTCGGCACCGGCTTCTGCGGCGCGCTGACCACCTGGTCCACCCTCGGCTACGAGACCGTGCGGCTGCACCGCGCGGGCCACCGCGGGCACGCGCTGGCCAACGCGCTCGGCAGCGTGGCCGCCGGCCTCGCGGCGGCCACCGTCGGATATCTCCTGGGCAGCGCCGTCACCGGCTGACGCGCCGGGCCGCCGCGCTCACCCCCGCACCGGCCGACCCGCCCGCTCACCCGAGAGCCGCCACCGGCTGACCGGCCGGGCCGGCGCGCTCACCCCCGCGCCGGCACGGCGGCAGGCGCCGGAGCCGGATCAGCCGCGGCGGGATCGGCGGCGAGCGCCACCACCGGCCCGATCACGAACACGGCCGGCGGCCGGACGTCGTCCCGCTCGGCGAGCGCGCCGACCTCGTCGAGCCGGCACCGGGCCGTCCACTGCGCCGGGTGGCCGGCGTCCCGGACCACCAGCACCGGCGTCTCCGCCGCCCGCCCGTGCGCGAGCAGTTCGGCGGCGATCCGCCCCACGGTGTCGACCGCCATGAGCAGCACCAGCGTGCCCCGGGCCCGGGCCAGCGCGGCCCAGTCCACCAGGGAGTCGGGATGCCCGGGCGGCAGGTGCCCGGACACCACGGTGACCTCGTGCGCCACGCCCCGGTGGGTCACCGGCACCCCGGCCAGGGCGGGCGCGGCCACCGCGCTGCTCACCCCGGGCACGAGCACCGTCTCCACCCCGGCCGCCGCGCAGGCGAGGACCTCCTCGTGGCCGCGGCCGAAGACGTACGGGTCGCCGCCCTTGAGCCGGACCACCCGCCGCCCCGCCCGGGCGTGCGCGATCAGCGTGTCGTTGATGGCGTCCTGGGACATCGACGGGCCCCGGGGCACCTTGGCGGCGTCCACCACCAGCACGCCCGGCCGCAGCCGGCGCAGCAGCCCGGCCGGGGCGAGCCGGTCGGCCACCACCACGTCCGCGGCGTCGAGCAGCGCCCGCCCGCGTACGGTGATCAGGTCGTCCGGGCCGGGGCCGCCACCCACCACGGCCACCTGTCCGGGGCGCAGCGCCGGCTCGTCGTGGTGGCCGGCATGGTGGTGATGGTGGTGGTGGCCGTGCCCGTCGGCCGGGTCGTCGGGGTGGTGGTGCGGGGTCTGCGGCCGGCCCACCTTGTCGGCGAAGCCGGGCAGCGCCACCCGGTACGCGCAGGTGTCGCAGTTCATCCGGATGTCCCCGCGCAGCGCCTCGGCGTGCCGTTCCAGGACCAGGTCGGCGAGGGCGTCGCAGTCGCCGATCACCTCGGCCACCCGCACGTCCACGCCGGGGTGGTCGGCGGCGAACTCCCGGCTCTGCGCCACGATCCGGTCCGGCAGCACCCCGGCGAAGAGGAAGTACGGAGCGACCACGATCCGCCGGGCGCCGAGCCGGCGCAGCCGCTCCAGCACGGCCGGCACGGACGGCTCGGCGAGCGAGACGAAGCCGGGTTCCACCCCGGCGTAGCCCCGTCCCTCCCAGAGCAGCCGGGCCACCTTGGTCACCTCGGCGTTGGCGTCCGGGTCGGTGGAGCCGCGCCCGATCAGGGCCACCCACGTGCCGGCCCGGTCGGCGCCGTCGAGCGCCGCGTCGATCCGCTCCGCCAGCAGTTCCTGGAGCAGCGGGTGCGGCCCGAGCGGCCGCCCGTACGCGTACCGCAGGCCGGGGTGGCGCTGCTTCTCCCGGGCGAGGGCAGCGGGGATGTCGCCCTTGCCGTGCCCGGCGGCGGCCAGCACCAGCGGCAGCGCCACCAGGTTCCGGTGGCCGCGGTCGACCAGCGCGCCGACGGCGTCGGTCAGCGGCGGGCGGGACAGCTCGATGAAGCCGCCCTCGACGTCGGCGACCGCGCCCCGGCGGCGGATCCGCTCGACCAGCGCGCCGAACTGGGCGACGCCGGCCGCGCTGCGGGTGCCGTGCCCGACGATCAGCAGCGGGGTCTGGTCCTTCACGTGTCCTCCAGGTAGAGCAGGGCGTTGAGGGCGGCGGCGGCCACCGCGGAGCCGCCCTTCTCGCCCACGTTGGACACGGCGGGCAGGCCGCTGGCCCGCAGCGCCGCCTTGGACTCGGCCGCGCCCACGAAGCCGACCGGCAGGCCGACCACCAGTGCCGGGGCCGCGTCGAGCGCGATCAGCTCGACCAGCGCGGTGGGCGCGCAGCCGACCACCCAGACCGCGCCGGGGCCGACCCGCTCGGCCGCGATCCGCACCGCCGCGGCCGAGCGGGTGATGCCGGCGGCGCTCCCCAGCTCGGCGGCGGCGGGCTCGGCCACCGGGCAGACGATCTCCCGTCCGGCCCGGGTGATGCCGGCGGCGACCATCCACACGTCCGTGACGATCGGCGCGCCGGCCCGCAGCGCGGCCAGCCCGGCGGCCAGGCCGTCCTCGTCGCAGACCAGGTCGGCGACGTAGTCGAGGTCGGCGCTGGCGTGCACCACCCGCTCGGTGACCGCCCGGGTCAGCGGCGGCAGGTGCGACAGGTCGGCCCGCTCGCGCAGGATCCGGTAGGACTCGGCCTCGATCGGGTGCACCGTCCGGCTCATGAGCCGGCCGGCCCGTAGCGGCGGTCGTAGCCGCGCAGCCGCCAGAGCAGCACGGCGCCGCCCCAGGCGAGGGCGAAGAGGCCCACCACGGCGTAGCCGAGCTGCTCGAAGTGGTCGGCGATCGAGGCGTACCCGGCCAGGGCCGTGAGCCCGAGGTGGTCGGCGAGCAGCCCGGCCAGGTAGACGCTGGCGACCAGGCCACCGACCAGCACCGTCATCGTGGTGGTGGCCAGGTTGTACCAGAGCCGCCGGGCCGGCTGCCGGTACGCCCACGAGTACGCGCGGCTCATCAGCAGGCTGTCCGCGGTGTCCATGGCGGACATCCCGGCGGCGAAGAGCAGCGGCAGGGTGAGCAGCGCCAGCACGGGCAGGCCACCGGCGGCGGCGGTGCTCGCCGACAGGGCCAGCAGGGTCACCTCGCTGGCCGTCTCCAGGCCCAGCCCGAAGAGGAAGCCGACCGGGGCCATGTGCCAGGAGGAGCGGACCAGGGTGCGGGCCCGGGCCCCGAGGATCCGGTGCATGAGCCCCCGGTTGAGCAGCATGAGGTCCAGTTCGGTCTCGTCCAGCGCGCCGGCGCGCAGCCGCCGCCAGAGCCGGGCCAGCCCGGCCAGCACCACCGCGTTGAGGGCCGCCACGAGCAGCAGGAAGCCGGTGGCCGTGACGATCGCGACGGTGGCGCCGACCTCGCGGACGCCGGCCATCCGGTCGCCGGTCAGCCGCGTCGAGGCGAGCCCGACCACGAGGGCGAGCAGCAGCACCACGGCGCTGTGCCCGAGGGCGAAGAAGAAGCCGACGCCGACCGGCCGCCGGCCGCGCAGCAGCATGAGCCGGGTGGTGTCGTCGATGGCGGCGATGTGGTCGGCGTCGAAGGCGTGCCGCACCCCCAGCACGTAGGCCAGGGTGCCGGCGCCGGCCAGCCCGCCGGCCGCCGCCGGCTGGTTGTTCCAGTACAGGTAGAGGGTCACGCCGGCGACGTGCAGCGCGGCGACCGCGCAGACGATGCCGCCGAGGCGCGCCCGTTCGGCGCGGCTCCAGCGGCCGATCGTGGGGGCGGCGGTCGGGGTGGAGGTCATCGCTCTCCTCGGGGTTCGGGGTCGACGCGGATGGCGTCCACGGGGCAGATCTCCAGGCATTCGAGGCAGCCGGTGCAGCGGTCGGTGACCCGCAGGCCGGCGGGGGTGGGGCGGATGGCGTGCGTCGGGCAGGTGAGCAGGCAGGCGCCGCAGCCCTGGCAGGGGCCGATGGTCACGACCGCCACCGGTACCCCCGGGGCGTGACCATCCGGCCGGCGACCACCCGCGTCTGCGAGCTGCCCACCACCACCACGCTGTACATGTCGACCAGGGCCGGATCGAGGGTGCCCAGGGTGGCCAGGTGCACCCGCTCGCCGGGGCGGCTGGCGTTGCGCACCACGCCGATCGGGGTGTCCGGTGGGCGGTGCGCCGCGAAGGCGTCCAGCGCCGCGCCGAGCTGCCAGTCCCGGGTGCGGCTGCGCGGGTTGTAGAGCAGCGCCACCAGGTCGCTCTCCGCCGCGGCGGCGATCCGGCCCGCGATCACCTCCCAGGGGGTGTGCAGGTCGGACAGGCTCAGGTAGACGTGGTCGTGCCCGAGGGGCGCGCCGAGCAACGCGGAGGCGGCGAGGCCGGCGGTCACCCCGGGCACGCCGACCACGTCGATCCGGTCGTCGGCGTACTCGAGGGCGGGGCTGGCCATCGCGTACACGCCGGCGTCGCCGGAGCCGACCAGGGCGACGGCGTGGCCGGCGGTGGCCTCGGCGACGGCGGCCCGGGCCCGGGCCTCCTCCGCGCCGAGCCCGCTGGCCAGCACCCGGGTGCCGGGGCGGAGCAGGTCGCGGACCTGGTCGACGTACTGGTCCAGGCCGACCACCACGGCGGCCCGGCGCAGCTCGGCCACCGCGCGCGGGGTGCGCAGGTCGGCCGCGCCGGGGCCGAGGCCGACCAGCGCGAGCCGGCCGCGCGGGGCGTGCCGGGCCACCGCGACGGTGGCCATCGCCGAGGCGGTCTTCGGCACCAGCAGCGTGCCGCCGCCGCGCAGCGCCGCGGCCTCCGCGACGCTCGGCGTGCCGACCGCGGCGCGGACCACCTCGCTGGGGTGCGGCACCTCGACCGCCGCCAGCTCCGCCGCGGACCGGGTCTCCAGGGGTACGCCGTACGCGTCGGCGGCCGCCCGGATGCCCGCCTCGTCGGCCTTGAGGTCCACGCTGGCCAGGCAGCGCAGGCTGGCCGGGCTGAGGCCGGCGTCGGCGAGCGCCCGGCGCAGCAGGCCGGTCACCTCGGCGGCGGGCACGCCCCGGCTGGAGCCGATGCCCGCGACCAGGGACGGCGGCCGGAGCACCACGGTCCGCCCGTCGAGGGGAACGACCCGGTCGGTGACCAGGATCCGCCACCCTCCCGCGCCATCGCCCGGCTCGTCGGCGGCCGGCCTCGGGCTCGCCGTTTCGGCGACCGGCGTCGGAGCGTCGCCCGCGGTGGCGACCGGCGTCGGAGCGTCGCCCGCGGTGGCGACCGGCGCGCCGGAGCCGGCCGGCGGGGGTGTGACCTCGATGTGGACGTGCTCCGGCAGGGCGGGCAGCGGCCAGGTGGCGTCGGCGACCAGCCGGACCGGCTCGCCGTCGAGGATCGCCCGGGACACCGCGGCCACCGCGCCCTCCACGGGCCAGCCGAGCGTGTCCAGCCCGGGCAGGCCGACCGCGTCGGTGGCGGTGGTGACCACGGGCCGGGCGTCGAGCAGCGCGCCCACCTCGGCGGCGAGCGCGTTGGCGCCCCCGGCGTGCCCGCCGAGCAGGGCCACGGCGTGCCGGGCCGCCTCGTCGACGACCACCACGGCCGGGTCGGTGTGCTTGTCACCGAGCAGCGGGGCCAGGATGCGGACCACCGCGCCGGTGGCCAGGAAGGCGACCACGGCGTCGCACTCCCGCCAGGCGGCCCGCAGCGCGTCGGCGGCGCTCTCCGCCGCCACGAGCCGGGCGTGCGGCCAGGCCGCGGCAACGACGCGCGCGTGCCGCCGCCCGGCGGCGGTCGCCGCTACGAGGCCCAGAAGGAAGGGCCCCTTCCTAACGCCTCCGGTAGAGCAGGGGTCCCCTGTTAACAGGTCCGAGGGTGTGGGCACGGGTTCCTCCGGGTGGGTCGTCATGGGTGCTCCGCGGTGAGCAGGACGACCGGGTTGGTGGCGGCCAGGCGCAGGGAGCCGCCGGGCAGGTCGGCGAGGCGGGCGGCCGCGAGCTGGCAGCCGTCGACCGCGTAGCCGGCGGCGCGCAGCAGGTGCACGGCCGGCGCGACCCGGTCGAGCGCGGCCAGGGTGACGACCACCCGGGGCGGGCGACGGTCGGCCACCGCGGCGAGCACGTCCACGCCGCCCCCGCCGACGAAGACCGCGTCCGGGTCGGGTAGCCCGGCCAGGGCCGCCGGGGCCGCCCCGGTCACCACCCGGACGTCGACGCCGTGCCGGGCGGCGTTGGCGCGGATCGGAGTGTCCGGGTCGCGTTCCACGGCGAGCACCGCCGCCCCGAGCAGGGCACACTCGATGCCGACCGAGCCGCTGCCCGCGCCGACGTCCCAGACGAGCCGGCCCAGCCGGGGCCGCAGCCGGGCCACCGCGAGCGCCCGGACCTCGGCCTTCGTGATCATGGACTCCCGGTGGGCGTACGCGGACTCGGGCAGTGCCCAGCCCCCGGCCGGCGCAGCGGCCGGCTGGTCGTCGGCGCGCATCCCGGCCTCCGGCGGGCCGTCCACGGTGGAGAGCGGCGTCGTCCGGGGCGGAACGGTCTCCGGGGCGAGGCTGAGCACGACGTGCGGGTCGGCCCAGGTCGTCGCGGCGGCCTCGGCCGGGGTGGTCCAGGTGACCCGCTCGTCCGGGGTGCCGAGGTGCTCGGCCACGATCAGCCTGCGGTCCCAGCCGGCCAGCCCGGCGCCCAGCTCGGCCGCGCCGGCGGCGGGGGCCGTGAGCACCGCGACGGCGGGCAGCGCCCGGCAGGCGTTGAGCGCGGGGCGGGGGTCCCGGCCGTGCGCGGTGACGACGGCGGCGCCGTCCCAGGGCAGCCCGGCGCGGGCGAACGCGGCGGCGACGCTGGAGACGGCGGGCAGCACCCGCACCGGCAGGCCGGCCTCCCGGAGCCGGCGGACGATGCCGAAGAACCCGGGGTCGCCGCTGGCCAGCACCACCGCGGGCGTGCCGGCGGCGACGGCGGCGGTGAGGCGGTGCAGGGCGGGGGCGAGCGGGCCGAGGACGACGGTGGCGCAGCCGGGCGGTACGGGCACGGCGGCCAGGTGCCGGGCCGCGCCGACCACCAGCCCGGCGCCGGCCAGCGCCTGCGCGAGCGCGGGGTGCGCGGGCCGGCCGGCGGCGTCGACCCCCGCCACGAGGACGGTCGGGCTCACGCGGCCCACCGCCCGGAGGAGGCGACCACCCGGGCGCCCGCGAAGTCCACCATGGCCACGTCGACGCCGACCGCGTGCCCGGCGAAGCGGAGCAGCACGTGCCGGACCCGGCGGCAGAGCAGGTCCCCGGCCGGGCCGAGCAGCCCGGCGTCCGCCCACAGCTCGTACGCGTGCCGCCCGGTGTTGGCCGCGGTGACGGCGGCGACCAGGTCCGGGTCGCCGCCGGCCTCGGCGGTCACCGCGCCGAGCAGCGACAGGTCCACCTTGGAGCGGGTGTAGTGGGTCATCAGGATGCCGGCGGCGAGCTTGGCCAGCTTGCCGGCCATGCCGACGAAGACCACCCCGGTCATCCCGTCGCCGACGGCGGCCGTGACCGCCGCGCCGGTGAAGTCGCCGACCTCGACGAAGCACACCTCGGGCAGCTCCGGCAGCAGCGCCCGGGCCGCCCGCTCGGTCCGCCCGCCGGTGCAGAGCACCACGGTCCGCTCCCCCTGGGCGGCCATCACGTGCACGGCCTGCACCACGCTGGCCCGCCAGGAGGCGGTGGAGAACGGCCGGACGATCCCGGTGGTGCCGAGGATGGAGATGCCGCCGAGGATGCCGAGCCGCCGGTTGGTGGTCTTGCGGGCCATGATCTCGCCGCGCGGCACGCTGATCACCACGCGGACGCCGGTCTCGCCGAGGTCGACCACCTCGGCGACGGCCTGGCCGATCATGCGGCGCGGGGTCTCGTTGATGGCCGGGCCGCCAACCGCCAGGCCGAGTCCCGGCCGGGTGACCGTGCCGACCCCCGGCCCGCCGTCCAGGCGCAGCCCCGGCTCGTCCCGCCAGGTGACCGTGGCGGTCAGCTCGGCGCCGTGGGTGACGTCGGGGTCGTCGCCGGCGTCCTTGACCACCACGGCCTCGGCCCGCCGGGCCCGGTCCAGGTCGCAGCGGGCCACCGCGAAGGTGACCCGCCGGCCGGCCGGCAGGCCGATCTCCACCTGGCGCTGCGGCTCGCCGGTGACCAGCGCGGTCAGCGCCGCCTTGGTCGCCGCCGTGGCGCACGCGCCGGTGGTCCAGCCGGTACGCAGCGCGGTGGGCCGGACTTTCGCCGTGCGCGGCAGGTCCGGCTCGCGCAGCGGCGGGTCGGCGTACGTCACCGGCCGTCCCCGGGGTCGCCGGACCGGTCGGCACGGGCGCGGCGCAGCGCGGCGCGGGCGCCCGGCTCGGCCCGGCGGTAGGTGTGGAAGTGCCCCGGGTGGTAGAGGTGCGAGCGGGTGCCGGTGGCGGCGAGCGCCGGCCCGACCAGGAACAGGGTGTGCTTCCAGAGCTTGTGCGCCTTGACGGTGGCCTCCAGCTCGCCCAGTACGCACCGCACCACCAGCTCGTCCGGCCAGGTCGCCTGGTACGCGACCACCACCGGAGTCTCCGGCGGGTAGCCACCGGCCAGCAGTTCCGCCTGGGCCTGCCCGGAGCGGGCGGCGGAGAGGAACAGCGCCATGGTGGTGCCGTGCCGGGCGAACTCGCGGACCCGCTCGCCGGGCGGCATGGGCGTCCTGCCGCCCTCCAGGCGGGTGAGGATCACCGACTGGGCGACCTCGGGGATGGTCAGCTCCCGGCCGACCAGCGCGGCGACCGCGGTGAACGAGGACACCCCGGGCACCACCTCCACGGCCAGGCCGAGGTCGCGGCACAGGTCGAGCTGTTCCTGCACGGCGCCCCACAGGGCCGGGTCGCCGGAGTGGATCCGGGCCACCGTCAGCCCCTGCGCGGCGGCCCGTTCGTAGAGCGGCCGGACGCCCTCGATGGGCAGCTGGGAGGAGTCGACGATCTCGGCGCCCGGGCGGGCGTGGGCGAGCACGTCGGCGTGCACCAGGCTGGCCGCCCAGATCACCACGTCGGCCTCCGCGATGACCCGGGCGGCGCGCAGGGTGAGCAGGTCGGCGGCGCCGGGGCCGGCCCCGACGAACCAGACCTTGCCGGTGATGTTCACAGTTTTCCTCCCCGGCCGTCCCGGCGGGCCGGGACCAGCAGCGTCGACAGGTAGGGCAGGTCGGCGGCGGCGGCGTCCACCGGCCCGATCCGCTCGCCCGGCAGGCCGAGCGACCGGCCCAGCACGGCGCCGGCCAGCCGGCCCTGCCGCCGCAGCTCGTCGACCAGGTCGGGGTGGCGGCGCCAGCCTTTGTAGACGACGACGGTCCCGGGGCCGGCGAGCGCGTCGGCGACCGGCGTGAGGCCGGCCGTGGCGGGCAGCAGGGTGAGCGGTTCCCGGCCCTCGCAGAGCGGCACGCCCGCCCGGGCGGCCAGGTCCTGCATGGCGGTGATGCCGGGCACGGTCCGCACCTCGACCCCGGGTCGCCGGGCCCGGACCCCGTCGGCCAGGTAGCCGAAGGTGGAGTAGACGTTGGGGTCGCCGATGGTGGCGAACGCGACCGACCGGGCGCCGGAGTCGACGACGGCCACCACGGCCTCCGCCGCGGCGTCCCAGGCCCGCTCCCGGCGGGCGGTCACCCCGCCGCGGTCGTCCAGGGCGAACGGCAGCCGGCGCAGCCGGTCCGCGGGCACGTGCGCCCGCACGGTGGTCTCGGCCCGGCCGGCGGGCGTGTCCGGGTCCGCGGCGAGCCGGTCCAGCACGGGTACGAACACCAGGTCGGCCTCGCCCAGCAGCCGCGCGGCCTTGAGCGTGAGCAGCTCCGGGTCCCCGGGTCCGACCCCGATCCCGGTCAGCACGGCCGGCGGGTGGTGGGGCGGGGTCACCGGCTCGCCGCCTCGACCAGCCGGCGGGCCGCGCCCGGGTGCCCGGCCCAGTGGGTGTGCAGGTAGGAGGCGTGCACCCGGCCGGACACGAAGCCGTGCGGGGCGCCGTCCCAGTGCCAGGCGGGGCGGTCGCCGTGCCCCGGGTCGGTGACGGTGCGGTGGAACTCGTGTCCGCGTACCGGGTCGTCGGCACGGTGCGCCGGGGAGTCGGCGGCGGCCACGGCGTCGCGGTAGCCGAGGGTGAGCCGGCCGGTCATCCGGGCGGTGTGGTCGAGCCGCCCGCACATCGGTATCCCGTCGAGGGAGCGGCCGAGGTAGAGCAGCCCGGCGCACTCGGCGACCACCGGGCCGTCGAAGCCGGCCAGCTCGGCGCGGAGCGCGGTGTTGCCGGCCAGGGCGTCGGCGTGCAGCTCGGGGAAGCCGCCGCCGATCACCACGGCCCGGGTGCCGGCCGGGAGGGCCTCGTCGCGCAGCGGGTCGAGGGTCACCACCTCGGCGCCGGCCGCGGTGAGCAGCTCGGCGGTCTCCGCGTACGAGAAGGTGAACGCCGCCCCGCCGGCGACCGCGACGACCGGGCGGGCGGTGCCGGCGGGACCGCCGACAGCGGCGGCCGGGTCCCAGGCGGGCGCGGTGAGCGGCGGCGCGGTGCGGGCCAGCGCCAGTACGGCGTCGAGGTCCACCGTGGACTGGACCAGGTCGCCGAGCGCGGCCACCACGGCGACCGACTCGGGCGCGCGTTCGGCGACCGGCACCAGCCCGAGGTGGCGGGACGGCGCGGCCACCTCGGCGGCCCGGGTCACCGCGCCGAGCACCGGCACGCCCACCTCGGCGAGCGCGTCGCGCAGCAGCGTCTCGTGGCGGGGCGAGCCGACCCGGTTGAGGACCACCCCGCCGATGCGCACGGCCGGGTCGAACGCGCGCATGCCGAGCACCAGCGCGGCGGCGGAGCGGCCCTGCGCCGTGGTGTCGAGCACCAGCAGCACCGGCGCCTCGACGAGCCGGGCCACGTGGGCCGTGGAGGCGTATCCGCCGTGGCCGACCGCGCCGTCGTGCAGCCCCATGACCCCCTCCACCACGGCCACGTCGGCCGGGGTGGGCACGCTCGCGCCGTGGCGCAGCAGCGGGGCGACCCGCTCCGGGCCGACCAGCCACGGGTCGAGGTTGCGGCCGGGACGGCCGGCGGCGAGCGCGTGGTAGCCGGGGTCGATGTAGTCGGGGCCGACCTTGTGCGGGCTGACCGCCAGGCCGCGCCGGCGCAGGGCGGCGAGCAGGCCGGTGGCCACGGTCGTCTTGCCGTGCCCGCTGGCCGGGGCCGCGACGACCAGCCGCGGCAGCGCCCAGGGCGTCACCATTCGATGCCCTTCTGGCCCTTCTGGCCGGCGTCCATCGGGTGCTTGACCTTGGTCAGCTCGGCGACCAGGTCGGCCGCCTCGACCAGCCGCGGGTCGGCGTCCCGCCCGGTGATCACCACGTGCTGGAAGCCGGGCCGGTCGCGCAGGGTGGCGACCACCTCGTCCACGTCGACCCAACCCCACTTCATCGGGTACGTGAACTCGTCGAGGACGTAGAGCCCGTAGCGCTCGGCGGCCAGGTCGCGCCGGATCTGCCGCCAGCCCTCGCGGGCGTCCTCGGCGTGGTCGGCCTCGCCGCCGCGCTGGATCCAGGACCAGCCCTCGCCCATCTTGTGCCAGGTCACCGGCGCGCCCTGCCCGGTGCGCTCGTGCACCTCGCCGAGGGCCCGGAAGGCGTTCTCCTCCCCCACCCGCCACTTGGCGCTCTTGACGAACTGGAAGACGCCGACCGGCAGCCCGGCGGTCCAGGCGCGCAGCGCCAGCCCGAATGCGGCCGTCGACTTCCCCTTCATCTGTCCGGTGTGCACGATCAGCAGCGGGCGGTGGCGCCGCTGCCGGGTGGTCAGCCCGTCGGCAGGCACGTGGGACGGCTTCCCCTGCGGCATCAGGCGGCGCTCCTCGTGGTGAGGCCGACGAGCGGGTCACTGGCCACGTCGGCGAGGTGGTGGTGCGGGGCGTGCAGTTGGTGGGCGAGGCGGCGGGCCAGGTGCAGGCGGACCGGCCCGGACTCGCAGTCGACGACGACGCAGGGCGCGCCGGTGGCCGCGAGCACCGCGGCGGCGCGGGCGGCCCGGTCGAGCGGGCGGCGGCCGGCGGTCGCGCGGCCGTCGGTGACCACCAGCACGAGGGGGCGGCGCCTCGGGTCGCGCAGCCGCTCCACCCGCAGCAGGTCGGCCGCGGCGAGCAGCCCCTCCGCGAGGGGGGTACGCCCGCCGGTGGGCAGCTCGGCCAGCCGGGCCGAGGCGGCGAGCACCGAGGAGGTGGCCGGCAGCAGGGTCTGCGCCCCGGCGCCCCGGAAGGCGACCACGGCCACCTTGTCCCGCCGCTGGTAGGCGTCGGTGAGCAGCGCCAGCACGGCGCCCTTGACGGCGGCCATCCGCTGCCGCGCGCCCATCGACCCGCTCGCGTCGACCACGAAGAGGACGAGGTTGCCCTCGCGTCCCTCGCGGACCGCCTCGCGCACGTCGGACGGGCGCAGTCGCAGCGGCCCGCCGGTCCGGCCGCGGGCGGCCTGGTGGGGGGCGGCGGCCCGGACGGTGGCCGGCAGGTGCAGCGCGCCGGCCGGGCCGGCGGGCACGCGGGCGCCGGTGGTGTGCCCACGTCCGGTGCGGGCCCGGGAGCGCCGGCCCGGCACGCCCTCGCCCACGCCGGGCGCGGTGAGCAGCCGGGCGCGCAGCCCCCGGTCGGGCACGGCCACGGTCCCGCCCTCCGCATGGTCCGGATCGCCCGGCCGGCCGCCGGGGCGGAACCGCCGGGCGTGCGGCCGTCCCCGGTCACCGCCACCGTGCGGCGCGCCACCGCCGGGCCGGTGCGCGTCGGCCTCGTCGCCGCCCGCGTCGTCGCCCGGGTGGCCGGACCGATCCGGATCGGCGGCGGCGCGGCCGTCACCGGATGGGTCGTCGTGGCCGGTCCAGTCGGCGCGGTCGCCGCCGGTCCGGTGGTCCCGGCCCGTCCCGTCGGCACGGCCCTCGCCGGTCCGGCCGTCGTTGAACCGGCCGTCGCCCGTCCCCTCGCCGCTCCGGCCGTTGGCCGGCCAGCGACCGTCCCGGCCGGCCCCGGCGCGCCCGTCGTCCGGTGACCCGGGGCGTCCGTCCTCGTCGGACCCTCCCGACCGGTCCCGGCCATCGGCGCCGCCCTTCCCGCGGGCCGGCTGGCCGGGACCGTCGGGGTCCGACCCGGCGCCGTCCGACCCGCCGCCGGAGCCACGAGGATCGCCGTCCGGCCCCGGGCCGCCGTCCGGCCCGCCGTCCGGGCCGTGGTCGTCGGGATCGTCGTCGGGGTGCTGCTCGCGGGCGCGGCGCAGCGCCTCGTCCAGGCGCTGCTCGTCCAGCCCCGGGGTGTCGAACGGGTCCCGGCGGCGGCGGTGCGGCAGGGCCAGCCGGGCGGCGACCCGGACGTCGTCGGCGCCCACCCGGTCCCGGCCCTGCCAGGCGGCGTGCGCCACGGCGGTCCGGGCCGTGACGATGTCGGCGCGCATGCCGTCCACGTCGAACGCGGCGCAGACCTCGGCGATCTGCCGCAGCGCCGCGTCGGGCAGCGCCACCCCGGGCAGCCGGCGCCGGGCCGCGGCGACCCGGCGGGCCACCTCGGCGTCCGCCTCGGCCCAGCCGGCGGCGAAACCGGCCGGGTCGGCGTCGGCGGCGAGGCGGCGGCGGACCACCTCGGCGCGTACGGCCGGGTCGCGGCTGGCGGCCACCTCGACGGTGAGCCCGAACCGGTCGAGCAGCTGCGGGCGCAGCTCACCCTCCTCCGGGTTCATGGTGCCGACCAGCAGGAACCGGGCGGCGTGGCTGACCGAGACACCCTCCCGCTCGACGTGGCAGCGGCCCATCGCGGCGGCGTCGAGGAGCAGGTCGACCAGGTGGTCGTGGAGCAGGTTGACCTCGTCGACGTAGAGCACGCCGCGGTGGGCGGCGGCGAGCAGGCCGGGCTCGTAGGCGCGTACCCCCTCGGCGAGGGCCTTCTCCAGGTCGAGCGAGCCGACCACCCGGTCCTCGGCGGCGCCCACCGGCAGTTCCACCAGGCGGGCCGGGCGGTGCTCGGCCGTCGACCCGGCCGGGTGCGGTCCGTCCGGGCAGCCCGGGTCGGGCGCGGCCGGGTCGCAGGCGAAGCGGCAGGCGGCGACCCGATCGACCGGAGGCAGCAGCCCGGCGAGGGCACGCACGGCGGTGGACTTGGCGGTGCCCTTCTCACCCCGGACCAGCACCCCGCCGATGGCCGGGCTGACCGCGTTGAGCAGCAGGGCGAGCCGCATCTCGTCCATCCCGAGCACCGCGCTGAATGGATATCCGCTCACTGTGCCTCCTTCGTTCGCGACTGCGGGGCTCGCAAACCCGGCTCACTCCTCGCGCTCACTGCCGGTCCTCCAGGTCGCCCTCACTGGCCAGGTACGTCTCGTGCAGCCGGTCGAGGGTGACCGGCTCGGGCGCGGCCCACAGCCCGCGGTCGGCGGCCTCCAGCAGCCGTTCGGCGATGCCGCGCAGCGCCCACGGGTTGGACCGCTCGAGGAACTCCCGGGTCTCCGGGTCGAAGAGGTACGCCTCGGCGAGCCGCTCGTACATCCAGTCGTCGACGACCCCGGCGGTGGCGTCGTAGCCGAACAGGTAGTCCACGGTGGCGGCCAGCTCGAAGGCGCCCTTGTAGCCGTGCCGGCGCATGGCGGCGATCCAGCGCGGGTTGACCACCCGGGCGCGGAACACCCGGCGGGTCTCCTCGCCGAGGGTGCGGGTACGCACGTCGTGCGGCATGGCCGAGTCGCCGACGTAGGCGGCCGGGGACCCGCCGGTGAGGTGGCGGACCATGGCCACCATCCCGCCGTGGTACTGGAAGTAGTC
This sequence comes from Micromonospora sp. NPDC005305, assembly GCF_040607315.1. Classification (NCBI taxonomy): domain Bacteria; kingdom Bacillati; phylum Actinomycetota; class Actinomycetes; order Micromonosporales; family Micromonosporaceae; genus Micromonospora; species Micromonospora sp. NPDC005305. The sequence continues at coordinate 440,797 of NZ_JBEXGL010000003.1, read as the reverse complement.
GTCGGAGTCGACGATGTCGTGCTCGCGGGTGTCCTGGTTCTTCACGGCGACGGCGATCCGGGCGAAGGAGCGTTCCATGTCGGCCCGCGCCTCCCGCCCGTCCAGCCCCGGCCCGTACGCGTAGCCGCCCCACACGGCGTACACCTCGGCCAGGTCGGCGTCGGTGCGCCAGTTCCGGGCGTCGATGAGCGGCAGCAGCCCGGCCCCGTACGCCCCTGGCTTGGAGCCGAAGATCCGGGCGGTGGCCCGGCGCGCGTCGCCGTGCTCGGCGACGTCCGCGTCGACGTGTGCCTTCACGAAGTTTCCGGCGGCCGGCTCGTCGAGCGCGGCGACCTGCCGGACGGCGTCGTCGATGAGCGCGACGACGTGCGGGAAGGCGTCCCGGAAGAAGCCGGAGATGCGCACCGTGACGTCGACCCGGGGGCGGCCCAGTTCGGGCAGCGGCACCACCTCGACGCCGGTCACCCGGCGGGAGCGGTCGTCCCACACCGGACGGACGCCGAGCAGCGCCAGCACCTCGGCGATGTCGTCGCCCTGGGTGCGCATGGCGCTGGTGCCCCAGACGGTGAGCCCGACCGAGCGGGGGTACGCCCCGGTGTCGGCGAGGTGCCGGGCCAGCAGCGAGTCGGCGAGGGCGACCCCGACGTCCCAGGCGTTGCGGCTGGGGATGGCCTTCGGGTCGACGGAGTAGAAGTTGCGGCCGGTGGGCAGCACGTTGACGAGCCCCCGGGTGGGCGAGCCGGACGGGCCGGGCGGCACGAACCGGCCGGCGAGCGCCCCGAGCACCCGGCCGATCTCGTCGGTGGTCCGGTCCAGCCGGGGCACCACCTCGCGGGCGGCGAAGCCGAGCACGTCGGCGGCCTCCGGCACCGGCCCGCCGACCACCTCCTCGACCACCGCGCCGGCCTTGGTGGGGTCCCAGCCGAGGGTCTCCATGCCGAGCACGAGCCGGCGGGCCAGGGCCTCGATGAGGTCGACGGCGTCGGCGGCCGTGGCGGCCGGCCCGTCGACGGCCTCGGTGAGCGCCGCGGGCACGGCGATCCGGGCGCCGGGCGCGGCGAGCAGCGCCGCCTCGTCGAGGCCGGCGTGGGCGGCGAGCGCCTGGCGTAGCCCGGGCAGCGCGCGGGCCCCGCCCCAGACCTGCGGGGCGCGCAGCACGGCGAGGACGAGGTTGACCCGGGCCTCCCCGGCGGGCGCCTCGGCGAGGATGTGCAGGCCGTCGCGGATCTGCACGTCCTTGACCTCGCAGAGGTAGCCGTCGAGGTGCAGCACGAAGTCGTCGAAGTCCTCGTCGCCGGGCATCTCGGCCTGGTGCAGGTCGTGGTGCAGCTCGGCGGCGCGGACGAGGTCCCAGATCTGCCGCTGCACGGTGGGCGCCTTGGCCGGGTCGAGGGCCTGCACGGTGGCGTACTCGTCGAGGAGCTGTTCGAGTTTGGCCAGGTCGCCGTAGGTCTCGGCGCGGGCCATGGGCGGCACCAGGTGGTCGACGACCACGGCGTGCGCGCGGCGCTTGGCCTGGGTGCCCTCGCCGGGGTCGTTGACGATGAACGGGTAGACCAGCGGCAGGTCGCCGAGGACCGCGTCGGGGGCGCAGTCGGCGGACAGCCCGAGGCCCTTGCCGGGCAGCCACTCCAGGGTGCCGTGCTTGCCGAGGTGGACCACGGCGTCCGCGCCGAAGCCGCCGTCGGTCACCGGCGCGGCCAGCCACCGGTACGCGGCCAGGTAGTGGTGGCTGGGCGGCAGGTCCGGGTCGTGGTAGATGGCCACGGGGTTCTCGCCGAAGCCGCGGGGCGGCTGGATGAGCAGCGCCACGTTGCCGAAGCGCAGCCCGGCGAGGACGAGGTCGCCGCCGTCGGTGTAGAGCCGGCCGGGCGGCTCGCCCCAGTGCTCGCGCATCCGGTCCCGCAGCGGGGCGGGCACCGCGCCGAACCAGCGCCGGTAGGTCTCCCCCGGCAGCCGCGCCTCGGCGGCGGCGAGCTGTTCGGGGGTGAGCCACTCGACGTCGTGCCCGCCGGCGGCGATCAGGGCGTGGATCAGGGCGTCCCCGTCGTCCGGCACGGGAGCGTCGCCCAGGTGGTAGCCGGCCTCGGCCAGGGCGGCGAGCAGCCGGACCGCCGAGGCCGGGGTGTCCAGGCCGACGGCGTTGCCGACCCGGGAGTGCTTCGTCGGGTACGAGCTGAGCACGATGGCGAGGCGCTTGTCGGCGTTGGGCACGTGCCGCAGCCGGGCCTGCCGGACGGCGATGCCGGCGACCCGGGCGGCCCGCTCCGGGTCGGGCTGGTAGACCGAGAGCCCGTCGGCGTCGATCCGCTTGAACGAGAACGGCACGGTGACGATCCGTCCGTCGAACTCGGGGATGGCCACCTGCATGGCGGCGTCCAGCGGGGACAGTCCGGCGTCGCTGGCCGCCCACCGGTCGCGGTCGCTGGTCAGGCAGAGCGCCTGGACGATCGGCACGTCCAGGGCGGCGAGCGCGCCGACGTCCCAGGCGTCCTCGTCGCCGCCCCCGGAGGCGTCCGCGGCGACCGTGCCGCCGGCCGCGAGCACCGTCACCACCAGGGCGTCGCACCGGCCGAACAGCTCCAGCGGGCCCGCGCCCGGGGCGAGGCCGCGCAGCGAGCCGCAGAACACCGGCAGCGGCTGGCCGCCGGCCGCGGTGACCGCGTCGGCGAGGGTCTCCACGAAGGCGGTGTTGCCGGCCAGGGCGTGCGCCCGGTAGAAGACGATGCCGACCACGGGCCGGCCGTCGGGCGCCGGGTCGGTGCCGAGGATCCCGTGCGGCGGGGTGGGCGCGGGCGGGGCGAAGCCCTCGCCGGTGAGCAGCACCGTGTCGGAGAGGAACCGGGCCAGCTCGGCCAGGTTCTCCGGGCCGCCCTGGACCAGGTAGGCGAGGGCCTCGGCGGCCACCCCGGCGGCCACGGTGGACGCCGCCATGAGCTCCGCGTCGGGCACCGCCTCGCCGCCGAGCACGACCGTGGGCACGCCGGAGGCGAGCACCGCGGCGAGGCCGTCCGGCCACGCCTGCCGGCCACCGAGCAGGCGTACGACGGCCAGGTCGACGCCGTCGAGCAGCGCGGGCACGGCGTCGGCGGCGACCCGGGCGGGGTTGGCCAGCCGGTAGCCGGCGCCGCTGGCGCGGGCGGCCAGCAGGTCGGTGTCGGCGGTGGAGAGCAGCAGGATGCGCACGGACGGCTCCGGAGCGTGACGCCCGGCGGCACGGCGGGGCCGGCGGCGGGCGGGGGTGGGCGCGGATTCGGCGGGTACGCGGGTCCGGCGGGCGGCTCACCGACAGCAAGGTCGGCAGGGGCGCCCGGCCGGGTGCGGAACCCGGCGGGGCGGTCAGCGGCGGACGGCGCGGGCCCGCCCGGCGCGCGGCACGGCGGCCTGCGGGGCGGTGGGGTGAGCGGTCAGCGGCGCGTCGGTGCGCGCCGGCCGGGAACGACGATCGTCGTCGATGGCGGAAAGGCCGTGCATCGGGTCCTCCTCGGGTGTCCACGCCCTGGGGCTCTCCGACGGCCGAAGTATCCTGGCTTCCGGATCGACGCTCTCCCCCGGCCTTCCAACCGCGCACGCACGGCCGTGACTCACGAGGGGGGATCGCTCCCCGGTGACAGTGGCGGGACCGCGCCGGAATCGCACCGGCTTCCTTCACTGCCGTCAGGCCGCGAATGCTGCCACAGCCGCCCAGCGCGGGTCAACGCCGGGTCCCCGGCCCTCCGCCCGGCCCACGGCATCCGCAGCGGTCGATTCGGACCCCACGCCCGTCACCTCGATGGCAATGGCGTATGTCGATGGGAATGCGCGCATTCCGGCGTCCCGTGGCGGCCATTCCCGGCCGCCGTCGCTCGCACCTGGACGATCGGCGTCTTCGCAGCCGGGGCCACCCGGAGCGGCAGCCGGCGGATAGCATCGCGGTCGGCTGTGATGGCCTGCCACAGAGCGGGGAGGAATTGCGGGTGACGCTGCGACACCTCGACGGCCGGGTCTGGTTGTTCCCCGGCGATCCCGACCCGCTCGCGGTCCGCCCGACCGTGGCGGTGGTCGCCGACGAGCGCGGAAGTGTGATCGTCGACGCGGGCCAGAGCCCCGCCCACGCCCGCGAGGTCCGGGCCGCGCTGGCGTCGGCCGGGCTGCCGGCGCCGCGCTGGCTGGTCTACACCCACCACCACTGGGACCACGTCTGGGGCGCCTGCGCCTGGCCGGAGGTGGAGATCGTCGGGCACGAGTCGGCGGTGGCCCTGCTGCGCGCCGAGGCGTCCCGGCCGTGGAGCCACCGCTACCTGCGCGAGCAGGTCCGTGAGAACCCCCGCCTCGGGCACAGCTTCCGCGCCCGGGCCCTGGCGGTCGACTCCTGGGACGGCTTCGCCGTGCTCCCGCCCACCCGCACCTTCGCCGACGGGCTGACCCTGCCCACCGGCGTGGTGGTCCGGCACGTGGGCGGCCGGCACGCGCCGGACTCCGCGGTGGTGCGGGTGCCGGACTCCGGGGTGCTGCTGCTCGGCGACTGCTGGTACCCGCCGCCCGCGCACCTGCGAACGCCCGAGGACGGGCCCGACCTGGCCCTCGCGGCAAGCCTGCTCGACGACGACCTCGCCTGGTACGTCTCGGCCCACGAGGAACCGCTGCGGCTGGCCGAGGCGCGCGCCGCGCTGGCCGGCGGCTGAGCCGGGGTCAGCGGGCGCGCCGCTCCGGGTGGGCCCGGTTCCAGGCGCGCATCCGCTCCGGGTAGCCGGTGCGGCCGGCCTCGTAGAGCGGGACCGCGTGCTTCTGGGCGATCTTCCCGGCGGCCCGGGGCGTGCCGACGCGGCGGCGGATCCACTCACCGTCGTGGGCGACGGCCACCACGGTCGTGTCCGTGGCCGTGGTCTCCGGCTCCAGGTAGAACTCCACCCCGCGCCGGCTGGTCACGAACGCCTCCAGCGCGGTCAGGTCGTCCCGGTTCGCCTCCCGGTCGAGCTTCGTCGGGGTCGTCGGGTCGGCGGCCCGTCGGCTGAACCAGCCCATGCCCGCCTCCTCTCCTCGGCGTTCCATCCAGTGCAGCACCCGTACCTGGGAACGGGCTGCGAGCCGGGTGGGAGTCCGTTGAGCCGGTCGGCGGGCGGCTGTGGGCGGACTGCCGGTCAACGGGCCGGCGGGCGCAGGATCGGGACCAGGGCGAGGGTCGGCAGCAGGAGCAGCGGGACCAGGCCGAGGGCGTCAAGGATGCCCAGGTGGTCACCGAGGAAGCCGAGCAGCGGCGGGCCGGCGAGGAAGGCGGTGTAGCCGATCATGGCGACGACGCTGACCCGCGTCGGCGCCCGGTCCTCGTCGTCGGCGGCGGCGCTCATCCCGACCGGGAAGCCGAGCGACGCCCCGACGCCCCACAGCGCCACCCCGACCACGGCGAGCGGCCCGGAGCCGGCCAGCACGGCGCACGTGGCCCCGGTGACGGCCAGCGCGATCGTGCCGAACAGCACCGGCACCCGGCCCCACCGGTCGATCGCCACGGTGCCGGCGGTCCGGCCGAGGGTCATGCCGACCACGAACACCCCGAAGACGGCGGCGCCGGCCGCCTCGCTCACCCCGTACCCGTCGACGAACGCCACCGCCAGCCAGTCGTTCGCGCTGCCCTCGGTGAACGCCATCACCAGCACGAACAGGCCGATGAGCAGGGTGCGCGGCTCCCGCCAGGTGGCCAGCAGCGCGCGCCGGTGCGCGGCCGGCTCGACCGGGCCGGCCGGCTCGACCGGCGCGGGCAGGAAGGCCCGGACGCCCAGGAGGGTGCCGGCCAGGACCAGCACGGCGATCACGGGCAGGTGCCAGCCGACCGGCACGCCCAGCCGGGCCGCGCCGGCGCCCAGCCCGGCCCCGGCGACCGAGCCGAGGCTCCAGGCGGCGTGGAACCGGGGCATGATCGTCCGGCCGAGCCGCTTCTCCACGGCCGCGCCCTCGACGTTCATGGCCACGTCGCAGGTGCCGGAGCCGTACCCCACGGCGAAGAGCCCGACCACCACGCCGACCAGCGAGCCGCCCAGGCTGGCGGAGAGGCCGGCGACGGTCAGGCCGAGCGCGACCAGGACGGTCGAGGCCGCCACGGTGCGGGCCGGGCCGAGCCGCAGCGTGACCAGGCCGGCGGTGGACATGGCCACCAGCGCGCCGGCCGACATGGCCAGCAGCAGCAGGCCGAGCCGCCCGGCGCTGAGCCCCAGCGACTCGCGGATCGCGGGCACGCGGGCGAACCAGGTGGCCACCGCCAGCCCGTTGAGGGCGAACACGACCGCCACGCCGGTGCGGGCGGCCAGGACCGCCCGCGGGGTCGCGGCGCCGGCGTCGGCCGGCGCGTCGATGGTGCTGCTCACCGTGGTGTCGTCCTCTCCCGCAGGGTCGTCCGACGACCATCGCACACCTGAGAGCGCTACCACCACAAACGCTCCCACCCCTTACCCCGGCCGGCACCGACCGGGCATGATGCCGACAGAACGGCCAGCACGGGGAGGACCAGACATGGAGACGCCCACCACCCGCCCCGCGACCCTCGACGACGTGGCCCGCGCGGCCGGGGTGTCCCGAGCCACCGCGTCCCGGGTGCTCGGTGGCTACGGGTTCGCCTCGGTGGACGCCCGGGACCGGGTGGGTGCCGCCGCCGACCGGCTCGGCTACGTGCCGAACACCACGGCCCGCGCGCTGGTCCGGGGCGCCGGCGTACGCCTCGTCGTGGCGGTCTCCGGCACCGACGCCACAGTCCTGGACGACCCGTACGTGGACCGGCTGGTCAGCGCGGCGGCCCGGGTGTGCGCCCCGCACGGGGTGGGTGTGGCCCTGGAGTGGCTGCCGCTGGGCGCCCCGGCCGGGCTGCGCCGGCTCGGCGGCGACCGGAGCGTCTGCGGGGTGCTGCTGGTCAACACCACGGCGCCGGTGCTCGACGCGGTGCCCGCCGGGCTGCGCGGGCGGGTCGTCTCGATCGGCACGGGCTCGCCCGCCGTCCTCTCCTTCGACGTCGACAACGCCGCCGGCGCCGACGCCGTGCTGCGCCACCTGCACGCCGGCGGTCGCCGCCGGATCGCCATGGTCACCGGCCCGCGCTGGCTGAGCTGCGCCGAGCGGTCGGTGACCGCGTACCAGCGGCTGATGCGGGCGGCCGGGCTGCCGGTGCGGCTGGTCACCGGCGACTTCACGGCCGCGCGGGGCGGCCGGGCGGCGCTGGAGGCGCTGACCAGTTGGCCGGACACCGACGCGATCTACGCGGCCAGCGACGCCACGGCGCTGGGCGCGATCGCCGCGCTGCGCGGGCGCGGGATCGGGGTCCCGCACGACGTGGCGGTGGCCGGGTTCGACGACATCCCGTACGCGGCGGTGAGCAGCCCGGCGCTGACCACGGCCACCCACCCGGTGGCCCGGATCGCCACGGCTGCCGCGACGGCGGTCCTCGACGGCCGACCCGTGCCGCCGGTGACCGCGTTCCCCTCGACCCTGGTGGCGCGCGAGAGCGCCTGAGCGTCGGTGGTTGAGCGGCCGGCAGCCGGGTATCCGCCGCCCGACCCGACCGACGACAGGGGGGCGAGGTGACCGAACCCGCGCCGCCGCACCGGCAGCCCGACGAGGGATACCGGCACGGCCGGCTGACCGCCCGCCCCGCCACCGTGACCGCGCCCGGCCCGACGGGTCCGGCCGAGGTCCCCGACCCGGCCGGCGGGCCGCCCGCGCTGCGTCACGTGCCGGCCGGCGGGGCGGGACCGTACCGGCTGGTGCTGCTGCTGCACGGTGCGGGCGGCTCGGCCCGGCAGGGCCTCGACCTGCTGCTGCCGCTGGCCGACGCGCACCGGCTGCTGCTGCTCGCCCCGCAGGCGGTCGCCAGCACCTGGGACCTCATCGCCGAGGGGTACGGCCCGGACGTGGCCCGGATCGACGCGCTGCTGGCCGCGGCGCTCCGCGCGTACCCGGTGGCCGGGGTGACCGTGGGCGGCTTCTCCGACGGGGCCTCGTACGCCCTCTCCCTGGGCCTGACCAACGGCGACCTGGTCGACGCGGTGCTGGCCTTCTCTCCCGGCTTCGCCGCGCCGCTGGTCACCCACGGCAGGCCCCGGGTGTTCGTCTCGCACGGCACCGACGACCGGGTGCTGCCGGTCGACGTGTGCAGCCGGCGGCTGGTGCCCCGCCTGCACACGCTCGGCTACCCGGCCGAGTACGCCGAGTTCGCGGGCGGCCACGAGGTGCCGGCGGAGATCCGGCGGCGGGCGGTGGACTGGCTGGTGGGGTGAGCCGGGTCAGTGCCCCGGCCCGGTGACGGCCGCGTCGACCCGGGCGAGCACGGTGGCGTCGTCGTCGCCGCCGACGCCCCGCAGCAGGTCGATGGCGGTGGCCCTCACCTGTCCGATGATCATGGCGAGCGGCAGGGTCTCGCCGGGGGTGAAGAGCCGGCCGGCGGCCCGGACCGCCTCCAAGGCGGCGACCTCGACCCGCTCGGCGTGGGCGTCGGCGATGCCGTCCTGCCCGTTCAGGTCGGCGGCCAGCGCGTCGCCGGCCGAGCGCACCGCCTCGCCGAGGGTCCGCACGGCGCCGCCCAGCTCGGCGGGGACCGGCGCCGGGCCCCGGGTCAGGGTGACGGCGGCGCGGGCCAGCACCCGGACGTTGCGGACCGCGTAGTCGATCTGCCGGATGGAGCTCCCCACCGAGCGCAGCCGGCCCAGGTGCCGGCGGCGGCGCACGTTGAGCCGCAGCGCCTCGCCGGCGGCCCGCACCGCGCCGCGCAGGCGCTCCACCCCGGCGTCGGCGTGCCGGGCCCGCTCCAGCGCGGCCAGCGCCGCCGCGTCGTCGCCCCGGTCGAGCGCGTCGGCGATCTCGTCGAGCACCGCGGCCAGCTCGGCGAAGGTCTGCCGGAACTCGCCGACCAGTGGGGCGAGCGGCCGGCGGGCGTCGACGAGCTGGCTGGCCACCACGGCCACCGCGCCGCCGATCAGCGCGTCGACGAACCGGAACGGGACCAGCGACTCGGTCGGCGGGGAGACCACCACCAGGTAGAGCGCGGAGACGGCCGCCTGCACCACGGTGACCGAGCTGGCGCCGACGGCCACGGCCAGGGCGACGGTGAGCAGGATGACGGTGAGCACGGTCCAGGTCGTGCGGGGGCCGAGCGCCTGCACCACCAGGTCGGCGACGAGCACGCCGGCCGCGACACCGAGCACCACCTCGACGGCCCGGCGCATCCGCTGGCCGCGGGCCTGGCCGAGCACGATCAGCGCGGCGGCCGGGGCGAAGAACGGCTGCGTGTGGCCGACCAGCCGGGTGGCGAGGATCCACGCCACGGTGGCCGCCAGGGTGGTCTCCACCACCGGCAGCCAGCCGCGCCGCAACCGCCCGGCCGCCTCCCGGACGGCCGCTCCGGGTCGCGGCGTGGCGTCGGACGCGCCGAGCCGGAGCAGCCGGACCACCTTCCACCCCGCCATGGCCTGCCTTCCTGTCGCCCGCCCACCCATCCTGCGGCCTGGTCCGGCCGGTCGGCAGCGGTGCGCGCCACCGTGCGCCGGTGTCGGCGGTCACGGCCGGGGGCGGCCCGGCCGGGTCAGGCTCCGGTGAACGCCCTCAGCAGGGTACGCACCCGGCCCGCAGGTCCTCCCGGCTGGCGGGGGTGCCGGGCGGCGGCGCACTGAGCGCCCCGGCGCCTGCGCCACCCCGCGGCGGTCGCCCTGCGCGACGGGGTGCTCCGGCTGACCCCGGCGAGGGCGGCGCTGCGCGGCGCGGCCCGGTACGCCGACTGGCGCCCGCCGGCCTGAGAAATTGCGCGCGCACAATCCTCCAGAATATCGATCGCGCGCGTTCTCCGGGTCGGCCGAATGGGAGAGCGGGCCGGTAAGATCGGCGACAAGCGTGTGACTGATCGCTGACTGCGGCACGTGACGGCGATCACACACACTGTGTCCATGAATACGAGACTCGGCCGCAGCAGGGCATTCCGCCTCGCGGTGTGTCTCGCCCTGGTGGCGGCACTGAGCGGCTGCATGCAGCTCAACCTGGGGCTGACCGTGGACCCCGACGACACGGTCACCGGCCAACTCCTGGTCACCGCCGACAGGGCCTTGCTCGAAGGGCAGAACCCGGACGTCCATACCGCCTTCGTCGACATGCGACGGCAGCTGCCCACTCTTCCCGCCGGGAACGAGAGCCGCTACGAGGGCGCCAAGTTCTACGGCGTGCAGGTCACGTATCGGAAGAAGCCATTGTCACAGTTCACCAGCGACAGCGTGAAATTGATCCGCGTCGGCGACCGCTATCGCTTCTCATTTCCGCTGAGCCCGGAGAGTTACGCCGGAAAAATACCCGAACAAGATCTGGAAACGGTCCGGGCGTACATCAGGCTGATGTCGATCGAGATATCGGTGAGCTTCCCCGGTCGGGTGCTCAGCGCGAACGGCACGATCATCGGCCGCTCGGTCAGCTGGAAGCTCACCAGCAACCAGGTCAAGCCCGCCGAACTGGTCGCCGAGGCGGAGGCACCGCCACGACCCTCGGTCACCGGCGCGGAACCTGCCGCCGGCGGCGGGTTCCCCTGGCTGCTGGTCGTCGGCGGGGTGGTCGTGCTGCTGCTGGTCGCCGTGGTCGTCGCCCTCCTGCTCCGCCGCCCGCGCGCCCCGGTCGCCGCGGCCCCGGCCACTCCCACCCCCGCGCCCACTCCCCCGGCCGACCGGCCGGCCTGAACGGGCGCGGCGCCGCCACCCGGGCGGTACCCGGAACCGCACCAGCCGGGGCCGCCGCACCACCCACCCCGACCGCACCACCGCACCAACCGAAGAGGGGGATCGCCGTGAACGATCTCTTCACCTGGGCCGCCCTCGGCAGCCTCACGGGCGCGAGCGCCGCCACCCTGCTCGCCACCAACGTCATCGGCGGCCTCCTCGGCCCGAGCGGCGACAAGGCGCGCAAGTGGATCGCCCTGGGCTTCGCGCTCGTCCTGTCGTACCTGACCGCCGCCTTCGCCGAGGACGCGGGATCGGAAAAGTGGATCATCGCGTTCTTCAACGGGCTGGTCATCTTCTCCGCCGCCCTCGGCATCAACCAGCTGCCGCCCGGCAACCGGCAGGCGACGAACGCGTCGCCGACCCAGCTCGCGCAGGGCCGCGAGCCCCGCTACATCCGCTCCTGGGTCTGAGAGAGGTGACCCCATGGTCCTCGGCATCATCAGCGCCGCCGTCCACATCGTCCTGGGCGCCGCCCTCGGCGGGACGGCGGGCGGCACCATCGGTCTGCTGATCGGCGCGGTCGTCGGGCTGCTCGTCGGCGCGCCGTTCGGGTGGGCGGTCGCCTCCGCCGGCACCTACGGCCTCGACCCGAAGGGCATCTTCCTCTTCGTGGTCGACCACACCTGGAGCCTGCTCAACACCGTCGCCGGCGCGCTCTACCTGGCCCTGCACCTGGTCTTCGGGCACCAGCTCGACCGGGTGGTGTCGCAGGGCAGCGGGCGGGTCAACGTGGTCGAGGGCGTCTCGCCCCGCTACGCCACCACCATCGGCACCGTCTGCGCCGGCTCCAGCACCGGCATCCAGCGGCACGAGGACGTGCACATCCTCCAGGCGCGGCTGCTCGGCCCGCTCTACCTGCCGCTGGTCGCGCTCAACTACGTGCTGTTCACCATCGCCCCGGTGTGGCTGCTCTGGCACGACCACAGCAACGCGCCGATCAACCGCTTCACCCGCTACTTCGAGATCGGCGTCTACCCGCACGTCTGGAACGAGGCCATCGCGTACCGGATCCAGGGGACGCCGCCCCGATGACCGGCGCGATCGAGGCGGCCGTCGCGGACCTCGCGGCCTGGCTGACCGGGACGGCGGGTGACCCCGTCCCGGTCGGCCCGCCCCGCGACGACCCCGACGGCGGCCTCACCGTCTGGCCCCTGGAGCTGCGACCGGCCCGGCAGACCGCGGCCGGCGGCGGGACGCGCGAGCCGTACCGGTTCGTGGTCCGGCTGCTGGTCAGCGGCGGCGGGCCGGCGGCGCTGCCGGCGCTGGACCGGGTGCTGGCCGCCGCCACCGCGGCCGGCCAGCCCGAGGTGGTGCTGGCCGCCGGGGACCCGGCGCTCTGGCGGGCCCTCGGCGTGCCGCCCCGGCCCGCGCTGCTGCTCGACGTGCCGGCACGCATCGACCGGCCGGCGCCGTCCGCGCCGCCCGTGCGGCAGCCGCTGCGGCTGCGGCAGCTCGACATGCGCACCGTCGACGGCCGGGTGGTCGGGCCGGAACGCCAGCCGCTCGCCGCCATGCGGGTCGAGCTGGTCGGCACCGCCCAGGCCACCGAGACCGACGCGGCCGGCCGCTTCCGGCTGGTCGGCGTCCCCCACGACCCCGACGCCCCGGACCGGCCGGTGCGGATCCGGCTGATCGGCCGGGGCCGCACCCACACCGCCGAGCTGGACCCCGCCGACGGAGACCACGTCGTCGTCTGCACCCCCGACTGACTCCTCAAGGAGGACCGATGCCCACCTACTTCTCCCCCGGCATCTACGTCGAGGAGGTGCCCAGCGGAGCCCGCCCGATCGGCCCGGTCGGCACGAGCACCGCCGCCTTCGTGGGGCTCACGCCGAACCGCACCGCCCACGTCAACGAGGCCCTCGCCGTCAACAGCTGGTCGGAGTTCCTCCGGCTCTACGCCGACGGCGAGCACCTGGAGAGCACGCCCCTGGCCCGCGCGGTCTTCGGCTTCCTCGACAACGGCGGGACCCGCTGCTGGGTGGTCAACGTCGGCGAGGGCGGCCAGCTCACCGGCACCGGCGGGAAGCGCGGCGGCCTGCAACTGCTGGAGGCCATCGACGAGATCTCCATCCTGGCCGCGCCCGGCTACCACGACCCGGTCTCGCACGAGGCGCTCATCAGCACCGCCGAGCGGCTGCGCACCATGGTCGCCATCTGCGACCCGCCGCCCGACGTCGCCGACATCTCCCGGCTCACCCGCGTCGCCACGCCACCCAAGTCGTCCGGCAAACCCGCCGACGGTACGCCGAAGCCCGACGACGACCCGCCGGGCGGCGACCGGCCCCGGCAGTCCGACTACGCCACCTACTACTTCCCGTGGATCCGGGTCCGCGACCCGCTCAGCGGGGAGCTCGTCCTCACCCCGCCGAGCGGGCACGTGGCCGGCATCTGGGCCCGCACCGACGCCCTGCGCGGCGTGCACAAGGCGCCGGCCAACGAGCCGGTGCGCGGCGCGGTCGACCTGGCGTACCGGGTCACCCGCCCCGAGCACGACGTGCTCAACCCCAAGGGCGTCAACGTGATCCGCTTCTTCTCCGGCGAGGGCATCCGGCTCTGGGGCGCCCGCACGCTCGCCGCCGAGGCCAGCGAGTGGCGCTACCTGAACGTGCGGCGGCTCTCCATCGCCATCGAGTTGGCCATCGCGGGCGGCACCCGGTGGATGGTGTTCGAGCCGAACGACTACACCCTGTGGCGCTCGATCCGGCGGGACATCGGCGCGTTCCTCACCCGGGTGTGGCGGGACGGCGCGCTGCTCGGCCGCACGCCCGAGGAGGCGTTCTTCGTCAAGTGCGACGAGGAGACCAACCCGGCCGACGTGCGCGACGCCGGGATGGTGGTGGCGCACATCGGCATCGCGGTGGTCAAGCCCGCGGAGTTCGTGGTGTTCAAGCTGAGCCAGTGGGCCGGCGGCACCGAGACCGAGACGATCGGAGGCTGACATGCCCACCACGGCCACCCCGCAGCCGGGCGCGCCCGTCGACCCCTACCGCGCGTACCACTTCAAGCTGCTCATCAACGGCATCACCAACGGGCACTTCACCGAGGTCAGCGGCTTCGAGGTGGCCATACCGTCGCTGGCGTACCGGGAGGCCGGCAACGAGCGGATCCGGGCGGTCCCCGGCCAGGTCGAGTACGCCCCGGTCACCCTCCACTTCGGCCTCACCGCGTCGCGCGAGCTGTGGGACTGGGTGAACGCGGCGGCCAAGGGCACGGTGAGCCGGCGCAACGTCTCCGTGGTGCTGCTCGACCCGGCCGGCACCGCCGAGGTGCTGCGCTGGAACATGATCAACGCGTGGCCCACCCGGTGGCGGGGCGCGCATTTGAACACCCTGTCCCAGGAGATCGCCATCGAGGCGCTGACCCTGGCGTACGAGGGGCTGGAACTGGAGTCCGGCAGTGCCGCCGCCCCGACACCCGCGTGACCGGCTGGCCCGCCTGCTCCGGGCCACCGCCGACCGCCTCACCACCCCACCCGCCGCCCCACCTGCGCGCGCCCGGCCTCCCGAGGAGCCCACCCCGCGCCGCCCCGGCGAGCCCCCCGAGCACTGGCTCCGCCTGGTCGCCACCCACGCCCCCGGCCTCCTCCACGACCTCCCCACCACACCCCCTGTCCCCCCTGCTCCCCGTGTTGATCAAGAGGTTTGGGTCGGATCCGAGGCCTCCGCCGACGCAAACTTCTTGATCGACGAGGCGGGGGCGGGGGGACGCGGCGGGCGCCGTCAGGGCGGCGTGGAGGGGGGTGGCCTCGGGGTCGGGAACGGACGCGGGATCGGGCTGCCGCTGCGGCCGTCGGTTCCGGGCCCGGGCTGGTGGCCGGTACGGGCTGGTGGGACGGTCGGATTCGCTGGGGGGACGGTCGGCATGGCAGCGGGCGGCGTTTCCGGTCGCTTCCGCCCGCCGGTCGGTCCTCGCCGGCTCCGGGCGGTCTGGCCCGGCCTGCATGGTTGGCGCCGTCTGGCCCGGCGGGTCGGTTACCGGCGCTCCGACCCGCGTGATCTCGCCGATCCCGGCGGCTCGTTCCCGTACCCGCCCAGCGCGGAAGACGGGATCGCGGGGCGCGCACCGTCGGGCGGCGGCGCGGGCGGCGGATGGACGTCGGGCAGCGCGGAGGTTGCCCGCAGCCCGTTCGACCTTCGGTGGGAGTCGGCCGCGACCGGGGCCGCGCGCGGATCGGTCGCCGGGCTGCCGAAGGTTTCGTCGTCCGACGACACCCGCCCTGGTGAGAGGTCGGACGGCGCGGTCGTCCCGCCGTTCCGCCCGGCCGTGGGGGCGCCCTGGTCGCCCGGCGGGTCCGATGCGCCACCGGGATGGTTCCCCGGCGGGACGAGCCGCCCACCCGGCTCGCCGCCCGGCCCGACGAGCCGCCCACCGGGATCGCCGCCCGGCTGGACGAGCGGCCCACCGGGATCGTCGCTCGGCCCGACGGCCGGTCCAGCCGGGTCGTCGCTCGGCCGGTCCAGGGCCTCGTGGGAGTCCTCACCCCGAGTGCCCGGCCACGACCGGCGGGGGCGGGACACCGTCGCGGGCAGCGGGGCCGGACGGGCAATGGCCGGTCGCACCGTGCCGGTCCACCAGGCACCCGCCGCCGACCCAGCCGCGACCGCCGTCCCGCTCGCCGGCGCGGCCCCGGGTCGTGCGCGGCCCGGACCGCCGGCCGGCGCACCGGGATGGGACATCGCCCGGACGGCGACGGCCCGTGCCGACGACCTCCGGGTGCACCTGTTGTCGCTGAGACGACCACAAACGCACCCGGATCCGATGGCACCCGCGCGCCCGAACGGAGACGGCTGGGCGGGGCGGTCGACGCCCGATCGTCCGGACTGGACCGGGGCGGCTGCCGGACCGTGGCCGGCCCTGCCGGCGGAGGCCGGCGAGCAGGCCGGGAGCGGCGGCACCGGCGGCAGGACCGACGGCGCGACCCGCGACGGGGTCGATGGCGTGCCGCGGTGGGACCCGTGGCCCGCGCTGCCCGACGACCGGGAGCTGTGGGCGCCCACCGTCACGGCAGGGGACGCCGACCGGCTGGCCCGGCTCGACCGGGAACAGGCGGGTGACTGATGGAGCGCGTCGCCTTCCTCGTGGACGAGTCCGGCACCCGGGTGGACTGCCTGCTCAACCCGGAGACCGTGCAGGTGACCCGGCTGGCCGGCGTACGCCCCCGGGGCGCACCGGACGGCCAGCTAACCGGGGCCGGCCTCGCCGACGACCCGCTCGTCTTCACCGGCGGCGGGCGGACCGAGCTGGTGCTGGACCTGCTGTTCGACACCGACTTCGTGGAGTCCCCGGCACGCCCCGAGGACGTCCGCGCGCTCACCCGCCCACTGTGGATGCTGGCCGAGAACTCCGCGACCGAGCACGGCTGGCTGCGGCCCCCGCTGGTCCGGCTGGTCTGGGGCAAGACCTGGAACGTGCCCGGCGTCATCGTGGCCATCGCGGAACGCTTCGACGCGTTCACCCTCACCGGCACCCCGCGCCGCTCCTGGCTGCGGCTCAAGCTGGTCCGGGTGGCCGAGACCGCCGAGGCGGCCCAGGCGGGCTTCGAGGAGGAGCTGGCCGCGGCGAGCACACCGACCGTGCCGCCCGGGTCGGCCGTGGTCGCCGCCGCCGATGGGGCGGCCGAGCCGGGCTGGTCCGGGGTCCGCTTCGACCTGCTCGCCCACGACGCGCTCGGCTCACCCCTGCGCTGGCGGCTGCTCGCCGAGCACAACCGGATCAGCGACCCGCTGACCGTTCCCGCGGGCACCGCCCTGGCCGTGCCTGCCACCGCCACCGCGCCGCCGCCCGCCGACAGCAGCGCCGGGACGGGAGGTGCGCCGTGACCCGAGCCGCCACCGCGCCGACCGCCGACGTCCGCACCGGGACGGGAGGTGCGCCGTGACCCGAGCCGCCGCCGTCACGATCGACGGGACCCCGCTGGCCGACCCCCGCCGGCTGCGCGGCGTGCGGGTCGCCGCCCGCCTCAACCAGCCGACCCAGTGCGAGCTCACCCTGGCCACCGCGCCGGGCGCCGCCGCCCTCGACCCCCCGGTACGCCCCGGCGCCGCCCTCGACCTGCGCCTGGACGGCCAGCCCGACGCCCTGTTCACCGGCGAGGTGACCGGCGTCGAGGTGGAGTACGCCGGCGACGGCGCGGCGCTGCTGCGGGTCCGGGCGTACGACCCGCTGCACCGGCTGCGCAAGCGGCAGGAGCTGCGGGTGTTCGAGTCGGTGACCGCCGCCGAGCTGGCCGGGGCGCTCTGCGCCGACCTGGGGCTCAGCGTCGACGCCGACGAGGACGGGCCGCGCCTGGACCGGCTGCTCCAGCACCGGCACACCGACCTGGAGCTGCTGCGCGAGGTGGCCGGCCGGGCCGGCCTGCACCTGACCGTGGAGGGTGACCGGCTGCGCCTGCTGACCCTGGACGGTTACGGCGATCCGGTCCCGCTGACCCTCGGCGCGAATGTGCACGCGCTGCGGATCGCGGAGAACCTGGACCGGGCCGGCGGCGGGTGCGCCGCGCTGGGCTGGCACCCGCAGCGCGCCGAGCCGTTGCGGCAGGAGGCCGGTGAGGCCCGGTCCGGCCGGCGCATCCCGCTGCGCCCGGACCCGGGCGGGGTGGGCGCGGACGGGGTGCGCACGGCCGTCGACCAGCCCGGCCGCAGCGACGACGAGCTGGCCGCCCTGGCCCAGGCCGGGCTGGACGCCCGGGTCGCGGCGCTGGTCACGGCCGACGGCACGGCCGAGGGCGACCCGGCGCTGCGCCCCGGCCGGCGGATCGCCCTGGCCGGCGTCCCCGAGCCGGTCGCCGGCGTGTACGTGCTCACCGAGGTGGTGCACACGCTCGACGGGAACGGGCACCTGACCCGCTTCTCGACCGTCCCGCCCGGGCCGCCGCCGGCCGCCGCCCCCGTGGCGGCGACGGTCACCCTCGGCACGGTCACCGACGTGGACGACCCGGAGAGGCTGGGCCGGGCCCGGGTGACCCTGCCGGCATACGGGGACCTGGACGCCGGCTGGCTCGCGGTGGTCTGCCCGGGCGCGGGGCGGGGCAAGGGCATCGTGGCGCTGCCCGACCCGGAGGACACCGTGCTCGTGGCGCTGCCCGGCGGCGAGCCCGCGTCGGGCGTGGTGCTCGGCTCGCTGTTCGGCGCGGTCGAGCCGTACGACGCGGGGATCGTGTCCGGGCGCTCCCGGCGGTGGTCGATGCGGACCGGCACCGGGCAGTCGATCGTCATCGACGACGACGGGCGCACCCTGCGCCTGGCCACCGACGGCGGCAGCTTCGTCGAGCTGCGCCCCGAGCTGACCACCGTGCACGCGGCCGGCGACCTGGTGCTCTCGGCGCCGGGCCGGGCCATGGTGGTGCGCGCCCGCACCGTCGACTTCCTGCGCGCGGAGGCGGCCGAGGACGCCGAGACCGCCGCCGCCCAGGCCCGTACCCTCGCCCGCGCCCACGGAGGTGGCTGATGCGCTGGATCCACCGCGACTCGCTGATCACCTGCGACCACGACGGGCGGGTGGCCAACCGCCCCTCGCAGCGGTGGGTGACGGTGCGGGGCGTGCCGGTGCTGGTCGAGGCCGACCCGGAGGGGCGGGACATCACGGCCTGCCCCAACTATGGCCCGACCATCAAGCCCTGCGCGAAGACGCTGAAGGTGACGGTCGGCTACAGCGCCTGGTTGCGGGTGGACGGCCACCGTGTGGTGCTGTCGCACCTGGACGGGCTGACCGACGGCACCCCGCCCGGGCTGGTCCACCACACCGTCCGCGACCCGCGGCAGACGTTCCTGGGGGCGGACGCATGAGGGCCTTCCGGTTCGTCGGCGCCGGCTTCGACGCGGGTCGCACCGGCGGTCTCGCGCTGACCGCCGCCGGCGGCCTGGCCATGACCGAGGGCGACGAGACGGTACGCCAGGCGCTGTTCCTCCTGCTGTCCACCACGCCGGGCGAGCGGCTGATGCGCCCCGGGTACGGGTCCCGGCTGCACCGGCTCGTCTTCGCACCCAACGACGACACCACGGCGGGGCTGGCCATCCACTACGTGCGGCAGGCGATCCGGCGCTGGGAGCCCCGGG
This sequence comes from Micromonospora sp. NPDC005305, assembly GCF_040607315.1. NCBI lineage: Bacteria > Bacillati > Actinomycetota > Actinomycetes > Micromonosporales > Micromonosporaceae > Micromonospora > Micromonospora sp. NPDC005305. The sequence continues at coordinate 422,028 of NZ_JBEXGL010000003.1, read as the reverse complement.
TCGAGGTGCTCGACGTGGACGCCGGGCCCGACCCGGACGACCCGTGGCGGCTGGTGATCCGGCTCGACTACCGGGTGCGGGCCAGCCTCTCCCCCGGCCAGCTGGTCTTCTCCGTCGACCTGCTGCCCGTCGACGACGAGCCCGGCGAGGAGGGTCCCGCATGACGCTGCCCGTGCCGCACCTGGACGATCGCGCCTTCCTCGACCTGGTCACCGAGGCGCGGGAACGGATCCGCCGGTCCTGCCCGGACTGGACGGACCTCTCCGCGCACGACCCGGGGATGGCGCTGCTGGAGGCGTTCGCCTACCTCACCGAGGTGATGATCTACCGGCTGAACCAGTTGCCGGAGAAGGCGTACGTGTCCTTCCTCAACCTGCTCGGGGTGACCCGGCACCCGCCGGCCGCCGCCTGGGCGGACGTCCGTTTCACCCGGACCGGCGCGGACCGCGGCGCGGTCCGCGTCCCGGCCGGCACCCGGGTCGCCGCCGCCCGCGGCGCCGACCCGCGGCCGGTCGTCTTCGTGACCACCGAGCCGGCCGTGCTGCCCGCGGGCGAGACCGGGGTGACGGTACGCGTGCACCACTGCGAGCCGGTCGAGGCCGAGCTGCTGGGCACCGGCACCGGGCAGGCCGGTCAGGTGTTCCGGGCGGCCCGGGCGCCGCTGGCCCGGACCACCGAGGCGCTGGACCTGCTGCTCGGCGTGGAGGTGCCCACCGGGTCGGTGGAGCTGGGCGCGGCCGCCCGGGAGCACGAGGGCCGCACGTACGAGATCTGGCGTCCGGTGGACAGCTTCGCCGGCGTCGGCCCGCAGGCCAAGGTCTACCTGGTCGACCGCGCCTCCGGCGTGGTCACCTTCGCCCCCGCGCTGGACCTGCGGCCGGCGGACGGGGCCGGGCCGGGTGTCGAGGGGGCGCCCGGCCCGGTGGCGGCGGTGCCGCCGGCCGGGCGGCAGGTCCGGCTCTGGTACCGGTGCGGCGGCGGGCCGGCCGGCAACGTGGCGGCCGGGACGCTGACCAGCCTGCGAGACCCGCTGCCCGGGCTGAGGGTGGACAACCCGGCGCCGGCCGCCGGCGGGCGGGACCTGGAGTCGATGGAGTCGGCCCTGGCGCGCGGCCCGTACGAGTTCTTCGCCCAGCAGCGCGCGGTGACCGCCCGGGACTACGAGATCCTGGCCGCCGGTTCCGGCGCGGTGGCCCGGGCCCGGGCGTTCACCCGGGCGGCGGTCTACAGCTTCGCCCGCCCAGGCGAGGTCGAGGTGGTGCTGGTGCCGTACGTGCCGGAGCAGGCCCGCCCGGGCGGCCGGCTGCCGGTGGCGGTGCTGCGGGAGCACGAGGTCGAGGAGGCCCGCCGCCGCGTGGAGGCCGACCTGGAGCGGCGCCGCGCGCTCGGCACGGCGGTGCGGGCCGGCTGGGCGCGGTACAAGGCGGTCTCCGTCCGGGCCCGGGTGGTGGTCCGCCGGGAGGAGGACGTGGACGCGGTGCGGCGGCGCATCCACGACCGGCTGCACCAGACGCTCAGCCCGCTGCCCACCCCGCTCAACCCGGCCGGCTGGGCGTTCGGCGAGCCGCTGCGGGCCTCCAACGTGTACCGGATGCTGGAGCACGCCGAGCCGGGCGTGCGCTACGTCGAGTCGGTCCGGTTCGTGGTCGACGAGGCGCCGGACGCGCAGGTGCGGACCGTGGCCGTCGACCAGTACCAGCCGGGCACGTGGTACGCCGGGCGCGGCCCGGTGCTGTTCCGCTCCACCGACGCGGGCGCCGGTTGGGAGCCGGCCGGCCGGTTCGACGGCGAGAGCGTGGTCCGGGTGGTGCCCGCGCCCGCCCCGGCCCGCCCCGGCGTGGTGCCCCGCGCCGGTTCGGTGGCCGTGGTGACCGCGCGGGACGCGGGCGGCTCCCGGGTCCGGCTGAGCACCGACCTGGGCGAGACCTGGACGCTGCTGACCGACCTGGACTCCGGGGTGCGGGACCTGGCCTGGATCGACCGGGACGGCGCCGGGGCGCTGCTGCTGGCCACCGACGCGGGCCTGTACGAGGTGTCCCTGCTGCCCGGCGCGGTGCCGTTGCAGATCCTGGTCGACCCGGCCGACGCCGACCGCGGCTTCTACGCGGTCCGGTCGTTCGTCTCCGAGCGCGGCGCGCCGGGTGTGGCGGTGGCCGCGCAGGCCGGCTTCGGCGTCTACCTGTCCACCGCGGCGGGCCGCCCCGGCACCTTCGCGCACGTCGGCCTGGCCAACGTGGACAACCGGGTGCTCGCCGTGCAGTACGACGGCCCGGCCACCCTGCTGTGGAGCGGCGCGGGCGAGCCGGACCCGAAGAAGCCCGGGCAGGGCTGCCACCGCACCCGCCTGTTCGAGTCCGACGTGAAGTGGCAGTCGGTGGCGAGCGGCTGGATCGGCGGCACCTGCCGGGACCTGGCGTTCAGCGGCACCCTGGCGCTGGCCGCCACGCAGAGCGGCGGAGTGGTCCGGCTGGACACCCTGGCCGCGCAGCCGCAGTGGCAGCCCGTGTCGGTGAACTGCGGGCTGCCGTTGCGCGACCGGACCCGGTTCGTCCCGGTCGACGCGATCGCCGCCATCGCACCCGCGGGCGGGGGTGGGGCCGCCCGGCTGGTCCTGGCCGGCGGCGAGCGCGGCGTGTACCGCAGCGGGGACGCGGAGGACTGGACGGCCAGCGCCAACCAGGCCACCGCCGACGTGGTCACCGTTCCCGGCACCTGGCTGCTCTGCTCCGGAGAGCACGACATCGAGGTGGTGCGGCAGGATGCGCCGAGCGGCGATTGAGCGGCTGCTGCCGGCCGCGTACCAGCGGGCCGCCGGCCCGGGCAGCGTGCTGGGCGCGCTGCTGGACGTCATGGAGGCGCTGCACGCCCCCGACGAGGCGGTGCTCGCCGACGTGGACGCGCTGTTCGCGCCGTACCGAACGCCGGACGGGTTCGTGGCGTACCTGACCCGGTGGGTGGCCATGGACCACGTGGTCGCCGCGCCCCGGGCGGACGCGCCGCTGCCGCTGCCGGTGGGTCGGCTGCGGGACCTGGTCGCGCACGGCGCGCTGCTGGCCCGGTGGCGGGGCACCCCGTACGGGATGCGCACGGCGCTGGAACTGGCCACCGGGGTGACCGGGTTCCTGCTGGAGGAGCCGGCCGACCGGCCGTTCCACGTGGTGGTCCGGGTGCCGCCGGCCGCCGCCGACCGGCTCGCCCTGGTCACCCGCATCGTCGAGGCCGAGAAGCCGGCCGCGGTCACCGTCGAGGTCACCACCGACCCGCCCCCCGGACCCGCCGACCCGGCCCCGCCCACGCCCGACGCCGACGGACCGGAGCCGCCCGGCCCCGACCCGGAGCCGCCCACGCCCGACGCCGACGGGCCGGAGTCGCCAGCCGCCGACGCCGACGCCCACGGACCGGAGGGTGCGGCCACCGGGGTGGCGTCGGTCCCCGCGGTCGGCCGGGCCCGCGTGCCGTCCCCCGCACCCCACGAGCAGCCGTCAGAGGAGCCGCCATGACCACCGAATGGGCCGTCGTCGCCGCCGCCGAGCAGTTCACCCTGGACCCCCGCAACTGCGGCGAGCTGACCTTCACCGTCTCCAACCCGGGCGAGGCGCCGGACACCGTGGTCTTCGACGTCGCGCCCGGCGAGGGCAGCCAGCGCGGCTGGTTCACCGTGGCCGAGCCGCAGCGGGTGGTGCCCGGGCAGGGCTCGGTGTCGTTCCTGGTCCGGCTCGCCGTGCCGCCCGGCACCCCGCCCCGGCGCTACGACATGACCGGGTTCGCGTACTCGGCGAACACCGCGCCCGAGGAGAGTTCCCGGTCCAGCGGCCGGGTGACGTACGACGTGCGGGCGGTCGTACCCCCGAAGCGCGCGCCGTGGCCGTGGCTGGCCGCCGCGGCGGCGCTGGTGCTCGTGGTGGCCGGCGTGGTGGTCTGGCTGGTGACCCGCGGTGGGGACCCGCCGCCCCCGCCGCGGGCCCTGGTGGTGACCGTCGAGGCGGAGACCCTGGTCTCCGGGGCGGCGGTGCAGTCGACCACGGCGGCGGCCGCGCGGGTGGAGGCCCAGCCGAACTGCTGCGAAGTGGTCTGGTCCGGCGACGCCCAGCTCTTCTTCCAGGGCCGGGCCGTGGGCGACCGGGTGACCGTCTCGGTGGACCTGCCCGCCGACGGCACCTGGCGCCTGTCCACCGTGCGCACCACCTCGTTCGACTACGCGAACACCATCTGGCTGGTGGACGGCCGGCAGGTCGGCGACACCTTCTTCGGCTTCACCCCGACGGTGGTGCGCACCGACTTCGTGGACGTGGGCACCGTGGAACTGACCCGGGGCCCGCACAAGCTGACCCTGGTGGCGGTGAGCCGGACGCAGGGCACCGACCGGTACTTCGCCGGGGTCGACCAGATCCGGTTCACCCAGCTCCTCCAGCCGTGAGCGGGCGGCAGAAGGTGCTGCTGGCGGCCCTCGCCGGGCTGCTCGTGGTGCTCTACGTGGTGGCGGTGGGTGGTGGCCGGCACGACCGGGGCGACCCGGCCGCCGGGCCCGGCTGGCTGGCCCGGTTCGGCGGGGACGCCGGCACGGTGGACCCGGCGACGGTGACCGTGGCGTGCGTGCCGCCGGCCGCCGACCCGAGCCCGTCCGCCGAGGGCGTGGTGGTCGGCTTCGGCATCGCCTGCCGGCTGCGGGTGGCCGACCCGGGCGGCCTGCGCAGCCTGGTGCTGCGCAGCGGGGCGCCGTTCGTGGTGAGCGCCCCGGCGCCGGGCGACGCCGACGTCACGGTGACCGACGAGGTGACGCCCGGCGACGACGGCACGGCGGTGGCGAAGGTGGCGGTGGACGGGGAGACCGAGGTCGCCCTGCGATGCCCGGGAGGTGGCGGATGCGTGGTCACCGTCGCCCGGTCCTGACCGGACGCGGGCCGGGCCGGCCGGCACCGGCCGGTGGGGAGGCGTGCCATGGGTGACCTGCGCAAACCGTTCCTGCTGCTGGCGCTGCTCGCCATCGCGCTGGTCGTGGGGCTGGAGCTGGGCGCGGCGGCGCTCACCGGCGGCGGGGACGCCGGCGGCGCGCTGCGGGACAGCGCCGGGCAGCTCGGCGTCGACCTGGGTGAGGTCGGCACGGTGACGGAGCCGTCCGGCCGGGGCACCGGCCACCTGGCGCTCATCGACGTGGTGGCGCTGTGGACCACCGGGCTGTTCAGCCTGAGCCTCGTGGTGCCGGACCGGATCCAGGGCCGGGTGCAGGGCGTGGCCACCCTCGTCTTCTCGATCCTGCTGCTGCTCGCGTCGCTGGTCCTGCTGATCGTCGCGTTCGTCGAGCTGACCGTGATGGTGTCGCTGTTCCTGGCCGCGCCGTTCGGCACGCTGGCGTACCTGGCGGTGTGGGGGTTCTTCCCGGTCGGCGACGCGGCCGTGCTGCTCGGCCTGGTGCTGCTGCTCAAGCTGGTCTGGGCGGCGCTGCTGCTGCTCGCCCAGCCGCGCTTCCTGCAGAACAAGGGCCTCGTGCTGCTGGCGCTGACCACCCTGCTGTGCACGGTGGTGCTGGAGTTCCTGCACCAGCTCGTGCCGGGGATCCTGGTCAGCATCACCGACGACCTGGGCGCCGTGGTGTTCGCCGTGGTCGCGCTGATCTGGGGGCTGGTCCTGCTGATCGGTTCGATCCCCGCCATCGTCAAGGCCGTCCGCACGACCGCGACCACCTCCCGCCCCACCGCGCGCGCCCGGTGAGCGCCGCCTCCGCCGATCGGGGCACGCCTTTCCCGGCGGCGCTGCGGTAGCCTCTCGGCCACCGGGTGTGCGAGGGGGTGCGCATGGCGACGTTGGCCGATGTCGCCCGCCGGGCGGGCGTCTCCCCCGCGACCGCGTCGCGGGTCATCAACGGCAGCAGCAAGCCGGTCGCCGACGAGCTGCGCGCGCGGGTGCTGAAGGCGGTGGCCGAGCTGCGGTACGTGCCGAACGCGCACGCCCAGTTGCTGGCCCGGCCGCAGCGCAGCGTGGTCGGCGTGCTGGTGCACGACGTCTCCGACCCGTACTTCGCCGAGGTGACCCGGGGGCTGCAACGGGTCGCCACCGAGCGGGGGCGGCTCGTCATCATCTGCAACAGCTACCGCGACCCGGAGCGGGAGGTGGAGTACGTGGACCTGCTCCGCGCCCAGCAGGTCGCCGCCATCGTGCTGGCCGGCTCCGGCTACCACGACCCCACGGTCAACACCCTGCTCGACGAGCGGCTCGCCGCGTACGCGGCGACCGGCGGGCGGGTCGCGGTGATCGGCCGGCACCGGCACCGGGGCGACGCCGTGCTGCCGGCCAACGAGGAGGGCGGCCGCCTGCTCGGCGCGGAGCTGCGCCGGCTCGGCCACCGGTCGGTCGGCGTGCTGGCCGGCCCGCGCGTCCTCACCACGACGAGCGACCGGCTCGCCGGGCTGGCCGCCGGCCTGGGCGAGGCGCTGCCGGAGGCGCGGATCCGGTACGCGGACTTCACCCGCGACGGCGGGTCCCGGGCCGCGGCCGAGCTGCTGGACGCCGCGCCCGGGCTGACCGCGATCGTGGCCATGAACGACTCGATGGCCGTCGGCGCGCTCAACCTGCTGCGCGCCCGCGGCGTGCGGGTGCCGGCGGAGGTCTCGGTGGTCGGCTTCGACGACATGCCGATCGCCGCCGACGTGACTCCGGCGCTGACCACGATCCGGCTGCCGCTGGCCGAGCTGGGCGCCCGGGCCATGACCCTGGCGCTGGACGCGCCCGGCGGCCGCGACCGGGTGGAGACCCTCCCCGCCGAGCTGGTCCACCGGGACAGCCTCGGCCCCACCCCGGCCTGACCGGCTCAGCCCTGACCGGCGGCGAGGGCCGCGAGGCGGGGGATCTGCCGCGGGTCGGACAGCGCCGACCCGACCGCCACCACCCGCGCCCCGGCGGCCAGGAAGTCGCCCGCGTTGTCGGCGTCGATGCCGCCGGTGGCCACGAACCGCGCCTCGGGCAGCGGCCCGGCGACGGCCCGGAACCAGGCCGGCCCGAGGCTCACCGCGGGGAACGCCTTCAACCAGACCAGGCCGTGGTCGAGCGCCCGCAGCGCCTCGGTGGGGGTGGCCACCCCGGCCAGGTGCGGGATGCCGTAGCTGACCGCCGCGTCGGCGATCGCGAGGTCCAGCCCGGGGGCCACGGTGAACGCGGCCCCCGCGCCGGCGGCCTGCCGGACCTGGGCGGGGGTGCGGACCGCGCCGGCGCCGACCAGGCGGTCCCGCCGCCGGCCGGCCGCCACGGCGGCGCGCAGCGCGAGGACCGCGTCGGGGGTGCGGATCGGCACCTCGACGACATCGATGTCGAGGTCCCAGGCCCGCTCGGCGAGCCGGGCGGTCTCGTCGGGCGGCAGGTCGCGCAGGATCACCATGACCCGCGCGGGCCCGAAGATCGGCTCGAAGTCGTGCCCGCTCATCGTCCGCTCCCTCCACCGTGGCCGCCCGCATTCTGCACCCTTCCGGCATGATCGGGCGCCCGCGACGGTGGAGCGGCGGGGTCCGGCGGCACGAGAGCGGCCCGACGGCACCCTCCTCGACTGCGCCGACCTGGCCGACCCCGGGTACACGCTGGACGGCTACCTGGCCGCGTACGACCCGGCGGTGTGGGGGCGGGTCGACCCGAGCCGCTACGGCATCGCCACCACCTGCGGGGCCGGGGTGCTCGTCGAGGGCAACTCCTTCGAGAACCTGACCGACCCGACGCACGTCGGCGAGGGCTCCTCGCCGACGGGCAACCTGGTCGAACGGAGCAACCTCTACGTCAACTCCGGGGCGCCGCAGACCGCCGGCAGCGTGGCCGCCATCCCGTACGCGTACACGCTCGACGCGGCGAGCACCGTGAAGGCCACGGTGACCGCGGGGGCCGGCACCGGGAAGATCAGCGGCTGATCGCGCGGGCTGGCGTTCCCTGCACTGAGTGCGCCGGCCCGGTCCGGCGGTCAGCGGGGCCCGGCGGTGCCCGCCCGTTCGCGGCGGGCGGCCCGCCGGGCCCGGACCAGCCGCACCGCCACCACGAGCACCACCACGGCGAGCAGCGCCTTGCCGCCCCAGCCCAGCCGCCGTTCCAGGAGCCGGAACGACGCTCCGGCCAGGTAGCCGAGCAGCGCCACGGTCACCGCCCACAGCGCGCCGCCGGCCAGGTTCGCCACGGTGAACGCGCGGTGCGGGATGCCGCTCATCCCGGCCAGCCCGGGCACCAGGGCGCGCAGCGCCGCCGCCCACCGGCCGAGCACCACCGCGGCGGCGCCTCGGCGGCGGACCAGCGCCAGCGCCCGCGACAGCTCCCCCGAGCGGACGAACCGCTGCGGCACCCGGGCCAGCAGCCGCCGCCCGTAGCGGCGGCCCACGAGGTACCCGATCTGGTCGCCGACGGCCGCACCGGCGACCGCCGCGAGGATCACCGCCCAGAGCGGCAGCCGTCCCTCGTGGGCGAGCACCCCGCCGACCAGTACGGCGATCTCCCCCGGCACGACCAGCCCGAGGAAGGTCGACGCCTCCAGCGCCGGCAGCAGGAACACCAGCGCCAGCACGAGCGCGGGCGGCAGCGCCACCAGCAGGTCCAGCACCCGGTCCACCCGCCGATTGTGACCCGCGGCGGGGCGGCGCCGCGCCGGCTCCGGGCGCTCCCGGACACGCGGTCGGATGAACCGCCGGGTCGAGGAATACCGGCGGGCCCTTCCGGGGACAATGACGGACAGGACGGGACGGTGACGGCGAGCGCCCAGGCCCGGGACGTGCGCGGGACGGGGGGCCGGACGTGGAGGGTGGGACAGCCGCCGGGCTGGTGCCGGGCGACGACCCGGCCGGGACGGCCCCGGTGTTCACCGTCGACCTGCCCGCCGACCCGGCGCGGCTCGCCCCCACCCGGGAGCGGCTGCGGGGCTGGCTGCACGCCCACGGGGTGAGCGACTGGGACGTCGAGACGGCGCTGATCGCCACGGGCGAGGCGTGCGCCAACGCCATCGAACACGGCTACCGCTTCACGCCCGAGGGGATCACCACGCTCCGCGCCGAGCTGCGCGACGACCACCTCGTGATCGAGGTACGCGACCACGGCGGCTGGCGGGCCGACGCCGGCGGGGACGACGCCGACCGGGGCCGGGGACGGATGATCATGACTCGGGTGATGGACGAGGTCAGCATCCTCGGCACCGCGGAGGGCACCACGGTCCGTCTCGTCAAGCGGCTGACCGGGACCTGACCCGGTCACCGTCGGGAGGCCGACCAGGGGCCACGCTTCCTAGCGAAGATCAGCTATAAGGGACGCATGGAGTTCCCGGCCTACCTGGCGACCATGCCGATGCACGCGATCACCGAGATCCACGGCGAGCCGGGCCTGCTGGCCCGCTTCCGGCTGGAGGTCGAGGCGTTCGACGAGCCCGCTCGGGAGCGGCTCACCGCCGCCCTCGACCTCGCCGCCGAGCTGCACCGGGAGGACCGGCGGGTGCGCGAGCCGTACCTGAACCACCTGCTCCGGGTGGCGATCCGGATGATGCACCACTACCAGGTGCGGGACGTGGACGTGATCGTCGCGGGCCTGCTGCACGACGCCGTGGAGGACCACCCGGCGGAGCTGGCGAGCCTGGACGCTCGACAACTCCAGCTCGGCGCGTCCGACGCCCCGCAGCGGCCCGGAGCCGCCGTCGGCGATCCCACGCCGGCGGCGCTGGCCGCCCTGGCCGCGCGGTTCGGCCCGCGGGTCGCCCGGCTCGTCGGCGCGGTGACCAACCCGGCGTACGACCCGGGGCGCGACCGGCACGTCCAGTACCGGGAGCACGTGGCGGCGAGCCTCGACCGGGAGCCCTGGGCGCGGGTGATCAAGGTGTCGGACTTCACCGACAACGGGGTGGGCGTGATCCACACGGTCGGGCCGAAGGTGGCCCGCTCGGCGGCGAAGTACCGGCCCCTGGTGCCGGTCTTCCGCGACCTCATCGCCCGGCCGGACACGCCGCTGTCCCTGCCGGTGAAGCGGCACATCTTCGCCCAGCTGGACCTGGCCGAGGAACGGTTCAGCGCGATCCTCGACCAGCCGAACTGACCGTCGCCCCGGCCTCGCGCCGCGGCGGCCAGCTCGGCTGGGTGGCGGCATCCCGGGGCGACGGACCCCGCCAGAGCGGCGAGGTGGCGGCATCCCGGGGCGACGGACCCCGCCAGACCGGCGAGGTGGCGGCATCCCGGGGCGATGGACCCCGCCGGACCGGCGAGGTGGCGGCACCTCGCGTCGATGGACCCCCGGCGGACCGGCGAAGTGGCGTGGGGCTCCCTCGTCCGAGTGAGCCCGTCAGTCGGCGTCGGTGGGTGGGGCGCCGACCCGGCCGCCCAGCGCGGCGGCGATCCGGGTCCGCAGCGCGGCCAGCCGGTCCGGGTGATCGCGCAGCACGACGCGCAGCGAGTGGTGGCCGCCGGCCGCGACCGCGCCGAGCACGTCGAGGAGGGTGCCGAGGTGGGCCGGCGGCTCGTCGGCGAGCAGGTCTGCCGCGTCCCGGACGACAAGGGTCAGTGGGCCGGCGTCGAGCCGGTCGGCCAGCGCGTCGGCGAGCGCGTCCCAGTTGCGCCCGAACCAGGCGGGCAGGGGTAGCGCCCCGGCCAGCGCCTCGTGCAGGCCCGCCCGGGTCCGGGCGTCCGCCCCGGCCAGGGTCACGCCGGTCGCCTCGGCCTCCGGTCCGGCGTCGAACGCGAGCCAGGCCGGCGGCTGCGGGGACGCTGCGCCCATCGGTTGATCCTTTCCGGTCGGCGCGGGCCGGGCTCGCCGGCCCGACCCGCTCCGACGTCGTTCAGAGCCGGTAGAAGTTGGCGTAGTGGTCGGGCGAGAACCAGGTGGCCCCGGTGCTCTTGTTGACCACGATCCGGTACGCGTCCCGCGCGGCATTGCAGGCGCGCGGGTAGACGTCGTACTCGTGGTAGGTGGCGTTGGTGGGCAGCTGACCCTCGTAGTTGTAGAACCGGCCGCCCGCGAAGTTGCACTGGCCGCCGCTCCAGGAGTACCAGCCGCGGCTGGTCGGGAAGCTCTTCGCGGACCAGCCGGAGCGCGCGGTGCGGGCGTCCGCGCAGCGGGTCATCGTGCAGGAGTTGTACACGGCGGCCTGCGCCGGCTCGGCGAGCCGGGTGGAGGCCGCCGGCGGGCCGACGAGCGCGGCGGCGACCAGGGCGGTGAGCAGGGCGCACGCGCCGAGCGCCCGGCGTACGCGGGCGCCGGTGGTGCGGAGCGGGGTCGCGAGAGTGGTCAAGGGGTCCTCCCTGAACTGGGACTATATCGATCGGTGTCGTTGTCCGATCGCGCCCAGTCTGGCGGTGATCCTTCCCGACGTACAGGCCCCGCGCGGCGACCGTGCCCCGAATGTCGGGTGAACGCTGGATGATCGGCCACGGCCGGGCGACCCCGAGGAACCGCCCGGCCCGGGCCGGTCAGCAGCCGATCCGGCTGCCGCCCAGCGCCACGTCGTCGAACCAGAGGGTGTCGGCCGCGCCGCCGTAGCTCTCCCAGCCGAACTTGAGGTCGGTGAGCCGCGGACGCCAGGTACGGCCGTACAACTGCCCGTCGACGTCGTGGGTCGGCACGCCGTCGGCCGTCAGCCCGGCGACCTGCCCGGCTCGGGCGGGACGTTCAGCCGCCGTACGGCGGCGCCCGCTGGTGAAGGTGGTGATGCTCGACGATGCCTGGCAAGGGGTGCGGGCGGGGCCCACCCGCCCGCACCCCGTCGCCTACTGGGCGAACGCCTGGAACTCGGCGATCCGCACGTTCTGCGCCTGGGGGCTGGCGGTGGCGCAGTCGGTCGCCGCCCGGGGGTCGGCGTCCTGCTCACCGGCGTACGCCGGCGCGCCGGTGCACTGGTTGGTCAGCACCTCGACGCGCAGGTGCGTCGCCTTCGTCCGCGGGATGTCGAACGACCGCATGATCAGTTCGGGTGCCCGGGGCCGGGGCGCCACCGACGGGAAGGCGTCCGCCGGGCTCGTGTAAACCACCCGGAAGTCGGCGGGGTCGGCACAGGTCAGCGCCTTCTTCGCTTCGCATGCCAGCACCCGGAACTGCCGCAGCGCGGAGAACCGGCTCTGCGTGCCGGCGTCCGGGTCACCGGCGACCGGCGGACGCGGCATGGCGCTGACCTGCACCCGGCGGACCTGCTGGGTGCCCCCGGCCAGGTCGACCGTGACCTGCCGCCCGGCCACCGGGGCGCCGAGCGAGGCCCAGTTGGTGGCCTCGTCGTCGTCGGCGATCCTCGCGAGGTTGATCCCGTCGCCGCTCACCGCCGCGCCCGCGCTGGTGGAGGCCAGGTTCCGGCGCAGCTGCACCTCCAGGTCGCGGACCTGCCCGGCCCGGACCGTGACCGGACCGATCCGGCGGTGCCCGTAACCCGGCGCCCGGACGACGAACTCGTACGTGCCGGGAACCAGGCTCACCCGGTCGGTCAGCGGGGTCGCCGCGTCGGTGTCCGCGACCGGTACGGCCCGCGCCTGGTAGCGGCCGACGAAGAGCTGCGCCCCCGGCACGACCCCGTGGTCGCCCTCCGGCGTGAACCGCAGGGTTCCCTCCCGCGCGTGCGGCGAGGTGAAGCCGGGCGTCGGGTCGGCGTCGGCGTTGCCCACGCTGGCCGCCGCCTCACCGAGGCCCCGGGCGGCGAAGGCGTTCCAGAGCAGGTCCTGGTTGGCGCCGCCGAAGCGGATCCGGTCGGCTGCGAGCATCGCGTCCCGGGCGTCGACCATGCTGACCTGGCTGACCGCCATGAGCAGGAACGAGTCGAAGACGAGCTGGATCCACCGCCGGTTGCCCGGGCAGGCGGTCACCGGCGTCGCCCCGTTCGCGCAGGACTTCTGCAGGGCCGCGTTCCCGGCGCCGTAGCGGCGCATCATGGCCGCCCGGATGTCCACGTTGGTGGCGCTCCACACCTCGCCGGACGCGTGCACCTGGAGGCCGACGAAGTCGTAGTCGATGGCGCTGTAGTTGAGCGGGCTGGCGCTCATGTTGTAGTTGCGGATGCCGGCCCGGGGGTCGCCGGTCGTGTACTCGCCGATGGTGAAGCCGCGCCGGCCCGGCGCCGCGTACCCGTGCTCGTACAGGTATTCCATGGCGAGCTGGTCCGACCAGCTCTCGCTCATCCCCTGCGGAGAGCTGACCCCGGCGTTCGGTCCGGCGATCATGCGACCGCTGATGGCGTGGCCGTACTCGTGGGCGATGACCGACATGTCGAAGTCGCCGTCCACGCAGGGCGGGTAGAACGAGCCGGCGCTCGGCTGCCACAGGTACATGTTGGTGGTCGGTGCGATGCCGTCCGGCGGGGTGATCTGGTTGGCGTTGTTGCGGGCGGCGAAGGTCGGCGGGCCGCCGCTGACGCCGCCGGCCTGCGCGTTGCCCTGCTCCGGGTCGCTGGCCAGACCGCCGCGGCCGAGGTTGTCCCGCTGCATGTTCCAGGTCGCCTCGGTGAAGCCCAGGTGGTAGGACCAGTCGTGCATCCGGCTGTGCATGGCGAACAGGTTCGCGCGCGCCGCGTCGATGTCATTGGCCTGGGGCGAGGTGAAGGTGTCCGGGCTGCACCGCTGCTCGTACCACTGGTTGGTCCACGGGTACGCGTAGTTCCGGTCGGGGCGCGGCGTCGCCGTCTCGGTGCCCACGCTGAACGGGTCGTTGCTGAACCAGTTCTGCACGGCGATCGCGTTGTTGCCGTTCGTCGTGGTGGTGGACGTTCCGGTGGCCGGATCCACGTCCCAGGCCGGCGAGCCGGGGACGCCCACCACCTCCGCGCAGCCGGCCGCCGGCTGCCCGCACCAGCGCACACGGGTGTCGGTGGAGGACTTGTCGACCGGCGGGGAGTTCGGGAAGACCTCCCACGACGGGTTGTCCACGTCGTGGTCGACCAGGTCCTCGCGGACCAGCACGCTGCCGTCGCGGGCGTCCACGTAGGTGGCGAAGGCCGCCGGGTCCGCACCGGTGACGTCCGCGCCGAGAACCACCTCGTACGCCGCCCGCGGCCCCCGGTCCGCGGTCGGCACCGCGACCAGCGAGGTACGCAGGATCGTCGGCCCGGTCAGACCGGCGTCGGTTGCCGCGGCCCGGCGCGCCTGGTCGACGCTGATCGTGGCCGGAGCGGGCGCCCCGCCGTCCCGGGCCAGCGACGAGCTGACGTGCCACACCTTCCCGTCGCGGACGCCGACGGCCAGCATGCCGTCGACCGCGGCGGGCAGGTCACCGAAGCGCTGCCGGAACAGCACGGTGGCGCCGTCCCCCATCGGCGCGACAGTCAACTGCTCCAGCGCGGCGGCGCCGTCGGCGGTCAGCCCCAGCACGTCCCGGTTCGCAGCCACGTACGCCCGCGCCGCGGCGGCCGGGTCGGCGGGCAGGCCGGCGGCGAGCGGCCCATCGGTCGAGGTCAGGGTGGCGGGGGTGCCGAAGTCGGTCCAGCGGACCCGGGCGCCGAGCGCGGCGGCCCGGTCCTGCTGGCGGTCGGTCGGCGCGGTCCGCCCCTTCCGGTTGTCCTTCGTCTTGGTGTCGTGGCGGTCGCCCGGCAGGTGGCCGGGCTGCGCCTGGGTCGGGGTCTCGTCCCGGGGTGCCGCCTGACCGCCAGCTCCCGCGGTCAGGACCATTCCGGCCGCGAGTAGCAGCGCGGTGGCCCCCGTCGTCGCACGCGATGGTGTGCGCACGGTCCCTCCTGTCGTCGAACGGCGATGTCCGTCCTGCCATCCGACCAGCCCGAGTGGACCATCAACACCAGCCGAACATCCACAAATGGCATTGTGTCGATGTCCGAACCCAGTGGGCCTCGATCACGCGCCGGCGGAGGGCCTTCCGGCCGCATCGCTTCTCGGCGCTAGGCCAGGTACGTCACGCGTACCGGCTCGCCGAGCACCGCCTCCGCCGCAGGAACGTCGGCCAGCCGGGAGGCCAGCGTCGCGACGGCGAGCCGATGCGGCAGCGCGGCGCTGAACTTGAGGCCGTCCAGGGCCCTGTCGTTGACGTCCGGCAGGCAGATCCGCCCGGCCGCGTCGGCCACCGCCTCGCGCACCATGTCCCGGTTGAGGTCGGGACGCAGCCGGATCGAAGCGTCGTCGTAGCGCTGGGTCGAGTCGGCCAGCTCGCTCAGTGTGGAGATCAGCGTGGCATTGGCCCGGAAGCCGGCCCAGGTCCACCACCGCACCTCGCCCTCACGATCGCGGACCACCAGCGTGCCGGCCGGATGCACCTGCGAGGCGAAGTCCTCGCGCAGACCGGCCAGCCGGTTGCTGGCACGGCCGGTCAGCGCGACCGGCGGGTCGGCCCCCAGCAGGACGTCCCGCATGGCACGCACCATTCGGTACGACCGCCCCTGCGGCACCCCGCCCGTCATCCACAGCGCCTTGCCCCCGCCCTCCGCCGGCTCGACGAAGCACCGGTGACGCTTCCAGTCGATGTAGGTGACCCGCCAGCTACGGCCGCCCAGCAACAGCAGCCGCGGCCCTTGCACCTTCGCGGTGAGCAGTGCCGGATCGGTACGACCGATCTCGGTGCGCCCCGACAGCACGGTGAACTGGGGTGGTGCGGTGAACACCGCCAGCATGTCCATGAAGTGCCGTCGGCCGAATCGGGCTTCAGCCTCCGGGCCGATGAAGAGCATGCCGGAATCCGAGTCGAGGTACCCCTGGTTGACGAGGTGACGCACGATGACGTCGGCGGTCTTGTCGAAAGGCGGCAAATCATTCCACTCATGCCGCCAGAGCTGATCTCCAAGCCGATGCTGCTGCAGCGACAGCGCGAGCACCTGCTGGGCGACGATGTGCCGCGGCTCGGGCGGAGGCACGACCTCCTCGACCCACCCCTGAGCCCAGAGGTGGAGCAGACCGGCCGCCTGCAGGAGCCCGTCGCCGTCGAGTGCGAGGAAGAGGCAGTTCCGAGTGCTGCCGAGGCGACGGCCGGTCCGGCCGATCCGCTGCAGGAAGGCGGCGACGCTGCGGGGTGCGTCGACCTGGATGACCCGATCGAGGTCGCCGACGTCGATGCCCAACTCAAGGGTGCTGGTGGCGACGATGACGCAGTCGCGCTCCTGCGCGAACGCCTCCTCCGCGCGGCGCCGCTCGTCGACTGACAGCGAGGCGTGCGAAAGGAACGTGGTGACGTCGAGCGCCCGCAGCCGCTGGCCGAGTTCCTCGACCAGCGCCCGGGACTCGCAGAACACCAGCCTCTTCTCTCCCCGGTGCAGTGCGGCGATCACCTTCGCGGCGTTGTGCACCGAGCCGACGTAGTCCAACTCGACCTCGCCCGCCGGCCGAGCGTTGGACACGGCGGTGGCGGGTGCGGCATCGGGTGCGACGATGCGCGCCGGCCGCCGGTCGCGGCCGGATCCCTGCAACCAGCGCAGCAGCGCATCCGGATTGCCGACGGTCGCCGAGAGCCCCACTCGCTGGACCGGCCGGCCGGTGACCCGGCTGAGCCGTTCCAGTACGGCCAGGAGGTGCCAACCCCGGTCGTCGCCGGCAAAGGCATGTACTTCGTCCACCACCACGGCCCGTAGGCCGCGGAAGAACTCGTCGTGGTCGACGGTGCTGCTGACCAGCATCGACTCCAGCGACTCGGGGGTGGTCAGCAGGACGTCCGGCCGCTCGCGGAGGATCCCCCGCCGCCGCGCGGTCGTCACGTCGCCGTGCCACAGTGCCGACCGCCGGCCCAGCCAGCCGGTGTAGGCCTCCAGCCGGGGCAGGAGGTTGTTCAACAGCGCCTTGAGCGGGCAGACGTAGAGCAACGAGGTGCCGGACCAGTTCTCCTGCGCCATCCGCGAGAGCAACGGAAACATCGCCGCTTCCGTCTTGCCACCCGCCGTTGGAGCGAGGAGCAGGGCGTCCTCGCCGTCGAGGAGCGGCCGCACGGCCGCCTCCTGCAGGGGTCGAAGCCCCGGCCACTGCAGCGAGTTCACCACGTGGTGCAGGACGACCGGGTGCAGCAGTTCGGCGGACACCTAGACGTCCAGGGCGATCTCGTCGGCGCTGGTCGCATTGCGTTCCACGTCGGTCATCTCAGTGGCGGAGAGGGTCAGCGCGTAGTGCTTTCGCGGGTCGAAGTCGGCGAACTGGTCGACCCGGTCGAGCACGTCCCCCACCAGCTTCTTGAGGTAGAGCCGCGGTGCCACACCAACCTTGCCACCGAGCCCTCCGGCGACCGCCCGCGCCAACTCCCCCAGGTACGCGTCGTCCACCAGGGCGCTCACCCGCTCGGGCGCCGCGGACCCGCCCGCGTACAGGTCGCGCACCCGGCCACCCAACTCCACCAGCGAGTCGACGGTGAATCCGGACAGCCGGATCTGCACCGCCCTCGGGTTGTCGAAGCGCGGATCCGTGGTGAAGTCGACCGCGAGCCGTTGGGCGAGCGGGGCGAGCCGCTGCACGCCTTGGGGCCCCTCGTAGAAGGCCGGAGTGCCGGTGATGACGAGGTAGAGACCGGGGAAACGGCCGGAGTGCACCTCGTCGATGAGCTGACGCAGGGCGTTGAGCGCCTTGTCCCGGGCGTCGGAGCGGACCCGCTGCAGCGTCTCCACCTCGTCGAGGACCAGCAAGAGTCCGGGGTGGCCGCTGTCGCGCAGGACCGCGAGCAGCCCTTGCAGGAAGCTGAGCGCCGCGAAGTGGTCGAGGTCCCCCCGTACGCCGGCGACCCGGCGTGCCGACGCGGCGACGTGCGGCTGACCGCCGAGCCAGGCGAGCACGGCGTCAGCCGTCGCCGGATCATCCCCGAGGCTCGCGGTGCGGTAGCCGCGTAACGCGGCGGCGAAGGCGGGCGCGCTACGGCTGACCGCGGCCAGCCGCTGGTCGAGCAGCATCCCCACCGCCCGGTCCAGCGCCTCCGCATCGTCAGGTGACACCTCCCCCGTCGCGAGGACGTCCTCCTCGAGGGCGTAGAACCAGCCGTCGACGACCGGCCGCAGCGCGCTCGGCGGGAACGTGGCGGTGGTCAGGCGCTCGGTCAGCCGCCGGTAGACGGTCTCCAGCTTGTGCAGCGGCGTCTCGTTCTCAGAGATCTGCACCTCGGCGGTGGCGAGATTGGCCCGCTTGGCCCGCTCCGCGATCCAGCGCGTGAAGAACGTCTTGCCGGATCCGTATTCGCCGCGGATCGCCTTGAACACCGAGCCGCCTGCGGCGACCGTCTCCAGATCCTCACCTACCGCGCCGGCGAACCTGTCCAGCCCGACGGCGAAGAGGTCCAGGCCGGCCGAGGGCACCGCCCCGCGCCGCAACGCGTCGATGACCTCGCGCCGCCGGGCCGGACTGACGCCGTTCACGCCACCCCTTCCGGCAGCCCGAACTGGGTCCGCAGCAGCGCGACGTCGAGCCGGACGGTGCGTCCGTCGTCGATCACCGACAGCACGGGGTAGTTGTCGACGTTGAAGATGCGCTGCAGGGTGTTGGCGAAGCCGCCGGCGCGGGCCGGCAACTCCCCGGCCTGCTGCGCGAGCACGGCGGCAGACAGAACACCCTTCGCCTCAATCAGCGCCCGCATCGCTGCCGCGATCTTTGCGCGGTCGACCTTGCGGGGGGTCAGGCTGTGCTGCGCCTTGAAGAGTTCAGTCTCGAGCAGCGCAGTCACGAGGTCGCTGCTGTCGAGCGCCGGCGCCGCGGAAGCCGGCGCCACTTCCGGCATGTCGAACAACGCCGCCTCCCCCGCGACCACCGGCGCCTTGCGACGGGGTTTCACGGCGGGGACCGGAGCAGGCGCCGAGTTGGCGACAGGTGCGCTGGCCTGCCACCACTCGGGTCGGCGTCCCTCCGCCGGGGCCCAGCCCTGAGGAACGTCGGCGACGTTGGGCAGCAGGTAGGCCAGCAGGGGGATGGTCACTTCGGCCAACGAGGCCCCGCCGTGATAGCCGGCCTTGGTGGGACGGTAGCGCCGGAGCGGGTCCCAGAGCGCGATGATCCGGTTCCCCTCGGCCACCACCCGCGGACCGCTCAGTTCCACCTCGCCCGGGCCTGCCGGCCCGGGGCCGGTGCGATGCCGGGCTGAATCGGCGTCGGCGGCTTTGACGTACTCGCCGCCACGCTCGAGCACGTGACCGTGGTCGCTGGTGATGATGACCGCCCGGCCTGAGGACCGGGCGAGGTCGAGCAGGCTCCGCAGGAAGCCGAGGTCGCCGAGTTGCCAGCCGGCCTCGTCGCCTTCCCGGCCGTGGGCCAGCGCGTCATCCACCGTGTTGATCACCACGGCGACCAGGCGCGCCGCGCCCGCAAGTGCATCGGCGAGGTCGCTGGCGAGCACCTGGCCCGCGCCGCCCCGAGCCGGGCCCTTGTGGAAGATCCGGGCGTCGTCGCCCCACCGCCCCTTGTCGAACATCTGCCGCTCGGTGGCCTGGGTGCCGAGGCGCAGGGCACCGGCGAAGAGCGAGGTCCGGGACACGGCCGTCAAGGTCGGCAGCGCAGCCACGATTCCCCGGCGGTGGCCGACGCCCCCGCGAGCCAGCGGGTCGTACTCGACCCAGTCCTGGGACAACTCGTCAGCCAGTTCGACTCCGACGGCCGCACTCATCCCGTCAAGCACGACCAACAACGCCGGCCGGTCCGCGCGAACCAACGGGTCGATGACCCGGGAAAGGAGGTTCTCGACCGTCAGGAGATCCCCGTCATTGCCCGGCCCGGCCGTGGCCCAGGCCGCGAGCCGGTTCGCGAAGGCACCGTCGAGGTCCCGACGCCGCTGCTGCGCCCGCTCGTGGACCTCGCGGAAGGCGCGCTGCAGCTCGGGGTGGACGTCCTCACCGGCCCAGACGTGGTTCAGCGCCAGGTCGACCCAGCCCCACTCGGCGATTTGCCGCTGCACCCCGTCGGCGACGCTGGCAGGCGGCTCGACCGTGGTCCCGAGCCACCGGACGAGCCGCTGGGCCATCCGGACCCGGCGCAGCCGTTCCGCCTCCGCCTCGGCCAACCGGTGTCCGGCCAGGCTGTCGACCGCAGTGTCCAAGGCCGGGTCGGCCGGGTCCGTCAGGCCGGCGAGGAGCGCCCGCGCCGCGTCGCCGACGCGTTGCGTGAAGCCGGTACGCAGGATGGGGCTGTGGCCGGCGCTGCCGGCGGCGTTGAACAGGATGAGCAACTGCTCGGCCCGGTCCAGGACCGCATGGCCCTGCCGCCGGACGTCCGCGTCCCGGTCGGCCAGCATCGCGCCGACCACCTGCACGGCCGCTTCGGCGAGCCCACGTACCGTGCCATCGTCGTCGAGGTTGCCGACGTACTGGTCGACGCGCCCCTGGGCCCGCACGGCGTCGGGCGTGTCGGTGGTCCAGAGCGCATCGCAGACCAGCCCCAGCGGCAGCGCGTCCGCGCCGCGGCCAGCCTCGACGAGGGCGAAGAGCGCTCGGGCCGGGCGGCCGAACTGCTCGACCAACCAGCGCGCCAAACCGTCGCGCTCCTCCTGCCGGAGCTGGTCGAACGCCTCGACCGCGCCATGCTCGACGCTCCACCGCAGCAGGATGGTCACGTCGAGGTCGTCGGGGTCGTTCCCACGCCGGTCCAGGCCGAGCCGCACGGCGGCCAGGTGGCGGAGGGCGACGTCCCGGGTCAGCACCTTGGTGGTGAGCCTGGGCCATCCACCCGGGGGCATGGCGTCGAGCAGGGCAGGGCCGGCCCACCGCTCGCTCTCCAGAGCCGTGTCCGGCACCTGAGCGCCGAACGCGTCGACGACCAGGTCCCAGGGCTCGACGGTGATCACCTGCTGCCGGAAGATGCGGCTGCGCACCCCGGGGCCGAGGCCGGTCCCGGGGATGTCGGTGAGCACGACCAGCACCTCGTCGCCACGTTCGGCGACGAGGTGCTCCCAGACGGCGAGCGGCGAGACGCACGGCACGACGCGGGCCTGGCGGCCGCCGGGCAGCGGCAGCACCGGTTCGTGCGGCCAGGCCGGCTCCGCGCGGACCACCATGACCGGGTACGGGTCCCCGTTGCGGTGCCGATCGAGCTGCTGCACGACCTTCTGGGCCAGCGCGGCGGGGCTGATCCGCAGCGCCTGGGCGAGCGCGGGTGCCTGAGTCACGACACGATTCTCCAGCTCACCTCGATGGTGGCGTCGGGGTGATCGCTGATGTACCGCTCCAGCTTGGTAAGCGCCTCCGTCGATTGCCCACGAACGATGAGCTCCTTTTCCGCTGCAGGAGGCGGCGGGGGCGGCGGCGGCGGCGGCGGCGGCGGCGGAAGAACAATCCTGGTGGCCTCACGGATCAGCTCGACCGCGTCGGACTGCGCTCGCCGGAGAGCCGGAGACAGCGGTGCGGTCAGCTCATCGCCCTGGGCAACGCGACGCAGCTCCGCAAGGATCGCCGAGGCGCGGACCGCGTGTGGCGCGGGCAGGCCAGCGATGATCTCGAAGTTGTCCCATGACGTGCCGGCGAATGCCGCCGCGACCTGGGCAGCGCTGGTAATGCTCTTACCTGTCCTGTCTGCCGGCCCCGCCAACTCCGCCCGCGCGAGCCGCTCGACCGCCTCCTTCGCCGAACGTGCGTTGACGAGCGCGTCGAGCAGATCCGCCGCTGCGTGGGCCGTGGCGAGTCGCCCGGATTCGCGGTCCAGCTCAAGCCGGCTGCTGTGCTGCTCGAGACGGCTCGCCAGCGTGTGGGCGGCCTCTCGGTGCCGGTTTGCCTGGGTGACCAGGTCACGGCCGAAGAGCGCGACCAGCCGACCGCGGCGCAGGGCGAGCGGCTGGAAGCCGAAGATCGCGGCGGCCCGCGTCCGGGCCCGCTCCCAGTCCTCCTCGCTGGGCAGGCTCTCCTCGCGGAGGGCGTGATCGATCGTCAATTTGCCGATCTCCGGCGCCGGCATCACCTGGCTGCCGTGCAGGTAGAACGCCCGGTCGGTCTGCTCGGCGAAGGTCGCCACAACGAGCTGCGCGACGATCGGGTCGAGGCCCCGGGGCTTCGGTTCGTCGATCCAGCGCAGCAGGTCTGCGACCCGCAACTCGCCGGTGATGCCCTCGCTGGCGGCCTTCTGCTGGAAGTGCTGGACCCACTCCCCCTCGATGACGAACGCCGCCTCGTGCATGGTGCCGAGCTTCAGCGGATTGGCGATCCGGCGCATGGTCTGCCGGTGCGCCCGTTCCACCTCGACCCGCCCCTCCGGCGACTCGACCGCCCGCTGGACGTACCCGAAGACGGTCTTGACCTCCTGGAGCCGCACCGGCTCGCCCTTGCGGTCGGGGTCGAAGTCCGGGTGGGCCGGGTACTGCTGGGTGAGCATCTGGTCGCCGATGCTGCGCAGCGCGTCGTCGAACGTCGCGCCCATCGGCAGCTTCGGCTCCAGCGCCCGGGTCAGCGACTGGAGGTGGTCGTCGAAGCCGAGCTGCACGTCGGTGGGCTGCTTCGCGGCCAGCCCGTACGCCTGGCGCAGGACCCCCTGCATCTTGGCCAGCAGCGCGCTGCGCTGGTTGGTGAGCGCGGCGTGCGCGCGGCGCCGGTCGTCGGGGTTGAGGTGCTCCGCGTGGCTGTCGAAGCGCTGCCCCTCAAGCAGCTTGTCGATGATGACGAGCTTGCCCAGCTCGTTGCGGCGCTCCACGGTCAACGCGGCCGGGATCCAGCAGACCGTTCGGGCGTTGGTCCGGCTCAGCAGGTTCTGCACGCGCTGCCGGTCGTCGGCCGGCCCGTGGCTGCCGTCGTCGAACGGGTAGTCGACGATCATCCGCCAGCCGGTCGGGTCGTTCGGGTGGAACGCCTCGTCCCGGATGTCGTGGGGATCGCGGACGTTGCCGTAGACCAGCTCGATGACGCGCCGGCTGCCCCGCCAGGTCAGCCCGGCCTCGGCGAAGAACGAGTCGCTCCACGGCACGCCGAGCTGCTTCCAGAGCAGCCGCTGGACGATGTGCTTGCGCGCACCCTCGTTGTCGTAGTGCTTGGCGGTGGCGAGGACGCTGTCGACGTCGACGCCGACCAATTCCAGCGACACCACCGGGTCGTCACCTTCCCCGATGCGAATCTCGGGGAACTGGCCCGCCCAGTCGGCGAGCTTCCGGTTGACCTGGGCAACCTCACCACCAGGGATCGGGCTGGTGATGCTGCCGTGGTTGAGCGCGGAGAGGCGCCGGCCGGTGAGGTTCCGCAGGGCCGGGACGCTGGGGGCCAGGGCGGCCAGCAGCAGCGTCTTGATCAGCCGGTCGTCGCCGGTGAAGGCGCGGATGCGACCGGCTACCTCGGGGCTGAGCTGGTCTCCGCGGCGGGCGGCGTCGAGGTCTTCCTCGGCGAGCCCGTGCTGGCCCAGCAGGTGGGGACGCAGCTTCAGGTCGTACAGCTTCTGGGCCATCTCGAACTCGGCCTTGAGCTTCTCGGTGAAGGGCTGGTCGCCGCCGCTGCTGATCACGTCGTAGAGGTCGCCGAGCGGGACGAGCTGGCCGAGGCGGAGCGTCTCCCGCCGGTCGACCAGGAGCTGCCGCATGAGCTTGAGCGCGGTGCGGGACCGCTGCAGGGCGCTGGAGACGTGCACCAGGGTCGAGATGAAGGCCGGGCTGAACGGGTACGTCGACCGGAACGCGTCGATGTCGGCGCCGCTGCCGGAGTCGCTGCCGAGCAGGGTGTCGAAGACCTCCCGGCGTACCTTGGTCGTGCTCTCGAAGGCGCGCGAGATCGCCTCGCCGGCCTCGGTGGTGAGGGGCCTGAGCAGGCGCCGGCGGGCGATCTCGGGGAGGTTCCGGTCCTCAAGGTTGATCAGGTCGAACCGGCCGCTGGCCAGGTTGAGGGTGTCCTGGTAGCCCAGCTCGTTCGCGCCGACGACCTCTTCGCCGACGAGTTCGCGCAGGTCCCGCTGACGAGCGATGAAGCTGATCACCGGAATGGGCCGGCGGGTGTCGCCACCCTCGACGAAGTTGGTGATCTTCTGGATCTCGCGGGAGACGAACTGCTGGTCACCGATGGAGTTGGCCAGCCAGAGGATCAGCTCGTCGAGGAAGAGGATCAGGCCGTGGTAGCCGAGTTCCTTGGCGTGCCGGCTGATCTCGGTGAGGCCCCGGTCGAGCGAGATGAACGCCTCGGCGTCCTCCCGGGCATTGCTGAAGAAGCCCACGTTCCAGCTGGTCAGCAGGTCGTTGACGAGCTTGCGGCGGAGCTCGTCGGAGTACGCGCCGGTGAAAGCCTGGTCCAGCCGCTCTGGGGTCCAGAACGCCTCGTTGTCACCCCATTCGTCCTCGACATCGCCGCCGGGCAGCCCGGCGATGAACTGCGCGTCGCCGATCTTCTGCCGCATCAGCCCGGCCTGCTCCAACAGCGAGTCGGTCCGGTGGACCGCCGGGATGGGTGCCTCCGGATGCAGCGTGCGTACCCGGTCGACGTAGCCGCCGAGCACCCGCTGCTCCAGCGAGCGGGCGTCGAGCAGGTGGTACGGGATGAGCAGGAACTTGCGACCGTCCAGCCAGACGCTGTGCTTGGCCACCAGCGGCGCCAACTCGTCCCGGCCGCGGGCCGCCGGCTCGCCCCGCAGCAGCGCGTGCAGCACCGCCATGAAGTGCGACTTGCCGGAGCCGAACGAGCCGTGCAGGTACGCGGCCTTGGAGGCGTGCGCCTCGACCGCGGAGCGAATCAGCCCGAGCGCCTCGTCGAAGTTCGCCAGCAAACGATCCGTGACGACGTAGTCGCGGAGGGTGGCGTCGGCGTCGGCGACACTATCGGAGAGCTTGAGCACGAAGTCGCTCACGCTCGTGCGCTCCGGGATGTCGATGAACTCCCGGAGCAGCGGCGCAGGGGTGGGCTGTGACATGCGGATTACCGTATCGGTAACACCCCAGGCTCAGGTGCCGCCACCCGGCGAGGACAGCATCATACGATCGGAGTCGGCCACCCGCCGCGCCCAACAGACGGGCGGGGGGCGCCCCGGCCTCCGGGACGCCCTCGCCTTCGGCGGAGTCGGCCCGACCCCTGGACGCTGATCAGGTGCGCTGACAGGTCAGGTACTTCCAGCCGGCGTTCGAGTAGGGGTAGCAGGTGAACGAGTTGCTGGTGCCGCTGACCCAGCCACTCTTGTTGTTCGTGGCCCAGTTCTGTGAGGTGCCACCGCAGCCGACGTGGACCTGGTACCGCCCGCCGTACGGGAGGCTGCGGCTGTAGTTCGCAGTCCACCCAGCGACCGGCGTCGACCAGCTCGCCCAGCCAGAACCGCCGCTCTCGGCGTTGATCCAGATTCCGACGACGTTGTCGTTTCCGACGCAGGTGACCTGGCCGCTGACGGTCACCGCCGCTGCCGCCGGGGACGGCGCGGCCACGATCCCGCCGATCGCGAACGCGAAGCCCATCGCAGCGGCAAGACGCTTGCTTCTCATCATTGCCAACCTCCTCCTTGGTGGATGCCTTCCCAAACCTTGACGGCACCTGTCGGCTTGTAGCGGAGTGGTTGCACTGGGTGATTCTGCGTGCAATAAAGGGCGCCGTGAGCGCTTCCCGGCCATCGGCCAGCCATCGCGGCCGCCCCCATCGCGCTCCCCGGCCCGTCAGGGACAGACCGGGCTGGTCACCGCACCAGGACCGAGTCGCCTGGCTGCTCCGCGTCAACCGGCTCTACGGCCCTGAGGAGCGGTGGGTTGGGGGCTCCACTTTCGCGCGCGCCTTCCAGGGCGGCTGTTGGCCGGAACACACGAGCGAGTTCCGGATCTCGCGCTGGGAGACGGCCGCGGTACGGCTGCCCCATCTGGCGGTCCGCCGGTACGAGGAACTGCTCAGCCTGTCGCCGGGCAGCCTCGTAGCGTTGGTGGACACCGTCCTGCGTTACTCCGCGCCATCCGTCAACGGCGCGAGTCTGCTCAAGCGGGGACTGTCCACCGTTGACGAGGCAGATCTCACGCGCTTGGACGAGTTGGTGGAGCGGACCAGCTCGGACGGTGTGATGTCCGGATCGGACTGGGACGACCTCACCGCGTATCTGACCACAGTGCCCGGCCAGGTGATCACGCCACGCGCATTCTGGCGCGACATGGCCGAACGTCTGCTCCTCGAAATGATCGTCGCGGACGGTGTGGGCTGGACGCAACGCCACGAGGCGTTCAACCGCCTGCTCTCGCACCCGGTGGGTCAGCAGCCGGCCATCGCCGCCTGCGCCAGCCTCGCGGCCGACCGCTCGAACCAGGTGTTCGTCGAGGTCGTGAGCGTGCTCGATGCCAGCCCACACCCGGACGCCAGCGGCTACGTGCTCGGCCAACTCCTCAACCCGACCAACGACCGCGCCCAATACGGTGCCCTGCTGGCGTCCGTACGCAAGACGCGGTATCGGCATTTCAACGAGTCCCAGCGCCGGCAACTCCTGTCGATCGTGGAGGACACGCTCCACGAGGACGGCTACCTGGACAGCCACCAACTCGCCGCCGAGGTGCTACGACAACTGTCGGCGCAGGTTCCCGCGCAGGCACGCCACCTGCCTCCCAACGTGCCAGGCACCGTGGGGCCACTCCGTCGCGCCGCGCATACGCTCGTCGAACGGATCGTGCACACCGCCCTGGTTGGGATGCCGCGGGAGCTGCCCCACTTCGACGACCGCCTGCTGCCGGTACTTCTCGACGAGATGTTGTTCAGCCCGGTGTTGGACGTGCGTCTCCACGCCGCGATCCTGCTGTCGGGCAGCCCCTACCGGCACCCACTGTCCGCAGCGCTCGGCACCGAGCTGGCACACCAGGTGGCCGGACGCGTCCACAGCCCGGATGTCGCCTGCGCCATGATCGAAGGTCTCCGGGTACTCGGAGGTCCAGCACAACGGCCGCTCGTCGAGCGGCTCACCGTCACATCCGGCGTGCCGCCAGCGATCACTGTCGCTGCGAGCCAGGCGATCGCGCACATCGCCGGCCGGAGCGACGACCGCTACTGGCGTGCCGCGATCCGGCATCACGCAGTGCGCTGGTATCAGAGCCGAGACAGAACACCGGCCGCTGCACTCCATGGTCTGGTCTACGGGCTGGGCCAGGCCCGCAACACGGAACTGCTTCGATCTCTTCGAGACGATCATGAAGTGCCGCCGGCCGTGCGCGCCGCCGCATCCTGGTGGCTCGGCCTGCCGAGGCCCGTCTACGAGGGGGCGAACAGATGATCGGCGGCGTCTCGCCGAACTGAGCCGCGGCTGACCGGGTGCCACCCCGCTCGTACGTGCTGTTCTTGATCCCGCCAGACTCCTACCGGTCCGGCCTGGAGAGGTATCGCGTGGCCAGCCTGACGAGAGCTGCGACGATCTCTCCAACGGCGGCCATGGGCGTCGAACGCCGGTGGTCTGAATTGCCGGAGGCCAGACAGGCTGCTGTCGCCGGCGATTTCGGCACGCTCCTGCTTGTCGCTCGAACGGCGGCGCGGCTGACGCTCTGCGAGGCCGGCCAGCGATGCGGCTACTCAGCAGCGACGTTGTCCCGAATCGAACGGGGTAGCAGCGGCTGACGGATGTGACTGTGCTGCGGCGACTGGCCGCGGTATTCGACATGACGGCCCAGCCTTCCACCAAACCGGCCGCCAATCGATAGGGTGCGCGGTGAAGCAACACGGCGCGAAGGTGGAGTGGATCCGGTGCGACGGCGTGAGGTGATCGGCGGGCTGGTGGCCTGGTCGGCTCAACGCTCGCCGGAAGCTCGCCAGCCCTGGCCGCGCCACCTCGCGTGGTCACCAGCCTCGAAGACGTCCTCCTCGGCGGCTGCCCAGCGCCGGCCGGTCCGGTCGACCCAACCCGGCTACGCACCGCACTCGCCTGCGCCTGGTCCGACTTCCGTGCGTGTCGGTACGCCAGACTGTCGGCCCGGTTACCGCAGTTGGTCGCGACGGCGACGGCCGGCCACGCAGCGGCGGCCAACCACGAACGGGCGACGGCAGCGACGGCGCTGACCCAGACGTACCACCTGACCATCCAAGTGCTGATCAAACTACATGAGGACGCGATGGCCTGGTCGGCGATGGACCGCGCCACGCACACGGCCCGCGCCGCGGACAATCCGTTACTGTCCGCCGAGACGGCGCGGGCATCTGCGATCGTGCTGCGGCGTACCCGCCATGGTCAGCGCGCCCAGCAGACTCTGCTCCGCGCGGCGCAGTCGCTCGATGAGTCGACCGGCCTGAGATTAGCCGGACAGGTCGCCGCGTACGGACGGTTGCTGGCGACAGCCGCGTACGTGGCGCTCTACCGCGTCAGCGTCGCTCGTGTGCTGGGCGACTTCGGAGCGGCGGTGCAATATGCCCGTGCCCTGCGACCCGACCAGTTGGGCAGCGTCGAGCGGCGCGCCCGCTACTGGGAGGACTACGCGCTCGCGCTGCACGGTCGCGGCGCGTACGCGGAGTCGTTTCGAGCGCTGCAGGCTGCCGAGCGAGCCGCGCCGCAGGAGGTCCGGTACCGGCCGTGGGCGCAGCAGCTCAATGCCGCTCTGCTCGACGCTGACCGCCGCCAGGCACTGCCCGGGCTGCGCAGCTTCGCCGCCCGCATCGGTACGCCCACCTAGGGCATCAGGGAAGGTCCAGCGCAGAACGGAACCGTGTGCCGGAGTACGGCCTTCACCAAATGCCGGAGGACGAGATGTCGAAGTACGACGCATTGCGCGACCACCTCCGCCAGCGGAGTGGGGACGTGACGTACCGGCTCGATGACCTTGCCGATCTGGTACCCGGAGGACTGCCGCCCTCCGCCTACCGCCACCCGGCGTGGTGGGCCAACGGTGATCGGTCACACCTGCACAGCCGATCGTGGGGAGATGCGGGATACACCGCGCACCCCGACCTTGCCCGCGGAGTGGTTCGCTTCGTTCCCGCGCCGCGCAGGCTCCGCTGATCAGAGGGCACCTCACGGGAGGCCCGTCAGATGCGGGGATGGGCCTCCTCGATTCGCTCCGCGCGCAGGTACGACAGAAAGTCTGCCTGGTCCGCGCGATCCAGTGCCTCGAACGCGGCGTAAGCCGAAGTCCGTGCATGTGGCGTCTCCGCGGCGAGCAGTCCGATGATCGCCGCCCAGGCGAGAGAGACGAGGTGAAAGGCCCGGTCCTCGCGCAGGGTGGGCAGTCGGCTCAGCTGATTGAGCTTGGTCGCGGCATCGTCGTCCACGCGGGCACGGTCGACCAGTTCGAACACCGCCTTGCCCCGGTAAGGGCTACCCCCCGCGGCCAGCTCGGCCAACTCCGCGTTGTTCATCTGCGCTACCGGGGGGACCGGGAGTTGGGGCGGGGGTGGCGCGGTCATGGGTCGACTCCGAAGATTCTCGAGTACTCTTCGCGGATTGCCTGGTTCAGGCGTTCGACGGACTCGTGGTCGCCGATCGACATGGCATAGTCGATCTCTTTCTGATAGGCGCGGACCTCGTTCTCGTACCGTACAACCGGGTCTTCGAACCAGCCTCTCATCCCGGCCCATCCGGCTGCGTGATCGTCGCGCAGATGCTGCATTTCGTGCAGCAAGGCACCGTAGGACGCGTCGGGGTCGATGATGAGGTGGCCCGGGCTACCCGGTCCGGGCGATGGGCCGTAGGCCAGGGCGCCCGGGCGGAGCGTGATTTCGACGCCCAGGTCCCGCGCCTCCTGGATCGCGGCATCCCACTCGGCAGGGTGGGTCAGGCGGGCAGGACCCCATTTGCCAAGCGGATCGGCGTCGGCGTGGAGTAGGTGGGTGTTGCGGTCGAGGGTGGTCGGCGGCGCATTACCTCCCGGTGTCGAGCCCCTCACAAGGGCCTTGAGATCTGCGATGAGGTGCCGGAGGCGACGCAGGATCGGGGCCAGCCGGCGCAGGCTCTCGATCAGCCCGTGCAGCAGGCGGGTGATCCGGGCTGCCCACTTGCCAGCGAGAGCGGTCACCTGTGTGACGACCCAGGGCGTGGCCAGCCCAAGCGTCAGGCCCTCCTCGGCGAGCCACTCCCACAGGCGCACCGCCAGCACAGATACGAATTCCGCGATGAGGTCACGAACGAGGCCCCGCACCATCGCGACCAGCAGTCCGGCTCCGGTCGTGACTTCCGCCATGGCGTTGGCGGCCTTGCCGAGCGCTTTCAGGGCGGCCGCGTGCTGGCCGCTGGCCCGGCGGTAGGCGTCGGCTGCGGCCCCGCTCCAGTCCGCCACCTGCCGGTCGACCATGGCGCTGAGGTCGGTACCCGCCTCGGCTGCGGCCTTGGCGATGTTCCGCCAGGTCTGCGCGTACGCGGTGATCTGGTCGGGGTCGCCGGCCAGTTCGTCCAGGGCATCGGAGAGGGGCTTCACGTGCTCGATCAGCCAGCCCACGCCCCACGCCACCAGCTGGCCGAGCGGATCGGTGACGAAGGCGAGGGCGTCCATCGAGGTAGCGAAGCCGCCGATGGCGACATCGATCCAGCCGCCGGAGGTGTAGCCGGCCATCAAGGCGTCGATGTCCTCGGCGAGGTAGATGCCGCTGAACCCGGTCGTGCTGTCCTGGCGGGCGGCGATCAGCGGCGACGGCTGATTCACCGCCTCCCACCGCCGAACAGGGACGCCACGTGAGCGTCACCCCGGTCGTACCGGTCCGAGACCGTGCGCAGCCCGTCAGCCGCCCGCTGCAGCACGCCGGCCGTCTCACCGAGGCTGTCGGCGATGGCTTCCTGCAGCGGATGGAGCAGGCTGGGGATCATCTGACACAGCCGGCCGTAGGCGTCACGCCCCAACTCGACCGATACGGAGGCTCGACGGCACTCGTCGACGGTGTCGGCGGTCTCGTCAACGGCGGACGAATGGGCCCGCAGCGACCTGGTGTCGACCTCGAACCCGGCGGTCACCGTTCGCTCCGCCGCGGTGAACGGTCATCATCCGACTCCTCGGGCGGGGCCGGAAAGCGGGTGGTGTAGCTGGCCACGACGGCACGAGCGGTCTCCGAACCCGCGCCCACGGTCCGCGCCGCCACGTCGGCCACTGCGCCGGCGAGCCGGGCCTGCGCGCGGCGCGTCGTGGCCATGATCTCCGCCGCGATCCGTGTGGCGGGCCAGCTTCGTACCCGATCATCCAGCCTCAGCTCGGTGACGATCCCGGAGGCAGCCACCGTCACCCTGACCGCACCGTCGGCGCCCGCCGCGGTGGCAGTCAGGTCAGCCACCCGCCTCGACATCTCCTGCGCCTGGGCGGCGCGGTCGCTCACCGAAGCAGCCCAGGACCGCACCCAGTCCTCGGCCGCGTCCGCATCCATCACTGCTGTCATCCCTCCCCCGCGTAACGATCCCGTGCCGGGTCGCCCGACCCTGCGCTACGCCAGCACGGCAGACTCCGGTCGCCTCATCGCCGGGATGTGCGGGCCGTGACCGTTTCGGTAAACCATGCGGAATCCGAGGTGCTGCGCCAGCGGCGCCCAGCGGGTCGCCCGCACCAAACTGTTCGACGCTGTTGGCCTTGCGAGCGTTGGCGAGCCGGTCGATGAGAACCGTGTCGAACGCGGCTGATTCCACCCAGCTGATGGTCTTGGTGAAACCACATACCATCGTCGCTCCGGTCCGCTCCAGGATGTCGATAAGGGCGGCGTCGGAGATGCGGAGAATCGTGCCGCAGTCGAAGTAGAGCTGCTTACCGTCGCATCGGTCCTGCATCCAGGTGACCAGCTCGTTCAGATCGAGTTCCTGGTTCCGCGACAGGCACAAGCTGCCGGGCCCTCCGTCTATCGCGAAGATGCCGACGTTGTACGTGGCGTACTTCTTGGACAGCCACTGGTCGAGGTAGTAGCGCAGCTCACCCGGGGTTGCCACATCCCGATGGATGAAGCGAATGCGGTTCAATCGCTCCAGCAGCTCCAACGTTGGTAGCACCGAGCCGCGTTCGGCCAGGCCGTCGTCCCACTGGCCCTCTACGCAGAACACCCTGCCGGGCTTGTCCACGTCGCATCCCCTCGTACGTCATGGAGGAACCAACCTACCGAAAGCATCGACGTCGAGCCATCCCGAGGATGGTCAGATCTCGGCGTCGGGGACCTCAGCCTGCCCGTGCGGATGAGGGATCCTGGTCGTTTCATCCGACGACTCTCTCGGCAGGAGAGCGGCAGGATGGGGCGATGCGAGCGGGTGAACCTGAGTTCGAGCAGGCAGTGGAAGTCTCGGTGGCAATCCTGCGGGAGGCCGCCCGGGATTCCAGAGACGACAGCGATGCTCTCGTCACCTACCGGCAGCTCAGCGACCTACTCGCCCAGCACGGTCTGCAGGTGCCCTATCACGGCAGACCGATGCCCTACATCCTCGAAGAGGCATCGCTACGCGAACATGCGGCGAATCGGGGAATGGTGTCGGCGCTGGTGGTGAAGCAGGGGCGCGACGGCAAACCGACCACCCCATCCGGCGGCTTCTATCGGATGGCTCGTCGACGGCCGTTCGTGAGGAGGGGTGCCAACGACGGGATTTCAGAGCTGGTGCCAGGCGGGCTACCCCCGTCGACCTATCGGCACGAGGCCTGGTGGGCCAACGGCGACCGGTCACATTCCCACAGCCGTGCCTGGGGAGACGCCGGCTTCACAGCTCATCCGGAACTCGCCCGTAGGGCGGTCAGATTCGTCCCGCAACACGGGGTGTCCTGGTGACGAGTGCAGCGACATGCGCACCGTTTGAAGAGGAACCTCCGGAGCGCGACACCTACATCCTCGATCATGGTTTTCGGTTCAATCCAGCGACCTGGCGGCGGCGGTTGCCGGATCCGATGGACCTGCCGGCCTGGTTCGAAGACCTCCCTCGCGTCGGTCGCTGGCCCCGCGTCACTCGGGCAGACCTGCTCCAAGCAGGCGCCGCCGCACACACCGGCCGCGCGGCCACAGACATTCTGGTCGGGGCGTACGCCTGGGGCAGCGGGCTCTCCAGTGGGCGGAGCGCCGCCCGGATGGGGAGGATCTTCGATCTCAACGACGAGTGCGTCGAGCAGCACTTGGGCGAGACACTCCGCGTGCTGCGAAGCAACGGACCTGTGGCGGCCTACGCCGCCCTCGGTCACGGCGGCGACTACAGGTTGGAGCGGCTCGGTCCATCCTTCTTCACCAAGCTGCTCTACTTCCTCGGATGGGACTCAGCGGCGGAAGAACACCGGCCCCTGATCATGGATCAGTACGTGGTGATCGGGATGAACGACTGTCGCGGTACGAGTTGGCTGCCGCGCGGCCCCTGGACAGCAGATCAGTACGGCGAATACCTCGCCTGGGCGCAGGAGATCGCCTGCGGCTGGGGAGACGGGACCGAGACCGATGTCGTGGAACGGTCGATCTGGGAACATGGCAAGCGCCTGAGCCAAGGCGAGTGAGGGCCGTTCCGACCCACTGCCTCGGTCAATACCGGCGCCGCGACTGCACGCACGGTTTGCACCTTTGGTCGATGAGTGACAGTCCACTGCGACTCGGACTCTGGAAGGACAACGGCAGGGTCGTTACGGTCGAGAAATGGCAGCGGACGTGTCGGCGCTCCCCGAGGACGAGTGCACGCTGTTCAACGCGCTGCCCACCGACGGGTCCTCGGTCAGCAACCCGTCGCTGCGCCAGTACCTGCACTGGAACAGAAACCGGTACTTCCTGGCGCGTGACGGCCTGGTCGACAAGGGGCTGGTGACCCGGGGCCGCGGTCGCGGCGGGGTGGTCCGCCGCTCACAACCCGAGACCACGGCGGCTGGCCACGTGGTCGCCGTCGTCGTCGAGGGCGGCACCCCGGACACCGAGACCTTGGAAGCGGCCTTCACCAACGAGCCGGCGCTGTACGAGCCGATGCGCGCCGTGATCGAGCGTGACTGGGCCCAGGAGCATCGGCAGGATCTGCTCGCCGTCGAGATCACCGCCTTCGGCGGCAGCCGCCCGACAGGCATCTGGTCCCGGCCGGACATCACCACGGTCGAGGTACGGACCTTCGAGTACGTGCCGGGAAAGCACCTGGACGTCAACACCTTCGAGATCAAATCCCCGAACACGGTCAACGTTCAAGCGGTCTACGAGGCGCTGGCACACCGTCGTGCGGCGACCCGGTCCTACGTGCTGTTCTACATACCGCCCGACCAGGCGGCAGCACTCAAGCAGGATGTCGAGGATGTCGCCGCAGCCGCCCGAATGCACGGCATCGGGGTGGTGACGGCAGGCGACCCATACAACTACGACACCTGGGAAGAGCTCGAAGAGGCCGACCGGACCGTGCCCGACCCGGAAAAGCTCAACGACTTCATCGGGGAGCAGCTGACCGAGCAGACCCGCATCCTGATCTCGCGGCGACTGCGGTGACCTTCGCGATTAGGTCATACAGCTCATGCACGATGCGCTGATGGACCTGTCAGTCACCCCTCGGGCCAACCGTGACCCCGAAACCGTCAAGACGAAGCTCGCGCATCTTCACGAGCCGCACATCGCGCCGATCACCGATCTCGTCGAGGAGATCCGCAGGGAGCGGGGCCACCGAGGCGTGCCGTACGTCGACCCGACGCTGGGTGGCGTGCACGCCGAGGTGCTCTTCCTCCTGGAGACGCCCGCCCGGGCCGCAGCCCTCGGCAGCGCGATGCTGTCCCCCGACAACGACGACTGGACCGCCGCGCACGTGTGGGAGTTCTACCGAGAGTCCGGACTGAGGCGGGAGCGGTGCGTGCACTGGAACGCCGTCCCATGGTTCATGGGCGACGAGAGGAAGAACAAGAACGCCATGCGGTCGGACATCGAGCCGGGTCTGCCCTGGCTAGCCCGGTTCATCGATCTACTGCCCGACCTCAGGCTCGTGGTGACCATGGGCGCGATCGCACGCCAGGCCCTCGCGCTGTACCTGCTGCGGGAAGACGCCCACCTGGTCCCGTGGCTCGCCGTCGCCCACCCGAGTCCCCGCGTCCGCAATACCAACCCGCTGCTCTGGCAGGACATCCCACGAGCGTTTTCCGTCGCGGCCCGCCTGACCGCCTGAGCAACCCGGACGGGCCTGTCCGTTGCCCTCTCCCGGAGGCAAGATAAGGAGCCGACCAGAATGGAGAACGACTGTGGCTCGCGCCCGTCGAACCATTACCGTTCAGCTCGACCCGGACATCACCCCTGAGGACTACGCCAAGTTGGCCAACGTGATCTGGTCGGTGGCCAACATGAGCGACAGCTTCCACGGCGTCCAACAGGACAGCAAGGCGAACCCCGACTACCTCAACGACTGGTATGACGACGACGGACATAGTGCTCGGTGGAGCTGATCAGGGGTCAGCGCGGGTCAGCCCGCGATGATCCCCCTTGCTGGCGCCCCCGTCCACGCCCACATCTCCAAGGCGTGCCGGTCGATCAGCGTGATGTTGAGCCGCCGGGCCAACTGGATGCCATCGCCCGCGGTGAAGAAACTGTTCGTCACGAGGAGGCAGATCTCGCCACCGTGGATGTCCCGGCAGGTGCCGGCGAACCGCTGGATCGCGGCACTGCCCACCCGGTTGCGGATGCTCTGCCGCTTGCACTGCACCACCACGCGGCGGCCATCGGGGGCGACCGCCATCACGTCCGCGCCGCGATCACCGGAACCGCCGCACACCTTCACCTGCCGAAACCCGGACCCGACCAGGATCCGCGCGAACCACTGCTCGAACTCGGGCCCGCTCATCGCATCGGTCACCGCGATCAGCCTGTCCCGCTGGGCCTGGTCGGCCCGATCGCGGGCACGCTGCTTCGACACGAAGCAGCCCACCGCGACCGCCACCACAACGACGAGGGTCGCCAGGAAGACCGACCAGTACGGATGCCGGTGCACGAAATCGACGACCATCCCGACCACCACGACGACGACGGCACACAGCGCCAGCCGCCAGCCGTTGGCCGAACTGCTGCCACGGGACACGCGGCGGACCGTCGTTCTCCGTCGAGCACTGCCCGGGCGCCGCCTGCGGTAGTGCGCCCGGACCCGCGCCCCATTACTCCTGATGTGCGACTTGACGTGCGGCACGAGGCACCTCCTGGGGTCGAGGGGCCTCAGTCTCGCGGACGGGTCCGACAGTTGAGGTGCACGAGCATCGATATTGTCGGGTACCCCTCACTTCAGTGACAGCCCCGAACACCCAACTCAGCGCCGTTGAGGTTAAAGGAGCAGCGCCAGCCAGCGGTGATGGTTCGGCGTTCTTGTGAGGGAGGGAGGGTTAGATTCTGGGATTCTCTAGTTCAAGGGTGCACACTCTGGCCCCGACTGCTGCTTGGTATCGTCGCCGCCGGCGAACTCAACCACATCCACAATTATGGCCTCTGCATCTACGACCCCCTCTTTTGGCTTCGTCAACTCAAGGCTCGAGAGGTGATTCTTCAGCCGCTTGGCCATGGGAAGGTAGGTCGCAAGAGCGAGCCCGCCCGACACGACGGCTCCTACGATGGGGATCACCTTTGAGACCGTCTTTGCGAAAGTCTGCTTTGTCATCTCTACACCAAGGTAGCTTGCCACCTTCTTCACTACTGGGTAGATGAGACCCTTCGTGAGTGCCTGCTTCGGCAGCTTCTTGACAGCCTGCTTCGAGAGCAGGCCTGCGACCTTCCCCACCCCAGCGTTCGCCGACTGGGTGCCGAACATCACGCCTACGAAAAGGGTGAGCATCCCTTTGGTCGCGTCGTCCAAGTCATCGCTGTCGCCGGAGAACAGATCCGGCCAGCTATAGAGGTAGGCGAGTTTTTGTGCGATTCGGAGCATGTGGCCGAAGTATTGGGCCATGTCGGCAGGCACGGTGGCAGGCAGGAACATCAAACCGGGTATCCCCGCAGCAGCAGAGAGTGCGCTGACCTTGGCAGCTTCATACCTGATGGATTCGTTGGCAGCCCTATCGAGGACTTCGAGAGGAATCCCTGCCGCTGCGGGTGTCTCGTCGATTGCTTTTCGGATGTCGTCCTCTGAGCAGTACCGCGTCAGCGCACTCTTGAGATATACAGCCCTGCTGATGCGCACTCCCGGAAGACTTGCTGCGCCCGCCAACAGTGCGGAGAAACGCGATTCCGAGTCCTCGACAACTTCGCTCGTGGTCATGGCAAGAACCTCTCCATCCTGTCTCTTGTGGAGGAAACCGTCACCGAGGAATGCTCCCCGATGGAATACCGCCCCCTCATACCTTGACCTTGCGACCGCGAGTGGCCTTGGGCGGGCGCCACGACGTGAGCGCCTCGTCGGTGAGGTGCAGGCGGTTGGCGGTTTCGGCGAGGAAGCCGGCGTAGATGTCCGCCGGCGAGGCACCCCACTCCGGGTCGAACTCGCCGTGCCACTGGCGTACCCAGGGCAGGATCTCGCGCAGCCCCGCGACCAGCGGAAGCAGCCGGTCGGCGGCCCAGCCGTCCTCCTGCTCCCGGGCGACGATCAGCGTGGCCAGGGCCTGGGCCTGCTCGCGGTGGTCCCAGCCGGCCCAGCCCACCAGCAGCGACGGGTCACCGTCGCGGCTGGCGCCCGGGTACGAGACGAACCGCTCCTTGGGCACGTCGAGCTTGCCCCGGTGCTTCCAGTAGCTGCCCTTGAGGAAGTCCGCCGAGGTGTACTTCGGCGGCACCGGGATCTGCTTGCGGAACTCCCGCTTCGCCGCCTCGTCGGGCAGCGCGTCCTCCTGCCGCTGCAACTCCCACACCTGCTCCCAGTCGGCCCGCTTGGACAGGCCGGAGTCCTTGTAGCGCAGCGCGGCCAGGTGCGGCACGTGCTCGTCGGCGACCAGGCCGGCGATCACCTTGCCGAGATCCTGACCCGGCGCGTAGATACCGGCGACGGTCAGCACGTCGGCGTCGCGGCGCAGCTCGTCGGCGAGCTGGGCGGTGGTCAGCGGGCGCGGCTGCTCCAGCCCGTCGACATGGTGATACCACAGCTCACGCGCCTCGCACCGGTCCAGCAGCCAGTCCCGCAGCGCCTTCGCCTGCATCGCGTCCCAGCCCTCGCTGGCCCACCGCCGCTTGCACTCCGGCCGCTCGATCAACCCGATGTTGCGGTTGCCCTCAATGACCGCGATCCGCCGCTCCACGACCGCCCGGTACTCGTCCGACCAGTGCGCCGGCAACTCCGTGATCGGCGTCGACCCGTGCCGGGCGAACCACT
Organism: Micromonospora sp. NPDC005305; assembly: GCF_040607315.1. Lineage (NCBI taxonomy): Bacteria > Bacillati > Actinomycetota > Actinomycetes > Micromonosporales > Micromonosporaceae > Micromonospora > Micromonospora sp. NPDC005305. The sequence continues at coordinate 384,193 of NZ_JBEXGL010000003.1, read as the reverse complement.
GCGTCTCCAGGCCCTCATCCCGCATCTTGCGGGCGAGCACGATCTCGAACGCCCGCTCGCCCAGCTTCAACTCCGGCACCGAGCCGGCCGGGGCGGTCAACTCCTCATCCAGCAGCCCGTAGAGCGAGTAGACCTGCCAGTCCAGCTCCTCCTGCAACGCGATCATGCGCGCCCGGACCGAGTGCCACTCGTCGCAGGCCACCCCCAGCCGCTCGCGGGTAGGCACCCCAGACGCCGCGACCGCCGCCGGACTCACCCTGGCAAGCCGCTGCGCCAGCCCGTCGATCTCACGAGCAAGTTCCAGAGGGTACGCCGGCGGCAGCGGAAACTCCTGCAGCTTAGTACCCGTGAACTCGTAGAACTCTTCCCACTCGTCGCCGCGGTAGCCCTCGTTGACGCCGCCGTTGCCCTTGCCGTGGCTGACCTGCTTTAGCCAGAAGCAGGCAGTCGAGCTGTTGAGCATTCCGAGCAGCACTAAGTGATCGTCTTCCGACGCGCCCTCCGGCAACTTGATCACCGGCGCCGAACGGTTGAAGACCTTCCCGCCCCGGTCCAGCACAATGTGGTTGTGTGTAGCCACAAAGGCCAGGCAGATCGTCCATTCGTGCGCGCCTGCATCACGAGTCAGTTGATGCCATTCATACCAGGGCCGACCTTCGACAAAGTAGGTCTCCTTGCCGAAGGTCATTCGGCTACCCAGGACGGTTCGAGTTGGCCAAAGCCACCGATGCCACCCGCTTTGCGGGTCGAGCGGCCGAAGAGCGAACTCCGAGGTGTAGGGGAAGAAGGCCCATTCTCCGTCCGCGCATATCCAGTCCCGAAGCTCGTCGCCGACCACCAGCCGGCGATTCAACTCTAGGTCTCCGACCCGGCGAATCCATGCTTCACGAGGCGCGTGCATGGCCTCGTCCGCATTCGACATCCCAAGCACGCCGATCCTCGACGTACGTCGCCCGAGCGGCGCACGGGTTCCCTCGATAAGCCCCTTGAGATCTCCCGCACCGCCACCGCTCAGGCTCCATGGGAAGGATGCGAGGTTGGCTCGCGGGGTATCGGCAGCGGAGACCCACTGGCTCTCTGAGCCGGCGCGACCAATCTGGTTGACAATGGCCTGCCAGACGAAGCCCCTGGCCGGTTCAGCGGGGGCGGCAGGTTCGCCGCGGACGCCCATGATTGTGCGAACGGTGGCAGGTCGATTCCGGTTGGTGTTGCGGCCGACCAGGATGACCGTCGGGGTGCCGTGGCCGGGAATGTATGCCCCCGACGTGTCAATCACGTGGGTCAGGTTAACCTCAATCGCGAACAACTTTTCTATGAGCTTCCTGCCGAACTCCCGCTTCATGAACGAGTTGGCGGTGATCTGCCCGACGTAACCGGCACCGTTGCCATCCGCACCGGCGGTCTTCGCCAGATGGAAAAACCGCTGCGCGAAAGGCACCGATAGGGCGTACTTGCCGGAGCAGGCCGAGTACATCTCCCGGTAGGCTTCGTTTAAGCCCTTGTCCTTCACCGCAATGTAGGGTGGATTACCCACCACCACGTGATAGCTGCCGACACGCAAAATGCCCGGGTGCTCGTGCACGTCTTCGGTGGCGTAGGCGAACTCGGTCATCGGGTCCTCGCCGAACAGCATTCCCTCACGATGCTTGATGAGGGAGTCACCTACCGCCACGTGCAGGGGGAAGGCGTATCCGGCCGCGTCGGCGAGGGCTTTGATGCCGCAGGCTTTGACGGCCGCAACCAGGAGGCGGAAGCGGGCGACGGCGACGGCGAAGGGGTTGATGTCGACGCCGTGGACGGCGTCGAGGGCGAGGCGTACCCGCTCGTGGGGGTCGCGGTTGGGGGCATGCTGCTCCCACTCCTTCAGGAGGCGGCGGAAGGCGCCGAGGACGAAGTGGCCCGAGCCGCAGGTCGGGTCGATCATCTTGACCACTTCGTGGCCGAACTCGGCGGTCGCCGGAGCGAGGGTCAGGTCGAGGATGAATTCCTCGACGAACTCCGGGGTCTGGAGCAGCGCGTAGGTCTTGCGGGCCGCCTCGGAGAGGTCCTGGTAGAGGTCGCCGAGGAAGCGGGTGTCCCACTCCGGGTCCGTGAAGTCGTGGACCAGGCCGCCGGTCTCGCCACGCCGGCGCCAGAAGGCGATGAGGTTCTTTGCCTCGTCGTGGGAGAGCGGGATCTGGTAGAGCGGGTTGTGCCGCTTGTCGAAGAGCGACTTGCCGGCCTGGGCGATGGCGATGGCGTCGAAGCCTTGCTCCAGCCAGCCACGCAGCGTGTCCTCGGGCCGGTCGCGGAAGAACTGGGCCTCGGCCTCCTCGGCGAGCACCAGCCGGTCCCCCGGACCGGCCAGGTAGGGGTCGGGCAACAGGCCGTTGTCCTCGCAAAAGCGGACGAAGACGGTGCCGAGCACCCACGCGACGGCGACCTGGGTAACCCGCTCGTCCCGCCAGGCCGCCCAGGTGGCGGCGGTACGCCCGACCTTGAAGGCGTGGTCGTACTCGCCACGCAGGCGGAGGCGCACCTCCTCGACCGATTCGGCCTGCTCCCGCAGGTCCTTTTCCAGGTTCTTGACCTGCTTCTGCAGGTCGGACAAGAGCAGCTTCCGGTCGATCACGCGAAGACTCTAGCCGTCCCGCTGACGGGACGGGGGTACCCGTAAGTCCCGATCTGGCCGACAGGTCGCTACCTACGGCTCCCGCATCCAGGTCTTCGGGTCGGTGACGAAGACACCCTTGCCCTGCTGGCGTCGAATCACCCGCAGCGCTTCAAGGCGGACGTATGCCAGCTGCACGGTTCCGTAGCTGACGCCGTAGTCGGCGCGAGTCTGTGCGACCGACGGCAATCGGCCCCCTGGCTTTAGCTTCCCCGACTTGACGTCGGCCATCACGTCGGCGGCGATGCGGAGGTATTCGGCTGATTCGGGCATGTCACTCCTCGCGTGGCAACCCGAATTCGATCACAGCTCGAATGTCTAAACAACGTGCTTTGACTTCCCTGTGTTCCCTAGTTATGTTGAAGCGGAGCCGCTTCTCGCGTGGCAACGAGTTCGGCTCATCCCCCTGGTCGGGGCGGGTGCGCGTGCCCGTCCCGACCCACTGGACTGCTCCGCTGTCGTACCGCTGATCTCAGGCTGCGGCGGCGGAGCGGGCGGGCCGCCCGCGGCCGGCGTGCGGACGGCCCGCCCTTCGAGACCCATCGCATCGACCCTCCGCGCTTCCGCGTGCCCCGGAAAGGACCGACGTGACCCAGGTGTATCGATCCGGCCAGCTCTACGGAACCGGCCTCCCGGCCCGGCTGACCCCGCATGAGGTACGGACCCGCACGTTCGACCCGCGCCGCCGGGGCGTCGACCCCGATCAGGTACGCGAGTTCCAGACCCTGGTCGCCGACGAGCTGACCGACCTCCACCGGCGGGTACGCCTGCTCAGCGAGGAGAACGAGCGGCTGAAGCGGGCGCTGCGCGACTGGCAGACCATGCACGCCCGCGAGTGCCGGCCGCCGAACCAGGGTCACTGGTAGCGGTGCGACCGCAACCGGGTGACCTACTGCGGGTCGACGGCCGCGCCTCGGTGCAGTTCGCCGGCGACCGCGCCCTGACCTTCCGCGTCGTCTCGGTCTGCCCCAAACCGACGTACACCGGCTGGGTGTGGCTGACCGGCTACGTCATCGACCGGCGCGGCCAGGCGATCGACCGGCGGGAGATCTTCGTCCAGCTCGCCGGCCTCCGCCGGGCCGCCAGCACCCCGGCCCGGAGCGGGTCCCGTGCCACCCGCCCCTATGCTTCCCGGCATGACCAGGGTGAAGGCGGAGCAGCTCGCGGCGGCTCGGGGGTGCGTCCTCGGGCTGATGCTCGGTGACGCGATCGGCGCCACCGGCGGCAACGTGCCGGCCAGCGGGACGCTGCGGGCCACCAGCGCCGGCCAGCTCGCCTGCTTCACCATCGACGGGATGATCCGCTCCCACGTCCGCGACTCCCAGGGTGATTACCGGTACCCGCGGACGATCTGGCACGCCTACCACCGATGGGCGGCCGGGCAGGGCATCTCAGGGATCAAGCGGTGGCAGGAGCAGGACTGGCCCGACGGGTGGCTTGCGTCCGTACCCGTATTGAAGAAGCGACGCGGATCCGCCCCGGCGACCGTCGCCGCCCTGCAGAAAGGGGTGCCAGGCCGTCTCGGCGCGGAGGTGCACACCAGCATCGGCGCCCACGCGTTGACCCGCTGCCTACCAGTCGGGCTGTACAACCGCCGTCCGTGGTGGGAGGCAGCCACGGCCGCAGCCAGCACGCACGCCGCCGAGGCCACACATGCCGCCGCGCTCGGGGCCACCATCGTCGCCCGCCTCAGCGAGGGTCAGCAGTTGGCGCGGGCGGTGGATCTCGCCGAACGGGAGTGCGCCGCCGACCCGCAGCTGCGGCAAGGGGTGTCAGTCGCTGCTGCGATGGCTGCCGCCGGCTCACACCCACGACGAACGGAGGTGCTGACTCGACTCGCGCCGGACGCCCGGGCCAGTTCCGCGCTCGCCGGAGGCGCTTACGTGGCTGCGTCCTTTCCTGGTCGTGAGGACGTGAAGGACGCCCTGCTGTTCGCCGCATCGGTCGGCGACGGCGGGCACGTCGCCGCTGTGACCGGCGCCTTCCTCGGCGCTTCGCACGGCTTTGACGCGCTCCCGGTTGACCTGATCTCCCGGCTGGAGTTGGCCTGGGTCGCCGACACCCTGGCCCGCGACCTGCTCACCGAACTGCTCGATGTCCCTGCGGGCACGGGCTATACCGCGGCGACCGACCCGCACTGGGGAGACCGCTACCCCTGTTGGTAGCGACGAGGAACTCAGTTCGCCGTGATCAGCCGATGCGCGCTTCGGATCGTGGGAACCACGGTTTCGTAAAGGTATGGCGCACTGGTGAGCCGCCCCCAATGGTCCGTCAGCCTCATGGCGGACGGATGGGTGAAGGCGGCGACGAGCGTGTCGACACCGGCGATGCGCGCCTGCTCAAGGTGCGGTGCAAGCTGCCGCCGGCGGGTCATGAGCGCGGAGAGCGCCTTGTGGACCTCGACGCCCTGCACGATGCACAGGGTTGGCTCGAGGATGTTGATCGTGGCCGCCATGTGCGAAGCGCAGTTCTGGCTCATCGTCGCGTTGCCCAGCGACTTGCTTGTGCCGCTCACGACCGCAGAGCACAGCCGCATGTTGGCCATCGCATAAGCGTCGAACAGGTGCACCGGGGAACGGACACCGTCGAGGCGGAGGTGTTCACCGTCCCGATCCGCCCCGGGGTCACGACCGACGGCGAGCCGCAAGGCACTCGTGACACCGCGCATGTGCGGGTTCCGCGCGGTGAACGCCAGGCTCGCGGATTGCATCACCTCTGCGTGGCGCTCCTTGAGGGTCACGCCCTCGCGCGCTCGTCCCGTCTCCATCGCGATGACCAGGGTGCGCGACGGTACGCCGTCGACCACCAGGTCGTAGTGGTGGCCGACATGCGAGAGTTGCCCGGCTGCGAACGCCGCCTCGGGGCGCGATGCCCCACGGCTGCCACCCAGCACGCTCTGCCGACAACTATCGAGCCGTCGGCAGACGCAGGTGCCGGACGTCGCCAGGACATGCTCGGCCATGTACTGCCCGAGTCTGTCGATCCGGCTGCCGGTGGCGACGGTGTCGCTGGAGAGCGTCATGGACACCACTACCCTGCCGAGATTGGAGTCCGCGTCCCATCGCTGGGCGCTGCCGTCCTGGGCCGCAGCGGTGCTTTGTCAGGCACATCGCTCGTCGCTCCGATGAGTGCGTCGCGGAGGAGCCCAGTCTCCTTCGCGCTCGGCGGTCCGGCCGACCCTGAGTGCCATTCCACGATCAGCCGCTTGCCCGACGGCAACCCGTAGGCCCGCACCGCCCGGCTTGCCACTGCCGAACCGTAGCGGGACCCACCGACACCGAGCTTGTCGGTGACCGGCAGACCGAGCGCCTGAGCGAGGTCGTCCCAGGGGCGGCCGAAGGCGAACACCTCCTCGACCGGCAGTTCCGCGATCGGCTGCCACACGAACTCGTCGATGACCTCCGGCGGCGGCCGTAGAGGGGCCGTGATGGACTTGGAGTGCCAGGGGTAGCACTCGAAGATCAGCAGGTCCCGGTGGTCGGCGCCCGGGTCCTGGAGCCAGTTTCGGGTGAACTGAAGCCGGGCCCGGTAGTAGCGGTTGCCACCCAGGACATCGGTCCATGGCGGGCGGTCGTACGGGCACGTCGTCTGCCATCTGCTATAGGAGCCGCACTCCTTGATCTCCGCCGCGAAGATGCCGTCCCGTGACTGGAACTGCGGGCGGTACTCCCCCGGGTTCAGCCCGAGGACCACCATCCGTGGTGTGTGCTCCCGACCGAGGAGATCTCCGTGATACGGCTCGGGGAATCCATCGCGTGTCGGTTTTCCGGGATCGACGCCCTTGTAGGACTCGAACCAGGCGGAAATCGGCGATGGCGTGGGATCTGCGCCACTCAACCACTCCGAGATGTGGTTATCCCAGAAGCCGGCGACACGCTCCCGTGCAGACGTCGTCATGACGGGATGCTATCGACGGGGAGGGGCGATGCCCAGGCACCGCACCAAGAGCAGCAGAGCGATTGGGCACCTTCCTCCTTCCGGCGGTCGCAACCTCGCTTCCCACTGTTGGAATTACGAACTACCTTGCCTGCACAAGAGTTCCTGCGGAGGCAGCGATGGAGATCGTAGGTAATCGAGCAATTGAGACAGCTGCGATCAAGTACGTCATCATGAGGGAGCTTGAAGCGGGACGGACGGCATACGACGTTCGGGGAACCGGCGCTCCGGCTGACGTGGCGAGTCCACCCCGGATGATCGAGGTGAAGGCGTACGGGAAGTCAGCCAGGGGCACCGATCTCTGGCTCGAAGTGCGCCAGGTTGAGGAGGCTCTTCGGAACGCCGACTTCTGGATCTACGTGGTGGAGAACGTCCGCCAAGGCGATCCCAACCGGTTCACGCTGAAGATGCTCGGGGGTGAGCACCTCCACAAACTACTAAAACGAGCGAAGGAGCAGCGGTACTACACCGTCCCGTGGCCCGTTGCTGACTACGACGCGCTCGCCTGAATCTGGTCTCGTAGCCCGACTCACCCGATCGCTCCCGCAACCATTCACCCTGGACGCCAGGAAGTTACGCCGTGATGGCGCTGCGGTGAGCGTTGACGACCCAGGCGTCGGGCAGGGCGATCCACTCGTTGTCGCCCACCCGCACCACCGCACCGTCCAGCTTGGGCAGCGTCGCCGGGTCTTCCATCGGGCAGAGCAGCCACACGTCACCCGCCCCCGCCCGCGCCGCATCCGCCAGCTCGTAGAGCCGCTCCATCGCCCGGTACCGGGCCAGCACCGCCGCGTCGTACAGCAGCACCGGCCCAGCGTCGGCAGTCAACTCCGCCCGCAGTGCCGGCACGGCCACCTGCCACGCCTGCTCGACGTACTCCCCCAGCTTGATCGCGCCGCGGGACCCCGGCTCGGCGACGTCCGCGCCGACGACGGTCTCCCAGGTGGGCTTCGGCTTCGCGTCGACCAGGCCGCGCAGCTCCCGCAGGAACACCGCCGCCACGCTGACCGGCCGGGCGTCGAAACGGCGTACCAGTTCCTCGCCGGCCGGCGCGTAGCGGTTGAGGCGTACCGTCAGCGCCCGGAACCCACCCGCGGACCTGGCCCCGGTTAGCCGCTCCTCGGCCCGCATCGCCGCCGCAAGCTCCGGCGACTCGGCCGCCCACCGGCTCGGCGCGTTGGTGGCCGAGGGGCGCCGCTGGATGATCGACATCGAGGACGAGCCGGCGCGGGGCGGCGGCGCGAGATAGTGGCCGCGGTCCCAGCGCAGCTCGAAGCCCGCCTCGGCGAGCAGCCGGTCCAGCTTCGGGTGCGGTGGCAGTGGTGCCAGCTCGGGGAAACGCGCCGACACCCGCTGCTGCACAAGCTCCGGACTGAGGGCGCGCTGGTTCTCCGACGCCGGTGGCACCACGCCCGCCTGGGCGAGCCGCAGCGCCCGTACCGGGTCGAGGTCGCGCGGGTAGAGCTCCAGTCGGGCGGTGGCGGCGGCGCGCTCGGACGCCACGGCGGCGAGCAGGACCCGCCGCCGCTCGTCGATCACGTCGGCCGCGCCGCCGGGCGCGTTCACCGTCGCGAGGGTACGCATGACCGTGGCCGCGCTGGGCAGCACCTCGCTGGCGGCGAGCCGGTCGGCGGCCTTGCCGAGCGCGTCGGCGTAGTCGAGCAGCGCGGGCGCGGCCGGGGTGTCCGGTGCGTCGTCCTCGCCCGCCTCGAGGGCCACGAGGAGCCGGTCGCCGCGCGGGTGTGGCTTGCCGTCGATGTCGGCGCGGGCGTGCCGGCGCAGCAGCAGGCGCGGCTCCTCCTCGAGGGCGTCGATCTCGACGGCGGCCCGCACGGCGGCGACCGCGACCGCCAGCCGCAGGTCGTCGCCGGTGCGGACCGACCCACGGCTGGTCAGCAGCGCCGTGGCCAGCTCGGCAGCGCCCATCACCCGGCCGCCGTCGCGCAGCAGCTCGATGATCTGGGTACGCACGCTTCCCACGACGGGAAGGTCGTGCCAGCGCTTGCGCTGCTTGCCGAGGATCTGGGCGATCCGGCCAGGGGTCACGCCGACGGTGGTGGCCACCAGCGGCTGCTGCGGCCAGAGTGGCAGGGCCGGCAGCGCGCCGGAGTCGTCGGGCAGGTTCAGCAGCAGCCGGGTCGCCTCGACCTCGGCGGTGTTGCGGCCGTTCTTCGCCGGCACGAGCAGCGTCGCGATCGCGTCGAGGCCGACGCGTACCAGCTCGGCGTCGCCGGCCGCGGCGGTGCTCTCCGTGGCGACCTCGGCGGTGGCCGCCTTGCGGGCGGCGGCCGAGGTGGGGATGGTTTCCCGCTCCCCCAGCCGGTTGCGCCACTCCTTGACCCGGCGTTGCAGCTCCTTGCGGGTCTTGGCGCCGAGACCGGGCAGCGTGGCGAACGTGTTGTTGCCGACGGCGAGCAGCTCGCCGACGGTGCTGGCGTCCACCCGGTGGGCTGCGGAGACCGCCCGCGGGGTGAGACCGGCGGCCTCCAGGGCGGTCGCGCGGGTGGCCTTGGCGGCGGCCTCCTCGCGGGCCTGCTCGGCGGCCTGCTCGTCCGGCTCCTCGGCCTCGATCTCCGGGTGGTCGGAGCCGACCGGGGTGCTGGCGTCGGAGCGGCGGAACACCTGCTGCCAGGCGTCGCGCATGTCCTTGAGCGAGGCGAAACGGCGCCGGTGGTCGCGGTGGAGGGCCTGGTGGAAGAAGTCCACAAGCTCGTCGCGGACGGCCGGGTCGAACGCCTCGGCGGCCAGGACGGGCGGGCCGTCGGTGAGCTGGGGCTCGGTGCCGCCGTCGCCCCAGATCGGCAGCTCGCCGGAGGCCATCTCGTGCAGGGTGACGGCGAGCGCGTACCACTCGGCGTGCTTGTCGTAGACCTGCCGGCTGGCGGTGCCGAGGAACGGGTCCAGGTAGCGGGGGGTGCCGGCGGCGAGCTCCTTGACCGAGACCCCGGCCAGGGAGAAGTCGAAAAGCACGAGCTGGCGGGTGCGATTGGGGCGTACCCGGATGGCGATGTTGTCCGGCTTGATGTCCCGGTGGTAGACGCCCTCACCCTCCAGGTAGTCGAGCGCGCCGAACAGGTAGTCGCTGTAGGTCTCCAGCTCGTCGACGGTGAGCCGGCCGTCGTCGCGCAGCTTGCGGGCCAGGGTCAGCTCGCCGGCGTGTTCGAGGACGATCACCGTACGGTTGGCGACCTGCAGCGGCTCGGGCCGGGCCAGCCGGATCACCCGCGAGTCGGTGAGTGGCCGGAGCACCCGGGCCTCGTGTGCGAGCCGGCCGGCCTTCTCGTCGGAGAGACCGACCTTGAGCACCTCGTCGAGGCCGGTGCGCTCGTTGTGCGCGAGGAACGCCCGGCAGGTCGACCCGGTGCCCAGCCGCTTCGTGATCTTCCACTCCGCGACCCGGTCGCCGCCGCGGGCCTCCAGCGGGTCGGTCTCCTCCGGCTCGGGTTCTTCCGGGTGCACCGAGATCCGTGGCGGGGTGGTCAGCTCGTTCTCGACCTCTTCGAGCATCTCGACGAAGTCGGCCACCGTGGTGAGTCGCTGGGCGGGAACCGGGGCGGTGGCGGCCTGGATCAGCTCGTCCGCGAACTCGGTGATCCCGTCGGCCACCGCCGAGGGTCGCAGGCCGTTGTCCCGGGCGATCCGGGACAGAAGCTCCTGGCGCTTGGCGGCGGGCGGTTGACCGGTGAGGATCAGGTACGCCAGGGCGCCCAGCCCGAAGACGTCCATGGCGACCGGGTCCGGCCGGGGTGCGGTCAGCTCCGGCGCCAGGTACGCCTCGGCGGAGCGCTCGATGTGCGAGGCGGCGTGCGAGGAGAGGGTGGCGGGGTCCCCGCTGCTGCCCCCGGCCGAGTCGGCAGTGCGGGTGGCGGTCTGCCAGTCGCTGAGCTGCAGCTGCGGGACCAGCCACGCCTCCTCTTCGCTGCCGCCACGCCGCTTCGGCCCCGGAGTGACCAGGACGCTGCGGGCGGAGAGGGCACGGTGGTGCAGCCGGCGCCCGTGTGCGTAGGCGACCGCCTCCGCGAGCTGGCGGATCATCGCCAGCCGGCTGAGCGGCTCCAGCTTGTCGCCGTACTGGGCGATGTAGTGGTCCAGCCGCATCGACCGGGGATCGTGGCGGAAGATCAGCGCCGGCCCGGCCTCGTGCGACTCCATCGAGTCGACCCGCACGATGCCCGGGTGGTTGACGCCGTGCAGGACCGTCATCTCCCGCTTGGCGGCCCGCTCGATGCTCGCCCGCTCGGCCTGCACGGCGTTCCGCTCCACGAGGTAGATGCGGATGCGGCGGCGTTCCCGTTCCAGGTCGCGGTGGCGGGCGAGGTGGTCCTGCCAGGTGGGACCCAGGTCGAACGGTCGGGGCTCCAGCTGCCACGACCCGACCTCGTAGTGCTTGCGGCTACGCGCGATGCCGACCGCCTCGAGCAGGTCGGGCAGGGCCGCGGACAGCTCCTTCGTGACCCGGTGCTTCTCGTCCTGTGGAGGGCGCGTCAGCAGTTCGGTGATGGTGGGCAGCTTGCCGGGCTGATGCCCGGGTGCCGGCTCGGGGCCGTAGATGCCGTGCAGGTGGTGGTCGGAAAGTTCGATCTTCAGGCCCGGCTTGGACAGGAACACGGCAGCCTGGACGAACGGGATCTTGACCGGCTGCCCCTTGCGCTGGTTCGCGGCGACCTGGAGCAGGGACTTCAGCTTCTTGGCCTTGGCGTCGGCGAGGTGCAGCGGGTTGTCGAAGGTGCGCGTACCGCCGGGGTTGTGCAGGATCCAGTTGGAGCCGCTGGAGATCAGCCGGCCGGTCAGGCTCTTGATCTCGATCAGGTAGAGCCCGCCCGGTCCCGCCACCAGCAGGTCGACCTCGTAGGGGTGGCCGGTCTGGGCGGTGAAGGTGAAGTTCGACCACGCCCGGTAGGGCTCGCTGTCCGGCAGCACCGCCTGGACGTGCGCGAGCGCCTCCCGCTCGTGCGTGAACTGCGACGGGGTGATCGTCGTCCACCGGCCTTCCTGCATGACGGAGATCCTAGGCCCACTGCCCCGGCACCTGGTGCCGCCAGGTCGGGGCACGATCCTCGGCCCGCGATCCCGCCGCCCGCGCGGCTGCTGTCCGCCGCCCCGTCAGCTTGTTAGCGTTGCGACGGCGGAGCACCGGCGGGTGCCTCCGCACACCCCTCACCTGACCGCACGGCCGGCACCGCTACGGCCGGGCACCGCGCGGCTGCTCGAGGGAGAGGGGTGCGATGACCCGGACGCCCGGCGACGACGACGGCTCCCGCGCCGGCGAGACGAACAGCACCGAGCCGGCGGCAGGCACCGGCGCGACCCCGGCGAGCCGGCAGGTATCGGACCACCCGGAGGCGACCCGGGACCGATGGGAGGGGTGGCTCGCCCGGGCGCGCGAACTCTGGACGGTCGCGCGGCGTGTGGCGAAGCGGTTGTGGACGGCGGCCCGGCCCGTGCTGGAGCAGTTGCGGTGGCAGGAGGCGGAGTCCGCAGCCGTGACGCTCGTCGACCGGCGGGCGGCGCCGACCCTGCTGGTGCCGGCTCAGGGGCAGGTCTACCACTTCGTCGTCCAAACCACCTTCACCTGGACCTCCAATCACGCGCGGCCGGAACTCTTCGGCTGGTACGTCGACCAGTTCCAGCCCCAGGCGATGCAGCGGCTGCGGCGCATCGCGGTCCGGTGCGCGGCGGAGATCCCGCCGGATCACCCCCGGGCGTTCGCGCTCGCGCTGGACGACGCCATGACCGGTGACGACACCCTCCCCTGGGCTTACGAGCGCGGCGGCGTGAGGTTCACCTGTGAGCCGGATGTGTCGATCCACCTGGACGAGCCGGTCCGCGAGCTGCTCCGGCCGTACTGGGACAAGCGCATCGCCCTGGAGTGGAAGCGCGACCTTGAACGCCGGCGCGCGGAGTACGCCGAAGAGGAGCGCATACGCCGGCAGGCGAAGGCGCAGGACGACGGCGCCGGACCGACAGCCGACATGCCGGAAGCGCAGGACGACAGCGCCGGACCGACAGCCGACATGCCGGAAGCGCAGGACGACGGCGCCGGACCGGAGGCCGGCATGCCGGAGGCGCTCCGGGAGGAGCACCCCCCACGCCAGCGGGAGGCCGAGGCGGACGGTGCGGGCGGCACGGGGCGGCGTCCGGCCGAGCAGGGCCAGCGAGAGGCCGGCGCGGGAGACGCGCGGCGGGGGCCCCGGTCGCCCGACTCCCCGGTGGAGCAGTGGACTCCGCTCGAACCCTTCCCGCAGCCGCCCGCTCCGCATCCCGCCCCCGGGCAACGGCCGGCGCCGGTGCAGCCGGGCGAGACGACGCCGGCGTCGGGCGACCCGGACAGTCCGGGGCCGCCCGACGCCTGAGCCGCCGGGTCAGCAGTTGTTGGTACTGGTCTGGTTGCGCTTAAGGTAGTCGGACCAGGTGACGCCCTGGACGACCGAGACCACGACGCTGCCGTCGTGGATCTGCTCGTAGTGCAGGTGCGGGCTGAGGTCGTACTTCGCCGAGGAGGCGCCGACCTTACCGATGACGGTGCCCCGGTTCACGGTGTCGCCCGTGGCGACAAGCCGCTCGCTGAGGTGGGCGTAGCGGGTGCGCCAGCCGTCACCGTGGCCGATGACGATGGTGTGGCCGTAGCCGGTGGTGGTCGAGTAGTACGACTCCAGCACGGTGCCGCCGGCGCTGGCCACCACCCGGCGACCCAGGTCGTCGGGGTTGCCGTTCGCGTCGTAGTGGTTCCAGTCGATGGAGTGGGCCGGGCTGTGCCCGTTCCAGTTGTTGCCCTGCCACGTCTGGCCGCACAGGAACGGCATCCGGAAGCCCGGCCGGGCGGCCTGCGCGGGCTGAATCCCGGTCAGCGCCCCGACGACGACGGCAACCGTGAGCAGCGCGAAGATGCGCAACCGGGCGGTGGTGAGCGTTGCGGACATCGATCCCCCTCAGAGTCAATGACGTGGATCGATGCTATGGGCAGTCCAAGGTGAGGTAAATAGCTACAGCCAGGGGCGCCGGGACAAAGGATTCCTACATGCCCTGCGCGGCGGCGTCCGGCTGGGGGCGGCGGGCCGCCAGGAAACCGGCCAGCCCCATCACGTCCTCGTTGGCCCGGAAGGCGCCCCGGGCGTTGAGCAGGGCCTCGTCGGCGTGGGCCAGGCAACCCCACACCGTGTCGCCCCATGAGTCGGCGAGCTTCACCTCGGCCGGCTCTGGGCAGGGCTCACCGCGGGGGCCGCCGATCTGGCAGCGGGCCGGAGCGCCGTCGCGCCGGGCGACCGCCTCGGCCGCCTCCCGGATCAGGGAGAACCGGGCCTCGGCGCCGCCGCGCGCCTGCGCGGGCACGGCCCGGCGCTGCCCGTACAGCACGGTGTTGCCGTCGGGGTCGGTGGTGCGGCACTCGCCGCCGGGGGCGTGCGCAGGGTGGCCGACCCCTTCGACGGTGTGCCCGGCGGCGGTGAGGCGGTCCGTCGTCGCGGCGAGGTCGTCAACGTAGAGGTAGACGAGCAACGGCAGTTCGACGGTGACCAGGCGCGGCTTCACGGCGGCCAGCAGCAGGGTCAGGTCCCCGCACTGGAGGTGGCACCAGCGGGAGTCGCCGTCGCCGCCGGTCCGCTGCTCGGTGTAGCCGAACAGCTCGTAGAACCCTTGGGCGGCGTCGGCGTCCGCGACGTACAGCACCGGCACCTGGGCCTGCACTCCGTTCCGCATCGCGCCACCCTAGCGATCAGAGACGTGGGAATCACGTCTTGCGGATCAGGTTTCCGGGATCGGGATCAGGCGGCGAGCGCCGCGTACCGGCCGGCGCGGTCGAGCAGGGTGTCGTGGGTGCCGGACTCCACGATCCGGCCGTGGTCGAGCACGGCGATCTGGTCGGCGTCGCGGACGGTGGAGAGGCGGTGCGCGATGGTGATCACGGTGCGCCCGCGGGCCAGCTCGTCGAAGGCTCGCTGCACCGCGCGCTCGGTCTCGGTGTCCAGCGCGCTGGTCGCCTCGTCCAGCACCAGGATCCGCGGGTCGCGCAGCAGCGTGCGGGCGATGGCCAGGCGCTGCTTCTCGCCGCCGGAGAACCGGTGGCCGCGGGAGCCGACCACGGTGTCGTACCCGTCGGGGAGCGCGGCGATCAGGTCGTGGATCTGCGCGGCGCGGGCGGCGGCCTCGATGTCGGCGTCGGTGGCGTCGGGGCGGGCGTACCGGAGGTTGTCCCGCACCGTGGCGTGCAGCAGGTAGGTCTCCTGGCTGACCACGCCCACGACGGCGGCCAGGTCGGCCAGGCGCAGGTCGCGCAGGTCGATGCCGTCGATGGTGAGCCGGCCGGCGTCGGGGTCGTGCAGCCGGCTGATCAGCGCGGCGAGGGTGCTCTTGCCGGAGCCGGTCTCGCCCACGAGGGCCAGGCTCGTGCCGGCCGGGACGTCGAGGCTCACGCCGGCCACGGCGGCGGTGTCGCTGCCCGGGTAGCTGAAGGTGACGTCGGAGAAGCGCAGGTGTCCGCGCACCCGGGCCGGGTCGAGGGCCACCGGCCGCTCCGGGTCGGCCACCTCGACGGGCAGGTCGAGGTATTCGAAGATCCGGGCGAACAGCGCCATCGAGGCGGTCAGCGAGACGCCGACGTTGAGCAGGCCCATGAGCGGCCGGAACAGGTTGCCCTGGAGGGCGGTGAAGGCGACCAGGGTGCCGATGGTGAGCGTGCCGGCGGTGCCGGGCAGGCCGGCGGCGAGGTAGATGACGGCCGGGATGGCCGCGAAGATCACCGTCATCGAGGCCATCCGCCAGCGGCCGGCCAGTTCCGAGCGGAGTTCCAGGTCGACGAGGCGGGCCGAGGAGACGGTGAACCGGTCGACCAGGGTGGCGTTGGCGCCGAGGGTCTTGGCCAGCTGCACGCCGCTGATCGACAGCCCCTCCTCGATGGTGACGTTGAGGTCGGCCAGCTCGCGCTGGCGGCGGGCGGTGATCTCCCGGCGCAGCCGGGCGACCCGCCGGGTAAGCCAGATGGCGGGCGGCAGCACGACCACGGAGACGAGGGTGAGCCGCCAGCTCAGCGCGACCATGGCGATCACGGTGGCGATGACGGTGGTGAGGTTGGCGGCGATCGAGGTGGCGGTGGAGGTGACCACGGCCTGCATGCCGCCGATGTCGTTGGTGATCCGCGACTGCACCTCGCCGGTGCGGGTGCGGACGAAGAAGCCGATCGACTGCCGCTGGAGGTGGGTGAACACGTCGGTGCGCAGCCGGTGCATGACCTCCTGGCCCACGCGGGTGGAGATCCAGGTCTGCGCCACGCCGAGCACGGCGGTCACCGCGGCGACCCCGACCATGCCCGCGACCAGCCAGGCCAGGAGGGTCAGGTCGCGCTCCGGGAGGGCCCGGTCGATCACGGTACGCAGCAGGAACGGTGACGCCATCGCGATCACGGAGGACGCCACGATGATCGCGACCACGGCGGCCAGTGGGCGGCGGTGGGCGGTGAAGAGGCCGCCGATCCGGCGCAGTGACACCTGGCGGGCCTGCGTCTTCTCGGCGGGGGTCACGCTGGTCCGGCCGCCGCCGCGGCCGTCACGGAATCCGTCCAAGGGGGTGCTCTCTTTCGTCGGGGGCATTGCTGAGGTTACCTCATCATGAGGTAACAACAGTATGTGCTGCTACCGTATTCCGGTGACCGGCAGCGACGAGGAGAGCCTGGCCGAGACGTTCTGGGCCGTGGCCCGGCGGCTGCGCCACCAGTCCAAGCGCACCCTCGAACCCTGGGAGATCAACCCGGGGCACGCCCGGGCGCTCGCCGTGCTCATGCGGCACGGCGCGGTCCGGCTGAGCACGCTCGCCGAGCACCTGCGCATCGCGCCCCGCTCCGCCACCGAGGTGGTCGACGGCCTGGCCGAGCGCGGGCTGGTCGAGCGGCGGCCCGACCCGGTCGACCGGCGGGCCACCCTGGTCGCGCTCACCGCGGAGGGCGAGCGGGTCGGCGAGGCCATCCGGGTGGCCCGGGCCGCCGAGGCGGAACGGTTCTTCGGCGCCCTCGACCCGGCGGACCGCGACGAGCTGACCCGGATCCTGCGCCGGCTGCGCGACGACTGAGGAGGCCGGACCCGGCGGTCAGCGCCGGCCGGCGGTTCGGCAGCGGACGGGGAAGATCAGGTCAGCGCAGGCCGGCGGCGATGGCGTCGACGAGGAGTGCGCCGATGGTGCGGGCCAGGGTGGCCCGGGCCGCCGCCACGTCGAGGCCCATGGCGTCGCGCATCATGGCCCAGGCCGCCCAGGTGCAGGCCACGGTCACCGCGTCGAGCAACTGCTCGCGCCCTTCCCCGGCGTGCGCCAGCTCCGGCTCGAAGGCCAACTCGGTCTCGTGGCGGACCCGGGCGATGGCCGCCTCCCGGTTGCGCCGCAGCTGCGGGGAGAACGGCTCCCGAAGCGCCGAGGCGCGCGCCGAGGGGGCCAACACCTCCAGCATCTCGGCCCGCTGGTCGCAGAACTCGGCGATCCGCCGGGTGAGCGGCAGCTCGGGCGGGATCGGCCGCCAGAGCGCGTCCAGCCGCTCCCCGACCAGCCGCCCGGTCGCGGCGAACAGGGTCTCCATGTCCTTGAAGTTGGTCCACAGGGTGCGCAGGGACACCCCGGCGCGCTCGGCGATCCGCTCCCCGGTGGGCCGCAGGTCGCCCTCGTCGATGAGCGCCAGGTGCGCCTCGACGATGGCGGCCCGGGTCCGCTCGGCCCGCGCCGACCGGCCGTCCACCCGCGCCGGCACGTCGGCGTCCACCTCGATCATGCGTCCGCCCCCTGTGCGTAGCTCCTGGCCGGCGTCACCCGCCCGCCCCGGTGGCGTCGCGCCGGAATGCTGCACTCTACGTGCGCGTCGCCGGGCGGCCGTCACCGCGGTGACGGCCGCCCGGCCCGCGGCGGTGGTCAGGTCGTCGGGATGGCGTCCGCCGGCGGCGCGGTCGGCGGCTCGGTGGACTCGGTGACCGGGGCGTCGCCATCGTCCGTGGTGTACGTCGGGCCGAAGTACGCCTGCGCGCCGTTCTGGACCTTGTTCAGCCGCACCCCGCTGTATCCGGCGTGCACGTCGTCGCTGTACCGGAACGGGGTGAGGCCCGGCCCCCGGAAGCCGCCCTTCTGCACCGCCTCTACCAGCTTCTCCCGGGTCGGGTCCTTGCCGGCGGCGAGCAGCGCCTGCACGAAGGTGTACGCCATGGAGTAGCCGTAGATCGCGTTGCCGTCGATCGGGTTGGCCGCGTTGTACTTCTGGTGGATCTTGGTGAACTCCTGGATCCACGGGTTCGCCGTGTCACCCACCATCGGCAGGTAGTTGTCGGCCACCATGCCTTCGAGGATCACCTTCTTGTCGCCGAGCTGCTTCGACAGCGTGGTGTAGTCGGCGCCCACGTTGGACACCACCCACTGCGCGCGGAAACCCTGCCCGGCGGCCTGCCCCATGGCCAGCGCCGTGAAGCCCGGGATGCTGGCCGAGATCACCACCTGGCAGCCGGCCGCCTTGAGCGCCCCGATGGCCGGGCCGACCTGCTGGTTGGTCGTGGTGTAGGTCTGCTTGGCCGCCACCGCGCCGAGGACCTTCTCGACCCCGGCCAGCGAGTCCCGCCCGAAGTCGTCGTTCTGCCCGAAGTGGCAGACCTTCGCGCCGGGGAACTGCTGCTTCACCCAGGTGGCCAGGATCTTGCCCTCGACCGTGTAGTCGGGCTGCCAGCCGAAGGTGGTCGGGTACTTGTCGGGCTGGTTCCAGTTCCGGCTGCCGGAGGAGACGAACAGGTCGGGCACCTTCTGGGTCTTGACGAACTCCAGCACGTTGGTGTGGGTCGGGGTGCCGAGCCCGCCGAGGAGCGCGAAGACCTTGTCGTCGAGCACCAGCTTGCGGACCACGTTCTCGGTGTTGGCGGGGTTGTAGCCGTCGTCCATGACCTTGTAGACGATCTTCCGGCCGTTCACCCCGCCCTTGCTGTTGACGTGCTCGAAGTACGCCTTCGTGGCGGCGGAGATCTTCGAGTACCCGGGCGCGGCGGGACCGGTGAGCGGCTGGTGGGTGCCGATGACGACCTCGGTGTCGGTGACGCCGGGGACGTTCTCGGCGGCCTGCTTCGCGTCATCGGCGCAGGCCGGCACGGCGGCCAGCAGGGCGAGGCCGGTGGCGGCCGCGAGTATGCGGCGGGTGGTGGGACGCATGGTTCTCCATTCCGGTGCGGCGGTGCGAACGGGTGGGTGGAACCGGGGTGGCTCAGTCCTCCGGCGCGCGGCGGCGGGCGCGCAGCCGGGCGGCGACGGTGCGGACGGCGCCGTGCAGGCCGCCCGGGGCGGCGAGCATGACGACGATGAGGATGAGGCCGAACACGGCCAGCGCGAGGTTGCCCTCCAGGCGTTGGGCCAGGCCGCCCGACAGGCTGAACGTCTCGGTGAGCAGGCTCGGCAGGTCCTGGAGCGCGACCAGCAGCACCGCGCCCCAGACCGCGCCGGCCAGGCTGCCCAGCCCGCCGATCACGATGGCCATGAGCAGGAACAGCGACAGCTCCAGGGGGAACTTGCCCGGCGCGACGGTGGCGGTGAGGACCGCGTACACGCCGCCGCCGAGGCCGGCGCAGCCGGCGCTGACCACGAAGGCGAGCACCTGGGTGCGGGCGACGTGGATGCCGGCGAGCCGGGCGGCCACCTCGTCGTCCCGCACGGCGCGCAGCGACCGGCCGAAGCGGCTGCGCACCAGGTTGGCCAGGAGCAGCACGGTGAGCAGCGCGGCGAGCAGCGCGATCCAGGCCAGCCACCGTTCCGGCTGGAAGTAGGCGCCCAGGAACGCCGGCGGGGTCTCCGCCGGGAAGCGCAGGCCCTGCTCGCCGTTGAACACGCCGGTGAAGATCGTGCTGACGGCCGGCACGAGCGTCGCCACGGCGAGGGTCACGCCGGCCAGGTACGGCCCGCGCAGCCGGGCGGCCGCCAGCCCGATGACCAGGCCGGCCAGCGCGGTGGCCGCGACGGCGGCCAGCAGCGACAGCGGCAGGATCCACCGCCCCTGCACGCCCCGCTCGTCGAACGCCCGCTGCACCAGCGCCACCGTGTACGCGCCGGTGGCCATGAGCGCGCCGTGCCCGAGGGAGAGCTGGCCGTTGAGCCCGACCAGCACCGTGTAGCCGGCGGTCACGCAGAGGAACGCGCAGACCCGGGCCACCTGGAGGTTCTGGTAGGGCGCGAGCTGGTTGGTGAGCAGCACGACCAGGGTGCCGGCGAGCACCGCCCCGGCCAGGTGGCGCAGCAGGGTCGACCCGCGCGGGCCGGCGGTGGCGGGCGCGCCGGGCAGCAGCCGGCGCAGCGGCGACGGCCCGGCGGGCCGGTCCACTCCGGACCGGGCGGAGGGGCGGGTGGCGGTCACACGTGCCTCGCCTTCGCGCTGGAGAACAGCCCGCCGGGGCGGACCAGGAGGACGGCCAGCAGCAGCACCAGGACGGCCAGCGGGGTGGTGTCCGGGCCCAGGTAGCCGGTGACGTACGAGAGGATCAGGCCGACCAGCAGGCCGCCGACCACCGCACCGGCCGGGCTGTCCAGGCCGCCGACCACGGCGGCGGTGAACGCGACCACGAAGACCAGGTCCATGGCGTGCGGGTGCAGCCCCAGGCCGGTGGGGACGACCAGCATGCCGGCGAGCGCGCCGACCGCCGCGGCGAGGGCCCAGCCGAGGGTGAGCATCCGGCTCACGTCGACGCCGAGCAGCCGGGACACCTCGGGGGCGAACGCGGCGGCCCGCATCCGCAGGCCGATCGGCGTGCGGGTGAACAGCAGCGCGAGCAGCACCACGACCACCAGCACGGCGCCGAGCACCCACAGGTCGTAGGGCGACAGCGCGGCGACCCCACCGAGGGTGAGCGCGTCGGTGTCGAACGGGGCGGCGGCCGGCCGGTAGCCGTTGCCGAAGACCATGCCGAGCACCGCCTGGATGAGCAGCACCAGGCCGAGCGCCACGATCACCTCGTTGAGCGGGTTGGCGTGCCCGACGAAGCGCATGAGCACCCGCTCGACCAGTGCCCCCAGGAGCAGGCCGGCGAGCACGGCCGCGCCCAGGCCGAGCCAGTAGGAGCCGGTCGCGGAGGCGACCGCGTAGCCGACGTACGCGGTGGCCACGGCCATCGCGCCCTGGGCGAAGTTGACCAGCCGGGCGGCCCGCCAGATGAGCACCAGGGCGAGGGCGAACGCGGCGTAGACCGCGCCCGTGGACAGCCCGCCGAAGGTGAGGAACAAGAACCGGTCCAATGCGGATCCTTCCTGCTCGCCGGGCCGTCAGAACCCGAGGTACGCGTGCCGGAGCTGGTCGTCGTCGCGCAGCCGCCCCGCCGGGGCGGCGGTCACCACGCGGCCGAGCGACATCACGACGCCCTGGTCGGCGACCGAGAGGGCGCTGCGCACGTTCTGCTCGACCAGCAGGACGGTCAGCCCCCGCTCGTCGCAGAGCCGGCGCAGCAGCGCCATGATCTGCGCGGTCACCTTGGGGGCCAGGCCGAGCGACGGCTCGTCGAGCAGCAGCAGCCGGGGCCGGGCGATCAGCGCCCGGCCCAGGGCGAGCATCTGCCGCTCCCCGCCGGAGAGCTGGTGCCCGGCGTGGCGCCGGCGGCGGGCCAGGGGCGGGAACAGCTCGTACACCTCGTCCTGGGCCCTGCGGGCGTCGGCCCGGTCGCTGCGCCAGAGCCCGCCGAGGCGCAGATTCTCCTCCACGGTCAGCTCGGCCACCACGCCCCGCCCCTCGGGGACGTGCGCCAGGCCGCGCCGGACCAGCCGTTCGACGCGGACGCCGCGCAGGTCGGCGCCGTCGAAGCGGACCCGGCCGCCGGTGGGCCGGAGCAGGCCCGACAGGGTACGCAGCAGGGTGGTCTTGCCGGCCCCGTTGGCGCCGAGCACGGCGGCGATGGTCCCGGCGGGCACCTCGAAGCTCACGTCCCGCAGCACCGGCACCGGCCCGTAGCCGGCGCTGACCGCCTCGACCTCCAGCACCGCGGTCACGACCCGGCCCCCGCGGCCTCGGCCGGCACGTCGGCGCCGAGGTACGCCTCGGTGACCAGCGGGTCGTCGCGGACCTCGTCGGGGGTGCCGGCGGCGATGACCCGGCCGAAGTCGAGCACCACCAGCTCCTGGCAGACGGCCATGACCAGGTCCATGTGGTGCTCGACGAGCATCACCGAGCAGGCGCCGCCGGCCCGTTCGGGCAGCGTGCGGACCAGCTCGGCCAGCTCGTCGACGTCGTCGGCGCCCAGCCCGCCGGCCGGCTCGTCGAGCAGAAGCAGGCGAGGCCGGGCGATCAGGGCACGGGCCAGGGCGACCCGCTTGCGCACCGCGTACGGCAGGGTGGCGGGGGCCGCGCCGGCGTGCGCGGCGACGCCCAGCTCGGCGAGCAGGTCGAGGGCCTCCTGGCGCAGCCGCCGCTCGTCGCGGTCGCTGCGGGGCAGGCCGAACAGCGCGGTGGCGAAGCCGGCCCGGGCTGCGTGGCTGGCGCCGGCCACCACGTTCTCCAGCACGGTGAGCCCGGGGAACAGGCCGACGCCCTGGAGCGTGCGGGCGATGCCGAGCCGGGTCAGCCGGTGCGGGCGGGGCCGGAACGGGCGACCGTCCAGGGTGAGCGATCCGCTGGTCGGCGGGACGAAGCCGCAGACCACGTTGAACAGGGTGGTCTTCCCGGCGCCGTTGGGGCCGATCACGCCGACGATCCGGCCGGGCGGGACCCGCAGCGAGACGTCGTCGAGGGCGACGAGCCCGCCGAACCGGACGCCGACACCGTGCAGCGCCAGGTCGATTCCGTCCGCGGGAGTGGGGGGTGGGGGCATCTTCACCTCGGGAGAGGACGCGGCGTCGGGGGTGCGCGGTGCGGCTCGGGCGAAGCGGGAAACTTATTACACCGGGAGTGTACTTTTCGGCGGGGGTTCGTCAATGCCTCCCGAGGGCCGCGGCGGTATCGACGCGATCACGATTCCGGGCGCGCCGGATCTGCACCCGCCGGGCAGGTGTGCCGTGCTCGGGCGGCGGCCGGGGCGGGCGCCCGCAGGGTCCGCACCTGGCCGGTCCGCGGGCCACCGGAGAGCGCTGCGGGACTCCACTGTGTGGCGACGAGGTGGAGGGTGCGCCCGTCCGGGCCGCCGAGCGCGCAGGCGAAGCAGCCCCGGTCCAGGTCGACCCGGTCGAGCACCCGGCCGCCCTCGGCGACCCGCACGGCACACCGGTTCGGCACGTCGCCGTACCAGACGGCTCCGGCGGCGTCGAGGCAGATGCCGTCCGGCGCGGAGTCCGGCACCGCCGCCCAGAACCGCCGGCCGCCGAGCGACCCGTCGGCCGCCACGTCGTACGCGGTGAGCCGACCGGCGTACGACTCGGCGACGATCAGGGTGCCCCCGTCCGGGGTGAGCACCATGCCGTTGGGGAAGGCGAGATCGTCGGCGACCAGCCGGGCGGCGCCGTCGGGCGGGACCAGGGCCACGGCCCCCGGCCGGTAGTCCCCGGCGGGGAAGTCGAAGCCGATGGTGTTGACGTACGCGTTGCCCCGCGCGTCGGTGACCACCCGTGCCACCGGGGCGACTCGCCGAAGGCGAGCCCGTCGACCAGGATCTCGGATGCGCTCACGGGTGGCTCCTCAGCAGGTCGCGGGAGCGGCGGAGGAACTCCCGCTCGGCGGCGTTGTCGGTGCGCGCGATCGCCGCGTCGTACGCGGCCGCCGCCTCGGCCGGCCGGTCGAGGCGGCGCAGCAGGTCGGCGCGGACGGCGTGCAGCACGTGGTAGCCGGCCAGGTCCAGCCCGTCGACCTCGGCGAGCGCGGTGGCCGGGCCGGCCACCTCGGCCAGCGCGACGGCCCGGTGCAGCGTCACCACCGGCCCGGGTGCGTGCGCCCGGAGCTGGTCGTAGAGGGCGAGGATCTGCCGCCAGTCGGTGTCCGCGGCGGTCGCCGCGTCGCTGTGCACCGCGTTGATCGCGGCTTGGATCTGGTACGGGCCGGGGCGGTCCCGCCGCAGGCACCGCCGCACGAGGGCCTGCCCCTCGGCGATCAGCGGGCGGTCCCACCGGCTCCGGTCCTGCGCGCCGAGCGGCACGAGCGCGCCGTCCGGCCCGGTCCGCGCGCCCCGCCGCGCGTCGGTGAGCAGCATGAGCGCGAGCAGGCCGAGCACCTCCGGCTCGTCCGGCATGAGCTCGGCGAGCAGCCGGCCCAGCCGGATCGCCTCGTCGCACAGCTCGTCCCGGACCAGCCGCTCCCCCGCGCTGGCAGTGTGCCCCTCCGTGAAGATCAGGTAGACCACGGCCAGCACGGCCCGCAGCCGGTCGGGCAGGTCGGCGTCCCGGGGCAGCCGGTACGGGATGCCGGCGTCCCGGATCTTCGCCTTGGCCCGGACCAGGCGCTGCGCCATGGTCGGCTCCGGCACCAGGAACGCCCTCGCGATCTCGGCGGTGCTCAGCCCGCCGAGCAGGCGCAGGGTCAGCGCGACCCGGGCCGCCGGGCCGAGCGCCGGGTGGCAGCAGGTGAAAATCAGTCGGAGCCGGTCGTCGCGCACGGGACCCTCCTCGGCGGGCGGCTCGGCGGCGTACAGGAGGGCGGCCTGGGCGTGCCGGTCGGCGCGGGACGCCTCGCGGCGGCGGCGGTCGATCGCCCGGTTCCGGGCGGTGGTGATGATCCAGCCGGCCGGGCTCGGCGGTGGGCCGTCGACGGCCCACCGGTCGACCGCGGCGGCGAACGCCTCCTGGACCGCCTCCTCGGCGAGGTCGATGTCGCCGAGCAGGCGGACCAGGACGGCGACCGCGCGGCCGTACTCCGCGCGGAAGACCCGGTCGACGTCGGTGGGGCCGGTCATCCCTCGCCCTGGAACGGGCGCACCTCGATCGGCAGGGTGGTGGCCAGGGCGTAGCGGCGGCCCCAGTCGAGGGCGGCGTCGAGGTCGGGGGCCGTGATGATGGTGAACCCGCCCAGGTACTCCTTGCCCTCGACGTACGGGCCGTCGGTGACGAGCACCTCGTCGCCCTTCGGGCGCAGCACGGTGGCGGTCTCCGGGGCGTGCAGGCCGTTGCCGAACACCCAGCAGCCGGCCTCCCGCAACTCCCGGCCGATGGCGTCGACCTCGCGCATCACCCCGGCCAGGAACTCCGGGTCCGGCCGGCCGGCGCCGGCCGGCTGGTACATGCTGATCAGGTACTGCTTCACGCGCTTCTCCTCACCCCCGGCAGCGGCCCCGTGCCGCCCCTCCACCCTCCACACGAACGGGGCACCCCGGTATCGACACGCCGGCGGAGAGAATTCCACCGGATCCGGGTCGGCGGCCGGACGGCACCGAGACCGCCACCCGGTGGAGCGGCTACCTGGAGGGCGCGGTCGCGGCCGGTGAACGGGCCGCCGCCGAGGTGCTGGCCGGCCTCCGCTGACCCCCTCGCCAAACAAAGAAAATCTTCCATACGTCTATTGAAAAGTTTCTCCACCCTGTGACCTAATGTTGACAGTTCCTTTCGTCACGCTCCCCCACCCCCAGGGAGGAAAGATGAACCGTCCCCTGCGATCGGCGCTGCGTACGGCCGCCACGGCCCTGCTCGCCACCGTCACCCTGGCCGCCTCGGCCGTCGTCGGCGCGACTCCCGCCAGCGCCGCGCCGGCCGGCCTGCCCGGCATGGACGTCTCCAGCCACCAGGGCAACGTGAACTGGTCCGCCGCCTGGAACAACGGCGCCCGGTTCGCGTACGTGAAGGCGACCGAGGGCACGTCCTACACCAACCCGTACTTCGCCCAGCAGTACAACGGCTCCTACAACGTCGGGATGATCCGCGGGTCGTACCACTTCGCCCTGCCCGGCAACTCGAGCGGCGCGGCCCAGGCCAACTACTTCGTCGACCACGGCGGCGGCTGGTCCAAGGACGGCAGGACGCTGCCCGGCGCGCTCGACATCGAGTACAACCCGTACGGCGCCACCTGTTACGGGTTGAGCCAGGCCTCGATGCGCAGCTGGATCGCCTCGTTCGTCAACCAGTACTACGCGCGCACCGGCCGGTGGGCCACCATCTACACCACCACCGACTGGTGGAGCACCTGCACGGGCAACACCTCGCAGTTCGCCGCGAACAACCCGCTGTGGATCGCCCGCTACTCCAGCAGCGTCGGCACGCTCCCGGCCGGCTGGGGGACGTACTCCTTCTGGCAGTGGTCGTCCTCGGGCGTCTTCCCGGGCGACCAGAACGTCTGGAACGGCACCCTGGACCGGCTCAAGGTGCTGGCCTGCAACGGACCCTGCTGATCCGCTCCGGTGGTGGGCGGCCCGCTCCGGCCGGCGTCCCGGACGCCGCGCCGCGGAGCCGCCGCCCGCCACCGGCGGCGTCCGTCCCCGACGAGGAGGCCCCCATGTCCGTTCCCGTTCCCCGGCGGGCCGTGCTGCGCGGCGCGGTCCTGCTCGGCGCCGCAGCCGGCGCCACCGCGCTCACCCAGGTCGGCGCCGGCCGCGACGCCCGGGCCGTCGCCGCGCGGATCGACCAGCCGACCATCGCCAACTGTGCGACCTGGAGCGCCCGCCCGCCGTCCTCCGCGGTGAGCGTGGTGCAGAGCCGGCCCAACAAGATCATCATTCATCACACGGCGTTCCCGAACACCACCGACTACAGCCTCGCGCAGGCCTACCGGAACTCACGCGACATTCAGAACCTGCACATGGACAGCAACGGCTGGCTCGACTCCGGGCAGCACTTCACCAACAGCCGGGGCGGCTTCCTCACCGAGGGCCGGCACGGCAGTCTCTACGGGCTGCTGCACGGGCAGACCATGGTGCAGGGCGCGCACTGCGTCGGGCAGAACAGCCAGGCCATCGGCATCGAGAACGACGGCATCTATCTCGACGTGCAGCCCCCGCAGGCGCTCTGGAACAGCCTGGTGTGGTTCTGCGCCTTCACCTGCCAGCAGTACGGCATCCCGCCGACCGAGATCTACGGGCACAAGGACTTCAACAACACCCAGTGCCCGGGCCTGCTGCACGACCGGCTCCCGGAGCTGCGCAGCGCCGTCGCGGCCCGCCTCGGCGGCTGACCGGATCCTGGGCGGCTCCCGTCCGTCTCGAACGGGAGCTGTCCAGGATCCCGCCGTTTCAGTGGTCGCTTATATAAGTCGGGTGTGATATAAAGGGTTCGTGCACGCCTTCGACGTCCTCGGGGACCCGGTGCGTCGCCGGATCCTGGAGCTGCTCGCCGAGGGCGAGCAGCCGGCCGGCACGCTCGGGGCGACCGTCCAGCGGGAGTTCGGCATCAGCCAGCCGGCCGTGTCGCAACACCTCAAGGTGCTGCGGGAGCACGGCTTCGCGACCGTGCGCGCCCAGGGCGCCCGCCGCCTCTACGCGGTGGACCCACGACCGCTGCGCGAGATGGACGAGTGGCTCGCGGGCTTCCGCCGGTTCTGGACGCCGCCGCTGGCGGCGCTCGCCACCGAACTGGCCCGGGGGCGGCGCGAACGGCGGCTGCGCGAGAGCGAACCCGACGAGAGGACAACCTGATGATCGACGTAATCGGGCAGATCAGCGCCGTCGAGCGCCGGCTGGGCAGCCGCACGCTCCCCGCGGGCGAGGCGCGGGTGCTGACGATCAGCCAGACCTATGACGCGCCGGTGGAGGACGTCTGGGACGCCTGCACCAGCGCCGAGCGGATCCCCCGCTGGTTCCTGCCGGTCTCCGGCGAGCTGAAGGTCGGCGGGAGCTACCAGCTGGAGGGCAACGCCGGGGGCACGGTCGAGCGCTGCGACCCGCCGCACAGCTTCGCCGCGACCTGGGAGTTCGGCGGGGAGGTGAGCTGGATCGAGGTGCGGCTCACCGAGGCCGGCGCCGGGCGTACCCGGTTCGAGCTGGAGCACGTGGCGCACGTCGACGACGAGCGATGGGCCGAGTACGGGCCGGGCGCGGTCGGCGTCGGCTGGGACGGGGCGCTGCTCGGGCTGGCCTCCCACCTCGCCGCCGACGGTTCCGGGATCACCCCGGACGAGGCCGTCGCCTGGATGGGCTCGGACGAGGGCCGCCGCTTCATGACCGAGGCCAGCGCCCGCTGGACCGAGGCGAGCATCGCCGCCGGCACCCCGGCCGACGAGGCCCGCGCCGCCGGCGACCGGACGACCGCCTTCTACACGGGCAGCCCCACCCCCTGACTCCCCCACCGATCGTGCCCGTGCCGACGGACGTGGCACGGGCACGATCGCGAGGTCGGGAACGCGGCGCGGACCCGCCCGGAGGAATGCGGGGGCGCAGTGTCGGTGCCCTCGGGCAGACTGGCGGCCGTGCCGATCCGATCCGTCGCCGAGCTGGCCGCCACCGTCCACTCCGGAGCGCGGGTGAAGTACCTGCATTTCTGGGGCCACCGCCCGCAGCGCGACGGCAGCGTCGGCGCCGGCTGCCTGAGCCAGTGGTGGCCCGCGCCGTTCACGGTCGACGGCCGCACCTACGCCACGGCCGAGCACTGGATGATGTGGCACAAGGCCGTCCTCTTCGGCGACGACGGGATCGCCGAGCGGGTGCTGGCCGCCGCACACCCGCAGCGGGCCAAGGCGCTCGGCCGGCAGGTCCACGGCTTCGACGAGGCGACCTGGGCGGCCCGCCGCTACGACATCGTGGTGGCGGGCAGTGTGGCCAAGTTCGGCCAGCACGAGGAGCTGGGCCGGTTCCTGCTCGGCACCGGCGAGCGGGTGCTCGTCGAGGCCAGCCCGGTGGACCGGGTGTGGGGCATCGGGCTGGCGGCCGACGACCCGCGCGCCGGGGACCCGGCGCGGTGGCGGGGCGACAACCTGCTCGGCTTCGCCCTCATGGAGGCCCGCGCCGCCCTGCGCGCCGACGCCACCGGCCTGCCCGGCTAGCCGCGCCGGGGGCGGAAAACCCCCGGGCGGAGTCGGAGGGTTTCCGGCTTCCGACCACCGGCGGCGCTGCCTAGCGTCGATGGTGTGATCGAACTACGTGAGCTGACGAAACGGTACGGCGGCCGGGTCGCCGTCGACGGGTTGAGCGTGCGGGTGCAGCCGGGGGTGGTGACCGGCTTCCTCGGCCCGAACGGGTCCGGCAAGTCCACGACGATGCGGATGATCCTCGGCCTGGACGCCCCGGACCAGGGTGAGGCGCTGATCGGGGGCGTCCGGTACCAGGACCTGGGCTGGCCGTTGAAGACGGTCGGCGCGCTCCTGGACGCCGGGGCGTTCCACCCCGGCCGCAGCGCCCGTGCGCACCTGAGCGCGCTGGCCGCGAGCAACGACATCCCCGGTTCCCGGGTCGAGCAGGTGCTGCGGGTCGTCGGTCTGTCCGACGCGGCGACGCGGCGTGCCGGCACGTACTCGCTCGGCATGCGCCAGCGGCTCGGCGTCGCCGTGGCCCTGCTCGGCGACCCGGCCGTCCTCCTGCTCGACGAGCCGGTCAACGGGCTGGATCCGGAAGGCATCCGCTGGATCCGGGACCTGCTGCGCGGGCTCGCCGCCGAGGGCCGGACGGTGTTCGTGTCCAGTCACCTGATCGCCGAGATGGCGCTGACCGCCGACCGGCTGGTGGTCATCGGCCGCGGCCGGCTGCTCGCCGAGACGACCGTCGCCGAACTCGCCGCCGGCGGCGACAACCTGGAGGACGCGTTCTTCCGGCTCACCTCAGAGGCCACCGACTATCGCGGAGTGGGAGCGTCATGAACCGGTACGGATTCCGGCAGGCAGCCCGGATGGAACGGATCAAGCTGGGCAGCGTCCGGTCGACGTGGTGGCTGGCGATCGCCGCGGTGGTCTCGATGGCCGCGGCCGGGGCCGGGGTGGGACTCGGGTACCGATCGCACACCCCGGTCGCCACCGCCGCCCAGATCCTGAACAACAGCCTCGGCGGCGCCATCGTGGCGCAACTGCTCCTCGGCGCGCTCGGCGTCCTCATGGTGACCGGGGAATGCGGCACCGGGATGATCCGCTCGACGTTCGCCGCCGTCCCGCGGCGTCGGACCGTCCTGGCCGCGAAGGTCGCCGTGTGCGGGGGCGCGGCCCTCACCGTCGGGCTGGTCGCGAGCTTCGCCGGCTACCTGGGCGGGCAGCTCGCGATCCGCGGCACCGCCATCCCGGCCGCAGCCCTGACCGACCCGGCGATCCTGCGCGCGGTCGTGCTGACCGGCGTGTACCTGGGCGCCACCGCGCTCATCGGGGTCGGCATCGGGGCGATCGTGCGGCACTCGGGCGCCGCGATCGGCACGCTGTTCGGTCTGATGTTCGTCCCGATGATCGTGGCCGGCCTGTTCGGCGAGAGCGGGATCCAGGTCGGCCGCTTCGTCCCGCTGCTGATGCTGCTCAACTCGATCGCGGTGACCTCGCCGGTGCCCGGGCTGTTCGCCGGCTGGGTCAGCGCGCTGCTGATGTGCGGGTACGCGGCGGCGGCGGTGCTGTGCGGAGGCGTGCTGCTCCGCCATCGCGACGCGTGACCGGCGACAATGGGCCGATGACCGCGCTGCGCGCTCCGTTCACCACACTGGCCCTGCGCCGGGCGGTGTTCTGCGTCCTCGGCGTGGTCAGCGCGGCCGCGATCCTGAGCGCACCGGCGATCGGGCCGGCCCTGGGCGTCCTGTTCCTCTGGGCGACCGGGGCCCTGTCCGACCAGCCCGCACCTGCCGTCGCACCGGTGTTCCTCTTCCTGGTCCCGCTCACCGTCGCGCTCCTGGTCGTGCTCGCCGCCCCGATCGGGCGCGCGACGGGAGCCGTCCATCGCGCACTCGCCGGCCGGCTGCTCGACGTGCACGTGGACGCCCCGCCGCCCCGGCCGTCGAGGCGGCTCGGCGCCGTCGTCTCCGACGGACCGGGCTGGCGCGCCGTCGGGTACGGCCTGCTCAAGGTGCCACTGGCCATCCCCGAGGGCTACGGCGCGTTCTGCTACGTGTTCGGCCTGGCCAACCTCAGCTACCCGGTGTGGTGGCCGCTGTTCCGCAACCACCCGGCCGGGACACGCCTCGGACCGGTGTGGGCGCTCACGCCGTTCGGCGCCATCGGCACGCGGACGTTCGCCGGAACGTTCCTCATCGCCGCGGCCGGCCTCGCCATGCTGCTGGTCGCGCCGTGGTTGATGCGGGCCGGCACGACGCTGGACGTTGCCGCCATGCGACGGCTGCTCGGTCCGCGCCGGCTCGCCGAGCGGGTACGCGAACTGCAGGTCACCCGGGCCCGCGCGATCGACGACGCGGCCGCCATGATGCGCAGGCTGGAGCGGGACCTGCACGACGGCGCGCAGATCCGGCTGGCCACGCTGGCCCTGAACCTCGGCATGGCGACCGAGAAGCTCGGCGCCGACGGCCCGCCACCCGACCTCGCGCAGGCCCGCGAGCTGGTCGCGCTCGCCCACCGCGGTGCGAAGGAAGCCCTCGCCGACCTGCGCGACCTGGTGCGCGGGATCCACCCGCCGGTCCTCGACAACGGTCTCGGCGACGCGCTGGCGACGCTCGCCACGAGCAGCGCCATCCCGGTCGCGGTGACCGTCGACCTGCCCGACCGCCCGGCGCCCGCCATCGAGACCGTCGCCTACTTCTGTGCCTCCGAGCTGCTCGCGAACGCCGCCAAACACAGCCGGGCGACCCGGATCGCGCTCGGCGTCGTCCGATCCGGCGAGCGCCTGACGGTGACCGTCGAGGATGACGGCGTCGGCGGGGCGGACCCGGACGGTCCCGGCCTGTCCGGCCTGGCCCGCCGCATCGCCGTCGTGGACGGCCGGATGCGCGTACGCAGTCCGGGCGGCGGTCCGACCCGGGTCGACATCGAGCTGCCCACACACGTGTGAACGGAGGCGACGGCATGCGGGTGGTGATCGCGGAGGACGCCACGATGATGCGCGAGGGGCTGGTCCGGTTGCTCACCGACCGCGGTTTCGAGGTGTGCGCGGCGGTGGCCGACGCGGATGCGCTGCGGTCCGCGGTTGCCGCCACCGTGCCGGACGTGGCCGTCGTCGACATCCGGATGCCACCGACGCACACCGACGAGGGGCTGCGCGCCGCGATCGACATCCGGCGCGACCAACCCGGCGTCGGTGTGCTGGTGTTCTCCCAGTACGTGGAGACCCGCTACGCGACCCGCCTGCTCGCCGACCGGCCGGCCGGCGTCGGATACCTGCTCAAGGACCGCGTCGCCGACGTCGCCGATTTCGTGGACGCGCTGACCCGGGTGGCATCCGGTGGCACCGCGCTGGATCCGGAGGTGGTCGGCCACCTCATGCGGGCCGGGCGGGACACGGCCGGGCTGGCGTCGCTGACCCCCCGGGAGCGTGAGGTGCTGTCGCTGATGGCCGAGGGACGATCCAACGCCGGGATCGCGGCGGCTCTCGTCATCACCGCCGGAGTCGTGGAGAAGCACGTGGCGAGCATCTTCGCGAAACTCGGTCTGCCGTCCTCGGACGGCGACAACCGCCGGGTCCTGGCCGTCCTCCGCCACGTCGGCGGCGGCTGATGTCGCGTCTTCGTGGACACCGAGCGTCGCTCCGGCGCGTCGCGGAACGGCGGCGGCACCCGGGGACACCCCGCGCGGGCGGGTGAAGGGCGCGCCCGGGCGGCCGGGCGGGTAACGTGCAGCGGCGTGACCGCCGCCGCGTACTCGCACTGCTCGTTCTGCGGCGTGGCCTACCCGGCGGAGGCCGGGTGGCCGCGCGTCTGCCTGGCCTGCGGGGAGACGGTGTGGCGCAACCCGCTGCCCGTGGCGGTGGCCGTGCTGCCGGTCCGCACCCCGGAGGGCCTCGGCGTGGTGGTGGTCCGCCGGGACATCGAGCCGGCCCGCGGCCAGCTCGCCCTGCCGGGCGGGTTCATCGAGTACGGCGAAGAGTGGTCCGAGGCGCTGGTCCGCGAGCTGCGGGAGGAGACCGGCCTGCTCGCCGAGGCCGAGGAGGCGCGGCTGTTCGCGGTACACGGGGCGCCGGCCGGCGGCACCATGATGGTCTTCGGCGTGCTGCCCGAGCGACCGGTCGGTGACCTGCCCCCGTCGGCGCCGACCGAGGAGGCCACCGAGTGGCTGGTCCTCACCGAGCCGGTCGAGCTGGCGTTCTCCACGCACACCCGGGTCCTGGCCGACTTCCTCGCCGGCCAGCACGCCGGCTGACCCGGCGACCTGACCCGGACCTCGGCCGACGCGGCCAAAACTCCTATTGATTGAATAGGAAAGGCAGCGTCGCCGAGCCTCCGGAGGTCACCCGTGTCCCACGCCGAAGCCGACCACGACACCCGTCGGAGCCGGCAGTGGCTGGCCGGGGAGGCCCGCGGCGCGGGCGTCGACCGCGACCGGCTGCTGGAGCTGGGAGCGGCCATGGCCGCCCTGACCGCCGCCGCGGCCGAGCGGGAGCCGGTCGCCCTGGCGTCCGCGCCGGTCGGCGTCGACCCGGGTACGCCGATCGCCAAGCCGCTGCCGCCGGAGCTGCTGCGCCCCCTCGACACCAACGCCGAGATGCACTGGACGGCACTGGCCGGGCAGGGGTACGTGGTGCCCAACGACCGCTTCTTCGTCCGCAACCACACCGAGACGCCCCGACTGGACGCCGACACCTGGCGGCTGCGCCTGTTCGGCACCGGGCTGCGGGATGCGCCCACCCGGGACGCCGCGGTCGAGTTCAGCCTCGACGAGCTGCGCCGGCTGCCCGCCGAGGAGAGCGACGCGCTGCTGGAGTGCGCCGGCAACGGGCGGCGCTTCTTCACCGAGCAGCAGGGTGAGCCGGCGCCGGGGGTGGCCTGGGGGCTGGGCGGGGTCGGCGTGGCCCGCTGGCGGGGGGTCCGGCTGGGCACCGTGCTGCGGCTGGCCGGGCTGCGCGACGACGCGGTCGACGTGATGCCTGAGGGGCTGGACCCGGACTTCGTGACCGGCGGGATCAACCTGGGCCGCGTACGCCGCCCGCTGCCGATCGCCAAGGCCCTCGACGACGTGCTGCTGGCGTACGAGATGAACGGCGAGCCGCTCCCCGCCGACCACGGTTTCCCGGTCCGCGTCGTGGTGCCCGGCTGGATCGGCATCTCCTCGATCAAGTGGGTGGGCCCGGTCGAGGTCTCCACCACACCCCTGTTCTCGCCGTGGAACACCCGGTTCTACCGGATGTTCGGCCCCGGGCACCCGGCCGAGGGCACGGTGCTGGGCGCGCAGCCGGTGAAGAGCGCGTTCGAGCTGGCCTGGGACGCCCGCGTGCCGGCCGGCGCCGAGGTGCTGCTGCACGGCCGGTCCTGGTCGGGCAACGGCCCGATCGACCGGGTCGAGGTGGACACCGGCGACGGCTGGCGCCCGGCCGACCTGGTGGCGGCCGACCGGGGCGGCGCCTGGCAGCGCTGGACCGCACGGTGGCGCCCCCCGGCCCCGGGCCGGTTCACCCTCCGCGCCCGCGCCACCGACACGACGGGGACGACCCAGCCCGACCGCGCCGCCCCCAACACCCTCGCCTACCTCTTCGACGCGGTGGTCCACCACCCGGTCACGGCCCACTGACCCCGTCCACCCGCGCCCTCCGGCCGGCCCCTCAGGGCCGTCGATCATGAAGTTGTTGCCCGGACACGCCGTTGTCCGTGGTCATAACTTCATGATCAACGCGGTGGGCCGTGGGGCCGTGATCAGGTCCGTGGTGCCGTGAGGTAGGCGGGTGGGACGGTGTCGGTGAGCCAGACGCCGTTGGCGCTGCGGTAGAAGGGGTAGCCGTTGGCGGCCATGGCGGCGGCGGCGATCGTCAGGATGACGACCTCGCCGGCCCGGCGGGCGCCTACCCGGCGGGCGGTCTCCACGTCCGGGGACAGGTGCACGTGGTGCCGGCGGCCCCGGTGCAGCCCTTCGGTGCGGATCGCCGGCAGGACAGCCTCGCTGGTGCCGTGGAAGAGCCGGTCCGGCGGGGTCGCCGGCGCCAGGCCGAGGTCGACCGGGACGGAATGGCCCTGGCTGGCCCGGATCCGGTCGACCCCGTCGGGGCCGCGTTCGACGGCGAAGCGCTGCTTGTCATTGCCGGCCACCACGGCGTCCAGGTCGGCGCGGGTGATCCGCAGGGCGGCGAGCAGGTCGGCGACCGGCACCCAGCCCGCCCCGTCCAGCGTCAGGTGGAACCGGTCGGGACGGTGGCGCAGCGCCAGCGACATCCGCTTGCTGACCCGCACCAGGTCACGATGATCCACCCGGACAGTGTGACCCACCGGCCGGGTGCCGGCGAGGGATATCAGCGGGTGGCGGCCGAGCCGCCGCTCACCATCAGCCCCGCGGCGTCCACCACCTCGAAGTCACTGCCGCGCAGGCCGCCGAGGGCGTGCAGGGCGTCGTTGTCCCAGCGCGGGTCGGGGGCGCCCGAGACGAACCAGGCCGAGCCGTGGTCGGCGACGATCAGCCCGTGGCGCTGCATCGCCTCGGCGACGATCCGGGCCTGCCGGGGCAGCCGGGACAGGTTCACCGAACGCTTGAGGCGCAGCCGCTGGCCGAGCTGCGGCAGGGCCGGGTCGGTGGCCGACGAGGCGGAGTGGGTGGCCGGCCAGGTCCAGCCGGTGCGGGTGCGCGGCACGGTCACCCGCAGCGCGTGGTCGATGCGTCCGGCGGCCACCTCGTCGTAGCGGACCAGCCCGGCCAGGATGGACAGTCCGGCCGCGTCGGCGGAGGTCCAGCCGGCCCGGCGCAGCTTGTTCGACCGCAGGTCGAAGACGGCTCCCGAGCCGGCCCGCCAGCCGGCGCCGGACCGGTGCGCGTCGAACAGCTCGTACGCCCGGCAGGCCGCCCGGTCCCAGACGATCACGTGCCGGTCGCCGGTGCCGTTCGGTCCACCCTCGACCGCCGCGTCCGGCGGCACCGGGTACGGCCCCGGGTCGCTCTCGCCGGCGTACTCGAAGGTGACCGGGACCCGCCGCTGGCCGGCGGGGACGACGGTGACCGGGATGCCGATCGGCGCGCCCTCCCACCGGCCGGAGCCGAAGTCGGCGTGCACCGTGGCGCCGCCGCCGATCGCGCCGACCATCGCCGCGGAGCGCGGGTGCACGGGCAGCCGGGAGACGTCGGCGTGCCAGACGTTGTCCGCCGGAAAGACCCCGCACGGCCGGGCGCTCGGGCTCGGCCGGCCGCCGAGCCCGGCCCGGGCGGCCGGGAGGGGCGACGGGGCGGCCGGCGGGCCCGGTGCCGCGGTGACCGCGCCGGTGGGCGTCGGCGCGGCGGCCGGCGGGGTGGCCGGCGGCTCTGCCGGGTCGGCGCAGCCGGCGGTGAACAGGGCGAGCAGGGCCGCGACGGCGGTGGCGCGGCGGACTGACGGGCGGGCCATTCCGCGCATCCTGCCCGAGGGCGGCGTCCGGCGGCAACAGTCACCCGGTCCACCTGCGGCGGCCGGCGGCGCGGCCCGGCCGACGATCAGGCGGCGGCCCGCTCGGCCGGCGGCCGGCGGCGGCGTGACGGGTCGGTGAGCGCGGGCGGGGACCAGACGCCGTCCGGCGGGTAGAGGTTCGTGCCGGGCGGGACGATCTCGTCGATCCGGTCCAGCACCGCGTCGTCCAGCGCAAGCGCCGCTCCCTTGAGCAGCCCCTCCAACTGCTCCAGGGTGCGCGGCCCGAGGATCGTCGAGGTGACGGCCGGGTGCGCCACGGTGAACGCGACGGCCAGCTCCGGCAGCGAACAGCCGACCTCCTCGGCGAGCGCGACCAGTTCCTCGACGGCGGCGTACTTGGCGGCGTTGCCCGGCAGCGCCGGGTCGAACCGGGCCGGGGTGCGCGCCGGGCGGCCGGCGGTGAGGTCGACCGCCGCCCCCTGCCGGTACCGGCCGGTGAGGAAGCCGGAGGCCAGCGGGCTCCACACCAGCACGCCCATGCCGTACCGCTGGCAGACCGGCAGGACGGCGGTCTCGATCCCGCGGGCCAGGATCGAGTACGGCGGCTGCTCGGTGCGGAACCGGCCGAGCGCCCGCCGCTCCGCCACATGCTGCGCCTCGACGATCTCCTCGGCCGGGAAGGTCGAGCAGCCGAACGCCCGGATCTTGCCGGCCCGGACCAGGTCGGTGAGCGCCGCGAGGGTCTCCTCGACGTCCGTGGTGTGGTCGGGCCGGTGCACCTGGTAGAGGTCGATCCAGTCGGTGCCGAGGCGGCGCAGGCTGTCCTCGACCGCGCGGACGATCCAGCGCCGCGAGTTGCCGCCCCGGTTGGGCCCCTCCCCCATCGGGAAGTGCACCTTGGTGGCCAGGACCACGTCGTCGCGCCGGCCGCGCAGCGCCTTGCCCACGATCACCTCCGACTCGCCCGCCGAGTACATGTCGGCGGTGTCCACGAAGTTGACGCCCCGGTCGAGGGCGGCGTGGACGATCCGGGCGCAGTCGTCGTGGTCGGGGTTGCCGACCGCGCCGAACATCATGGTGCCGAGACAGTGGACGCTGACCTGGATGCCGGTGCCGCCGAGGACGCGGTGACGCATGTGGGCTCCCTGGGGTGACGCCGCGCTGACCGGGCGGCGGCCGGTGCGGTCACCGTAGGAGTTCGAGTGCACTGGAGGTCAACGCTCGGCCCCGGCCTCCCCGGCCTGCGCCAGGTAGCCGGCCGCCTGTAGCTCGAAGAGCTCCCGGTAGAGGCCCTCCTGGGCCATCAGCTCGTCGTGGTCGCCCTGCTGGACGATCCGGCCGTGGTCCAGCACGAAGATCCGGTCGGCGTGCCGGACGTTGGCCAGCCGGTGGGTGACGAGCACGACGGCCCGGTCGGGGTGCCGCCGCAGGTGCTGGAAGAGGGCGTGCTCCGCCCGCGCGTCGAGGGCCGCCGAGGGCTCGTCGCAGATCAGCAGGCCGGCGTCCCGGTAGAGACCGCGGGCCGCCACGAGCCGCTGCCACTGCCCGCCGGAGAGGTCCTGGCCGTCCTTGAACTGCCGGTCCAGCAGCGTGTCGTACCCGAACGACAACTCGGTGATCATGTCGTGTGCGGCGGCGTCGCGGGCCGCGTCCTCGACCTTCGGGCCGGGCCGGTCGGCGGGCCGGTCGTGCCGGCCGATCCGGATGTTCTGCCGGGCCGTGAACGGGAACTTCCACCAGTCCTGGCTCATCACCGCGACCTGCGCGGCGGTCTGCCGCGGGTCCAGCTCGGCGGTGTCCACCCCGTCCCAGCGGATCACGCCGGCGGTGGGCCGGTAGAGGCCGGCGACGAGCTTGGCGAGGGTGGTCTTGCCGGAGCCGTTCTCCCCCACCAGCGCGATCACCTCGCCGCGCCGCACGGTGAGACTGACCTCGTCCACGGCGGCCGTCTCGGTGTCCGGGTAACGCAGGCTCACCCGGTCGAGCTCGATCCGGTCGAAGCCGTCGACGGGCCGCGTGCCGCCGGCCGGCACCCGGTGCCGGGCCCGGTCCAGGAAGTCGCGGTAGTCCTGGTAGTAGAGCGCGTCCTCGTAGAGCGAGTTGGTGGCGAACACCGCCATGCGCAGGCTGGACCGGGCGGACTGGAGCGCGAGCAGCGCGGTGGCCGCGGCGGCCAGCGCCACCACGCCACCGAGCAGCAGGCCACCGAGGACGGCGTAAACGCCGAACGCGGCGATCCCGGTCACCGACAGGCCGACCGCGCGGGTGAGGCTCTGCGAGCGGGCCAGCCGCAGCTGGGCGCGGGTCTCCACGGTCATCATCCGGTGGTATTCGGCGAGCAGGAAGTCACGCATCTGGTAGGAGCGGATCTCGGCGGCGGTGTGCCGGTCGGCCATCAGCCGGGCCAGCAGGTACATTCGGCGGCGCCGGGTGATCCAGGCCAGCAGGGCGAGGTACTGCCGGCGGGCCATCTTCACCGCGGTGGCCGCCTCCGGGACGGCGGCGAGCAGCAGGCAGGGCAGCAGCACCGGCTGGATGACCGTCACCGCGGCGGCGGTGGCCAGCACTCCCACCAGTCCGGTGACCAGGTTGACGGTGTGGTCCACGATCGACGCCGCCTCGGCCATGCCGCGGTCCCGGGCCCGGTCCATCTCCTCCGCGAAGCCGGCGTCGTCGAAGGCGGCCAGTTCGACCGCCGTGGTGGTCTCGAAGAGCCGTAGCTCCACCTGGTAGTTGATCTGCGGGATGAGCCGGGCCTGCGCCCAGCCGGCGGCGATGGTCAGCGCGCCGCGAACGGTCACCGCGGCGGCCGCGAGCAGCAGAGCGGGCAGCGCCGCGCGGATCCGGTCGGGCGTGGGGCCGGCGGCGAAGAGCTGCCGGAGCACCCCCGTGGTGGCGAGCAGGCCGAGCGTGGTGAGCATCCCGGCGGCGATGTTGAGCCCGATCGAGGCGAAAGTGTCCCGGCGGCTGGTCGCCCAGGCCAGGCCGACGGCCTCGCGGACCAGCGCGGGCAGCCGGCGGGCCACCGCCCAGAAGCTGGTGTGCGCGAACTCGGTGGCCCGGTTCATCCAGTGCCCGTCGGCCAGCTCCGGCAGCGGCGACTCCTCCGCCGCCTCCTCGTCCTCGGACGGGGTTCGGGGGCCGATCACCGCCGCCATGGAACCTCCTCGGGTACGGTCAGCTTCCGGAGCTTACGGTCCGCTACCGGTCGGTGTCTCCCCGTGCCCGGCGTGTCGAACAGGTGTCCCAAGCACGTGTCGCACGGCCGTTCCTGGCCGTCCGGGGGGCGGGGCGATGTCGGGTCGCGTCGCGCGTACCGGCTCCGGGTGGCAGGCTGGTGGGGTCGCCGGCAGCGGGGCGACGCCGGCCGGGCCGGCAGACCCGTCGTGAAGGAGAAGATCGACCCGATGGCTGTGGACGTCACCACCACGGACGAATGGCAGGCCCTGCGCAAGCACGCCGAGGCGATGCGCGGCACGCACCTGCGGGAGCTGTTCGACGCGGACGGGCAACGGGGTGAGCGGCTCACCGGCGAGGTCGCCGACCTGCACGTCGACTACAGCAAGAACCTGGTCACCGACGAGACGTTGAGCCTGCTGACCGCGCTCGCCGAGCGGGTCGGGCTGACCGACCGGATCGCCGCCATGTTCGCCGGCGAGCACATCAACTCCACCGAGGACCGGGCCGTGCTGCACACGGCCCTGCGCCTGCCCCGCGACGCGTCGCTCACCGTGGACGGCCAGGACGTCGTCGCCGACGTGCACGCCGTGCTGGACCGGATGTCGGCGTTCGCCGAGCGGGTCCGCTCCGGCGCCTGGCGGGGCCACACCGGCGAGCGGATCAGTACCGTCGTCAACATCGGCATCGGCGGCTCGGACCTCGGGCCGGTGATGGCGTACGAGGCGCTGAAGGCGTACCGGGACGCGGGGATCAGCTGCCGGTTCGTGTCCAACATCGACCCGACCGACATCCACGACAAGACCGTCGACCTGGACCCGGCCAGCACGCTGTTCGTCGTGGTCTCCAAGACGTTCTCCACCCAGGAGACCCTGGCCAACGCCGACCAGGCCCGGCGCTGGCTGCTGGCCGGGCTGGACGCCGACGACAGCGCCGTGGCCCGGCACTTCGTCGCGGTCAGCACCAACGAGCAGCGGGTCCGCGACTTCGGCATCGACCCGGAGAACATGTTCGGCTTCTGGGACTGGGTGGGCGGGCGCTACTCGCTGCCCTCCGCGGTCGGGCTGTCGGTGATGCTGGCGGTCGGGCCGGAGCGGTTCCGGGAGCTGCTGGCCGGCTACCACGCCGTGGACGAGCACTTCCGGACCACGCCGGTGGCGCGGAACGTGCCGGCGCTGCTCGGCCTGCTCAACGTCTGGTACACGGACTTCCTCGGCGCGGAGACGCACGCGGTGCTGCCGTACGCGCAGTACCTGCACCGGTTCCCGGCCTACCTCCAGCAGCTCACCATGGAGAGCAACGGCAAGTCGGTGACCCGGGACGGCCGGCCGGTCACCTACCCGACCGGGGAGATCTTCTGGGGCGAGCCGGGCACCAACGGTCAGCACGCCTTCTACCAGCTCATCCACCAGGGCACCCGGCTGATCCCGGCCGACTTCATCGCGTTCAGCCAGCCCAACCACGACCTGGGCGACATGCACGACCTGTTCATGTCGAACTTCTTCGCGCAGACCGCCGCGCTGGCCTTCGGCCGCACGAAGGAGCAGGTCGAGGCCGAGGGCACCGCGCCCGAGGTGGTGCCGCACCGGGTGATGCCGGGCAACCACCCGACCACGTCGATCATCGCGCCGAAGCTGACGCCCGCGACGCTGGGCCAGCTCATCGCCCTCTACGAGCACATCGTCTTCACCGAGGCCGCGGTCTGGGACATCAACGCCTTCGACCAGTGGGGCGTGGAGCTGGGCAAGGTGATGGCCAACCAGCTCGCCCCGAAGCTCACCGGGGCCGGGCCGGATCTCGGCGACGTGGACTCGTCCACCGCCGCGCTGATCCGGCGTTACCGGGCGCAGCGCGGCCGGGACTGACGGGCGCCCGCGGCCTCCGGCCCGAGGTGGTCGGAGGCCGCGCGGTCAGCCGCGCAGCAGGTCGGCGTGGGCGGCGCGGAGCCGGGCGAGCGCCGGGTCGCCGGCCGGGGCGCGGCGGTCCAGCTCGGCCCAGGCCTCGGCGAGCGCGTCGGCGAGGGTACGCAGCTCGGCGGCGTGCCGCCGGCTGCTCTGCCGGTGCAGCTCCTCCAGGCGGCGCGACCAGCCGGCGCTGATCGCGGCGATCCGGTCGGCGTCGGCGCGGGCCTGCGCCGCGGTGCGCGCCG
The DNA here is from genome assembly GCF_040607315.1 of Micromonospora sp. NPDC005305. NCBI lineage: Bacteria > Bacillati > Actinomycetota > Actinomycetes > Micromonosporales > Micromonosporaceae > Micromonospora > Micromonospora sp. NPDC005305. Next base: position 343,104 of record NZ_JBEXGL010000003.1, on the reverse strand, counting down.
CCGCGGCGGGCACGATCGCGGCGACCGGGCGCGGATCGCCGTCGCGGGTGACGACGGTGACGGTGTCGGTCAGCTCGGCGAGGGAGACGAGCTGGGTGAGCCGGGTGCGGACCTCGCGCAGCGGCAGGGCGCGCGGCTGGGGGGACCGGTCGGCCAGTGCGGGGACAGCCATGGATACATGTTCACGCCCGGGTACGACAAAACGCCGCCGCGTGCCGGTCCCCGGTGGCGGCCCGGGCCGGGAGCCCTCCGGCGCGGGCCCGCCCGGCTATCCCTCCGGCTTCCATTCCGGGGCCAGCACGGACCAGACCTCCAGGTCGGCCCGGCCGTCCGGCCCCGGTGCGGCCTCCCGGAGCACACCGTCGCGGCTCATTCCCAGCCGCCGCGCGACGGCGATGCTGCGCGCGTTGTCGGCCTTGGTGACCCACTCCACCCGGTGGATGCCGCGGTCCCGGACCGCCCAGCCGATGATCACGCGGGCGGCGCGGGTGACGAGGCCCTGCCCCTCGGCGGCGGGCTCCAGCCAGCAGCCGGCCTCGGCAACGCCCGTGGTGGTGCTGAGCGACACGAACATCACCCCGCCGACCAGCGTGCCCTGCCGCCAGATGCCCCAGATCCCGCCGTCGTCGCGGGCCCACCGGTCGGCATAGTTCTGCAGGACCCGGCGGGCGGAATCGGCGTCGGTGGCCACGAAGGACGCGCCCACCCAGGGGGCGATGTGCTCCCGGCAGCGGTCGAGGTTGGCGAGGAACTCGTCGGCGTGCCACGGCATCAGCGGCCGCAGCTCGGCGTCGTCGGTCAGGGCGAGGGCGAACATCCGAGCAACCTACCGGGCGGGGGCGCCGCGGGGCGCCCCCGTCCGACCGGTCAGGGGTGCATCTCGTACGCGCCGGCGAGGTCCACCACCCGCTGCCACACCCGGGCGGTGCGGTCGGCGTCGGTGACCGGGCGCCGGAGGTGCGCCACGGCCCAGGCCGCCTGCGCCTCGGTGGTGGCCGCCTTGCCGTGCAGTTCGGTGGCGTACGCGGAGAAGTCCCGGACCAGCAGGTCGAAGATCTCGTCGAGCAGGTCGGGGTCGAGACCGGTCAGCTCGGCCTGCTCCAGGATCAGCTGCCCGTAGACGACCAGCGCGAAGAGCTGGCCGACGGTGAGCAGGAAGTCCAGGTCCCGCTGCTGGGTCTCGTCCGGCGCGTGGGCGGCGAGCAGGGCGGCCAGCCCGTCGGCCTGCTCGCGGAACCGGGCCACGTTGGGCACGTGGGCGTGCGCGTCGTAGGCGGCGCGCCAGTCGTGGAAGCGGATCGCGCCGAGACCGCGGGCCGGGCCCTGCGCGAACAGGAACTCGTCGTCGGCCGGGTCGCGCCGGGTCGGCACGGGCGGGTGCTCGGCCGGCCGGAACAGGTAGTTCGGCAGGAATTTGAGGATCAGCGCCAGGTTGACGTGCACCGTGCCCTCCAGCTTCGGCAGGCCGCGGATGTCCTTGGCGGCCTTGTCGAAGTAGGTGTCGGCCTCGAAGCCCTTGGCGGCGATCACGTCCCAGAGCAGGTCGATGACCTTCTCGCCCTCGGTGGTGACCTTCATCTTGGTCATCGGGTTGAACAGCAGGTACCGCCGGTCGTCGGGGCCGGCGGAGCGGAAGTAGTCGACCGCCCGGTCGCTGAACAGCTTCATGGCCACCAGGCGGGCGTACGCGTCGGTCAGCTCGCGGCGCACGTGCGGGAAGTCGGTGACCCGCCGGCCGTAGAGGATCCGCTGGTGGGCGTGGGTGACCGCCTCGTACATGGCGTGCTCGCAGATGCCGATGGAGGCGGTGCAGAGGTTGAACTTGCCGACGTTGACGGTGTTGAGCGCGGCGTCGAAGGCGGCCGGGCCGGTGTGCAGCACGTCCTCGGCCCGCACCGGGTAGTCCTCCAGGCGGAACTCGCTGACGTACATCTGCGCGTTGACCACGTTGCGGACCAGCCGGTACGCGGGGTGCCGACTGTCGGCGGCGAAGAAGACGTACCCCTCGGGGCCCTCCACGTCGGCGCGACGGCCGAAGACGGAGACCAGCCCCGCGACGTTGCCGTTGCCGATGTAGTACTTGCCGCCGGTGGCCCGGAAGCCGCCCGCGCCGTCCGGGGTGAGCAGCAGGTCGGTGGAGTAGATGTCGGCGCCGTGCGGCCGCTCGGAGAGGCCGAAGGCCATGACGTGCCCCTCGTCGAGCAGCGCGGCGGCGCGGGCCCGGGCGGCGGCGTTGCCGCTCTGCCAGACCGGTCCGAGGCCGAGCACGGTGACCTGCCACGTGTACCAGTAGCCGAGGCCGTAGAAGCCGAGGATCTCGCTGAGCGCGGCGTTGCGGGCGGTGTCCCAGCGCTTGTCCGGGTCGCCGCCGCCGTCCGCGGCCGGGGTGAGGAAGGTGGCGAAGAGCCCCTCCTTGGCGGCGAAGTCGAGGAAGTCGGCGTACCACTCGTGGTGGTTGTAGCTGTCCACCAGGGCCCGCTTGCCGCGGGACTCGAACCAGTCGACGGTGGCGCGCAGCAGGCGCCGGGAGGTCTCGTCGAGGTGGGCGGGGTCGTAGCGGTGCGGGTGGAACAGCAGCGGGTCGGTCACGAGGTCGCCTTCCTGGGGGTGGCGGGGTCGAGGTGGCGCAGGGTGTCGAGGACGTCGCCGAGCCAGGCCAGCACCATGCGCTCGTACGCGATGCCGCCGCGCAGGACGACGTGCTGGAGGGCCGCGCGGGCGTCCGGGCCGGCGGTGTCGGGGAAGTCGCGGCGCTCGCCGGCCAGGTAGCCGGCGAGGGTGGCCTCGTGGTCGGCGCGGTAGCGCTCGACCTCGGCGACCAGGGCGGCGCGGCCGGCCGCGTCGTCGAACGCGGCGCCGCGGATCTTGACGGCCAGCTCGTGCCGGACGGCCTCCGGCTGCACCGGGGCGCGCAGCCAGGTGACCAGGGCGGACCGGCCGGTGGGGGTGACGGACCAGACCTTCTTGTCCGGCAGCCCCTCCTGGCCTATCTCCTCGGCGGTGAGCCAGTCGTCGTGCTCCATCCGCTTGAGGACCCGGTAGATCTGCTGGTGGGTGGCGGTCCAGAAGCGGCCGATCGAGCGGTCGAAGCGCCGGGCCAGCTCGTAGCCGGAGGCGGGTTGCTCCAGGAGCGAGACGAGGATGGCGTGCTCCAGCGACATGCCGGCCATCTTGCTATGCAACGAGTTGCATAGCAAGACCCGGCTTCGTTCAGCGGCGGCCCAGCCGGGCGGCCAGCTCGGCGCGCAGCCGGTCGACGCCCTCGCCGGTCAGCGCCGACACCGGCACGGCCTCCGGGCAGGCGCGGCACAGCGCGTCCACCCACTCCGGGGGCGCCACGTCGATCTTGTTGAGCACCAGCAGCTCGGGCACGTCCCCGGCGCCGATCTCGTGCAGCACGCCGTGCACGGTGGTGATCTGCTCCAGCGCGTCCGGCGCGGCGGCGTCGACCACGTGCAGCACCAGGTCGCTGCCGCTCACCTCCTCCAGCGTCGAGCGGAACGCGTCGACCAGCTGGTGGGGCAGGTGCCGGACGAACCCGACCGTGTCGGTGACCGTGTAGGTGAGGTCGCCGGTGGAGATCCGCCGCACCGTCGGGTCGAGCGTGGCGAAGAGCACGTCCTGGACCGGCGCGTCCGCCCCGGTGAGGCGGTTGAGCAGCGCGGACTTGCCGGCGTTGGTGTAACCCGTGATCGCCACCGAGGGCACCCGGTTGCGGGCCCGGCGGCCGCGGTTGCGCTCCCGTCGCCGGGCCAGCTCGCGCACGTTGCCCCGCAGCCGGGTGGCCCGCTGCCGCAGCCGGCGGCGCTGGGTCTCCAGCTTCATCTCACCGGGACCGCGCACACCCATGCCGGCGCCGCCGGCCATCCGGCCACCACCCACCCGGGACAGCGCGCGGCCGTCGCCGCGCAGCCGGGGCAGTTGGTACGCGATCTGCGCCAGCTCCACCTGCACCCGGCCCTCGCTGGTCCGGGCGTGCTCGGCGAAGATGTCCAGGATCAGGGCCGTCCGGTCGACCACCCGCACCCCGGTGCGCTCCTCGAGGTTGCGCACCTGACCGGGGCTCAGCTCGCCGTCGGCGATCACCACGTCGGCGTGGGTCCGCTCGGCCACCGCGGCCAGCTCGTCCACCTTGCCGGAGCCGACGTAGGTGGCCGGGTCGGGCCTGGTCCGGTTCTGCACCACCGACTCGGCGACCGTCAGCCCGTCGGTGTCGGCCAGGCGGCTCAACTCGGCCAGCGAGGTCTCGCTCCCCGGGCCACTGCCGTCGCCGTCCTCGGGATGCACCGCCACCAGGACGGCCGTCGGCCGCCCCCTGGTTGTCGCGGCGCCCGCGCCCATCAACCACGTCCCGGCCATCGCCCACCTCGCTTCTCCGCCTGGATCCGATCTACCCGGGTCGGACCGGACCATGCGGTCCGGGGAGATGATCGTGAAGCGCGGCGAACTGCGCCACGGTCAGGTACGAGGGGTTCGCCGCCTGCGGCTGCCGGAACACCTCGGCCCCGGCCAGCCGCGCGTCGGCGCGCAGCAGCTTCCGGCGCACCCGCAGCCGCTCGTCGAGGATGGTCAGGTCCAGCGGGAGGGTCCACGGCTCGCCCGGCTCGCCGGGGCGCGGCGCGGCCGCCACGCGGCCCAGGCCCCACACCCCGTACGGCGCCCGGCCGCGGCTGCCGCTGGCCCAGAACACCACGGGCTGCCCGGCCCGCATCAGGCGGACGCGGTAGCCGGGCCGGACGCACCAGCCGGTCACCGTCGGGTCGGCGGCGAAGCGGCCGGTCAGGTCCACCGCGTCCGCGTTGCCCTTGATCAGCCAGGCGCCGAGGTCGTCGAGGGTCACCCGCCGGTCGGTCATCCGGCCATTCTGCGGCCCGGCCGGCCGTCGTGCCCGGCGGCGGTCAGATGATGAGGTGGGTCCAGTAGGTCAGCCACACGGCGAACAGCGCGCCCTGGAGCAGCGCCAGCCCGGCGGTGAGCCAGCCGTCGAGGCCGGGCCGGCGGGCCCAGCGCGCCAGCACCAGCGCCACCGGGAACGCGGCCAGCAGGTAGCGCAGCAGGCTCTTGTACACCGGCGGGCCCATCGACAGCGGCACCAGCACCACGATCACCGTGTAGACCAGGTACGGCCAGTCGGCCCGCCGGCGCAGCCCGACGACCGCCACGAGCAGCATGGCCACGGCGATCCAGACCCGGAACGCGTTGGCCGAGTTGTCGCCGACCAGCGCCGACCCGGCCACCCCGAACGGGTTCTGCACCCTGATCCCCCAGCCCTTCTCCTGGGCGTGCTGGTAGGCGAACCAGTCGCCGCCCTGCCAGCGGCAGAACGCCATGAACGTCAGCCAGCCGGCCGGCACCAGCAGCAGGGGCCAGCCCAGCCGCAGGTACCGGGCGAGGCTGCGCGGATCGAGGCGCCAACCGTGCTGGCGCAGCAGCACCAGGGCCAGCGGGATCACCACCACGAAGCCGACCGAGCGGCTCATCGCCAGGAAGTAGCCGACGATCCCGACCACCAGCCAGCGGCGCTGCTCGGCGTACCAGAACGCGGCCAGGGCGAGGCAGACGAAGAGCGACTCGGTCAGCGCCGCCTGGAACAGGAACGCCGTCGGCAGGAGCAGCAGGTACCGCACGGCCCGCCGCCCGTCCGCGCCCGCGCCGTCCGGGTCGTCCGCGCCGAGCAGCCGGGCCCCCAGCCGGTACGCGAACCAGAGCTGGAACACCAGCGCCACGTTGGCCACCACCAGCAGCGCCCAGGCGGTGTGCCCGCCGAGCAGCGGCGCGAGGGGCCGGGCCAGGAACGGGTAGAGCAACGGGAAGCCGAAGTCGTTCCACGGCCGGTCCAGCGGCAGCCGGGCCAGGTGGTCGTACAGGAACGAGTCCCAGGCGAACCAGAGCGAGAACCAGCGGTGCGACGACACCTGGTTCTGCTGGGTACGCATCATCGCCTCGTCGGCGGGCGGCGCGCCGGGCACCCCGTCCCAGGCGGTCAGCACGAGCACGCCGACCAGGCTGAGCACGACCTTCGAGCCGACGAAGACGGCGAGCACGAAGCCCCAGGGCGCGGGGATCCGCGCGGCCAGCCGCCCGCCCGCCGACGCCAGCCGGGCCGGCGCACCCGGCCACCGCGACGCGGCGGGGCGACCGGTCGTCCCGGGCCGCCGCTCGTCTCCCATCCCGCTCCCACCGGTCGCCCCGCGACCGACCCCCGGACCGGGAAACCGTCCGCGCATCCCCGTTCCGGCCCGGTTCACACCCGCCCGCCCCGAAGGGGTGACCCGGGAATGGCGGATCGCCGCCGCAGGTGAGTCGGCCGGCAGGACGGGTAAGGGCGCTGCCGCATCGGCAGGCTGGTGGCGGGGGGCGCGGACGGCATGGGTGACGGCAACGGGACCGTGGTCATCGGGGCGGGGCCCGCGGGGCTGACCGCCGCGTACGAGCTGCTGCGGCACGGCGAGCCGGTCCGGGTCTACGAGGCCGACGGCGTGGTCGGCGGGATCAGCCGCACGGTGGAGCGGGACGGCTGGCGGTTCGACATCGGCGGGCACCGGTTCTTCACGAAGGTCTCCCGGGTGGAGGACTTCTGGCACGAGATCCTGCCCGACGAGGACTTCCTGCTCCGGCCCCGGATGAGCCGGATCTACTACCGGGGCGCGCTCTACGACTACCCGCTCAGCGCCGGCAACGCGCTGCGCAACCTCGGCCTGGTGGAGGCGCTGCGCTGCGTCGGCTCGTACGGGCGGGCGCGGCTGCGCCCGCCGAAGGACCAGTCGCACTTCGAGGGGTGGGTGTCGGCCCGGTTCGGCTGGCGGCTCTACTCGAAGTTCTTCAAGACCTACACCGAGAAGGTCTGGGGCATGCCGGCCGACCAGTTGCAGGCCGACTGGGCCGCCCAGCGGATCAAGAACCTGTCGCTGTCCACGGCGGTGCTCAACGCGCTGCTGCCCCGGCGCAACCGCACGGACGTCACCAGCCTCATCGAGGAGTTCCAGTACCCGAAGCACGGCCCCGGGATGATGTGGGAGCGCTGCGCCGAGGAGGTGGAGAAGCGGGGCGGCACGGTCCGGCTGAACACCTGGGTGACCGAGGTGCACCGGGACCCGGCCGCACGCCGGGCGACCGCCGTGACGGTGGTCGACGGCGACGGGGCGCGCACCGAACAGGCCGACCACGTGATCTCCTCGATGCCGATCTCCGCGCTGGTGCGGGCCATGCGCCCCGAGGCACCACCGGAGGTCGGGGCCGCCGCCGAGGACCTGCGCTACCGGGACTTCCTGACCGTCGCGCTGGTGGTGCCGGAGGAGTTCTCCTTCCCGGACAACTGGATCTACGTGCACGACCCGGCGGCCAAGGTGGGCCGGATCCAGAACTTCGGCTCCTGGTCGCCGTACCTGGTGAAGGACGGGCGGACCTGCCTCGGGCTGGAGTACTTCGTCTTCGAGGACGACGAGATGTGGCGGACCCCGGACGCGGACCTGGTCGCCTTCGCCACGGCCGAGCTGGAGCGGCTGCGCCTGGTCCGCCCCGGCTGCGTGGAGGCCGGCTACGTGGTCCGGATGCCGAAGGCGTACCCGGTCTACGACGAGCGCTACCAGCACAACGTGGACGTGATCCGGGACTGGCTGGCCCGCGAGGCGCCGAACGTGCACCCGGTGGGGCGCAACGGGATGCACCGCTACAACAACGCCGACCACTCGATGCTCACCGCGATGCTGGCCGCCGAGAACATCGCCCACGGCGCCGGCCACGACGTCTGGACGGTCAACGTCGAGCAGGACTACCACGAGCAGCGGACGCCGTCGCGGCACGGCACCGGGCGCGACGCCCCGGTCATGCCCGCTCGCGGTAAGGCCCGGGCGTGAGCGTGGTCATAACGGCTGGACGGTCCCGGCCGGCCTCCTGCTAGCCTTCTCGGCAGGTCATGAGCGCCAGCGCCAAGCCCCGGCTCGCTGGCCGGCAACCCTCCTCCGCGGTGGGGTGCCCCGGGTGAGGACCAGGCACCGGCAGCCGCCGGTGCAAGCGTGGCCTGGTACCCAGGTCATCACCGACCCGAGGGAACCATGTCTGCTCAGCTCCGCACCCCGCCCGCCGACGGCATCGCCTACCCGGCGCGTTTCGCGCTGGTCAAGCGGCGGCACGTCGACCTGATGCGGGTGTGCAGCGACGCCTGTCGCCGCCCCGACGCGCGCTGAGCGCCACTCCCCCACCTCCGCACCATCCCTTCCGGCCCGCCCGACCCCGGGCGCGCCGTCGGCGGCGTGCGCCCACGCCGCCTGAGACCCTGGAGACACCTGTGCGATTCCGTACCGCCCTGACCCGCGCCGCCGCGCTCGGCGCCGCCGCCGTGCTCACCGCGACCGCCCTCACCGCCTGCGGCGACAACGGCTCCACGAGCGAGGCCGCCAACCCGTACGGCCTGCTGCAGGCCGGCGTGCTGCGCGCCGGCACCCTCACCGACGCCCCGCCGAACGTCTACCTGAAGGACGGGAAGTTCACCGGCTTCGACAACGACCTGCTCACCGCGGTCGCCGGAAAGGCCGGCCTGAAGGTGGAGTTCGTGGGCACCGACTTCTCCGCCCTGCTCGCCCAGGTCAACAACCACAAGTTCGACGTGGGCAGCTCCTCCATCACCATCACCGAGGCCCGGAAGAAGACCGTCGACTTCGGCAACGGCTACGACTTCGGCTACTTCGGGCTGGACGTGCCCGCCGGCTCCCCGATCACCGGCTTCGACCAGCTCGCCGGCAAGCGGGTGGTCGTCGTGCAGGGCACCGTGCAGGACGACTACGCCACCCGCGAGAAGCTGAACCCGGTCCGGGTCCCGGACTACAACGGCGCGATCAACCAGCTCAAGGCCGGCACCGCGGACGCCTGGATCGCCCCCGCCGAGATCGGCGACAAGTCCGCCGCGGACAGCGGCGGCAAGATCACCGTGGCCGCGAAGCAGCTCAGCCCGGCCCCCACCGCGTACGCGGTGGCCAAGGGCAACGACAAGCTGCGCGAGGCGCTGGACAAGGGCCTCGACGAGGTGATCGCCGACGGCACCTGGAGCCGGCTCCAGGCGCAGTACTACCCGGGCCGGCCCATCCCGGCCGACTTCACGCCGGGCAGCGGCACGGTCGCCGTGCCGTCGCCGTCGGCGGCCTCCTGACCTGACGACGGAGACGCGGAACAACGGAGACGAGCGGGGCGGACGGAGACATGGATCCACTGAGCACCCTGTGGGAGACCTTCTTCGACTGGGACGCCATGCGCGAGGCGCTGCCCGAGATGCTGACCGTCGGGCTGCCCAACACGCTGCTCCTGGCGGTCTCCGCCGCCCTGCTCGGCTCGGTGCTGGGCATGCTGCTGGCCGTCGCGGGCATCTCGCGTACCCGCTGGTTGCGGTGGCCGGCCCGGGTCTACACCGACGTGTTCCGCGGCCTGCCGGCGGCGGCGACGATCCTGCTCATCGGCGTCGGCCTGGCGCCGCTGGGCATGCAGGTGTGGGGCCCGAACCCCTACCCGCTGGGCGTGCTGGCGCTGTCGCTGATCGCCGCCGCCTACATCGGCGAGATCTTCCGGGCCGGCATCCAGAGCGTGGAGGCCGCCCAGCTGGAGGGGGCCCGGGCGCTCGGCTTCTCCTGGGGTGAGGCCATGCGCCTGGTCATCGTCCCCCAGGGCGTACGCCGGGTGCTGCCGGCCTGGGTCAACCAGCTCATCGCGCTGATCAAGGACTCCAGCCTGGTCTACTTCCTCGGCCTGGTGGCCAGCCAGCGGGAACTTTTCCGGATCGGCCAGGACTACGCGGCCACCACCGGCAACGAGTCCGCGCTGCTGCTGGCCGGCCTGTTCTACCTGGTGCTGACCGTGCCGCTCACCCACGCCGTCAACGGGATCGACCGGCGGCTGCGGCAGGGCCGGTCGGTGGCCGCCCCCGACCTCGACGTCGAGCTCGACCCCGCCGGCGCGCCGGCACCGGCCGGAAAGGACCCGCGATGAGCACCACCACCGCCACCTCGGTCAGCCTGGCCGTCCGCGACGTGCACCTGGCCTTCGGTCAGCACCAGGTGCTGCGCGGCGCCGACCTGGAGGTGGCCCGGGGCGGGACCGCCTGCGTGATCGGCCCGTCCGGCTCCGGCAAGTCGACGCTGCTGCGGACGATCAACCGGCTCATCGAGCCGGACCGGGGTGACGTGCTGCTGGACGGGCGCAGCGTGCTGGGCGACGACCCGGACGCGCTGCGCCAGCGGATCGGGATGGTGTTCCAGCAGTTCAACCTGTTCCCGCACATGACCGTGCTGCGCAACCTCACCCTCGCGCTGCGCAGGCTCAAGAAGCTCTCCGAGGACGAAGCGGCGCAGGTCGCCCGCGCCCAGCTCGACCTGGTCGGGCTGGCCCACAAGGCCGACTCCCGGCCGGCGCAGCTCTCCGGCGGGCAGCAGCAGCGGGTGGCCATCGCCCGGGCCCTCGCGCTGCGGCCGCAGGTGATGCTCTTCGACGAGGCCACCTCGGCACTCGACCCCGAGCTGGTCAAGGGGGTGCTCGGGGTCATGGCCGACCTCGCGGCCGCCGGCATGACCATGGTCGTGGTCACCCACGAGATGGGCTTCGCCCGCGAGGTGGCCGACACGGTGGCCTTCATGGACGCCGGCGTCGTGCTGGAGGCCGGCCCGCCGGCCGCCGTCTTCGAGGCTCCGGAACATCCCCGGCTGCGCCGCTTCCTGTCCCAGGTGCTCTGACCCCGGCGGCCCGGCCCCGTTCCCCGTCCCGGTCGGGCAGCGGCCGTCGCCGGAGTGGACGGTCGGGTTACGACGATCAACTTCGGGGGTAGGAGCAGCTACGGCCGGAGCGGAGATTCCGTGGGTGCGCCGGTCCGTCAGAGGAGGACGGCGCCGGTGCGCGAATGGTGGAAGGCCGCCGTGGGGCGGCTGCGACAGGCGTGGGTGCCGGTGGTGGAGGCCGCGCTCGCCGCGACCGTGGCCTGGCTGATCGCCGCGCGGCTGATCGGCCACCCGGACCCGTTCTTCGCGCCGAGCGCGGCGCTGATCGTGCTCGGCGAATCGCGGGGCCAGCGGGTACGGCAGACCATCGAGCTGGTGCTCGGGGTGGCCGGTGGGGTGCTCGTCGCCGACCTGGTGGTGCACGCCCTCGGCCCCGGCACGGCGACCATGCTCCTCGTCCTGCTGCTCACCCTGGGCGTCACGGTGGCGGCCGGGGCGAGCAGCACCCTGGTCATCCAGACCACGGTCTCCGCGCTCTACCTGGTGGTGGTCGCCGCGCCGAAGGGCGAGTTCACCCCGTTCCGGTTCGTCGACGCGCTGATCGGCGGGGCGGTCGCCCTCGCCGCCAGTCAGCTCGTGGTGGCCCGGGATCCCCTGGCCCCGCTGGTCGCCGAGGCCCGCCGGACGTACGCCGACCTCGCCGACCTGCTCGACCGGGTGAACGCCGCGCTGGACCGCTGTGACGCCGAGGCCGCCCAGGCGGCGCTGGACCGGGCCCGGGAGGTGGACGGCTGCGTGGAACGCCTTCGGTCCGCGGTGCGGGCCTGCGCCGAGACGCTACGGCTGCGGGTCCGCCGCCGCCGTCACCTCGGCCAGCTCGAACAGGTCGAGGCCACCGCCCGGCAGCTCGACTACGCGGTACGCAACATCCGGGTGCTGGCCCGCAACGGGGTCACGCTGGCCCGGCTGCACACGGCCGCCCCACGCGAACTGGGCGCGGCGATCCGCTCGCTCGCCGAGGCGGTACGCGCCGCCGGCGCAGCCCTGGCCAACGACCTGACCGGCCAGGGCGCCGACCGGCACGCGGGGCGCGCGGAGGAGGCCGCGCTGGCCGCGGTGCGGCTCGGCGCGGAGCTGCTGGAGTCCGACCCGCCGCTGCCCGTCGTCATGATCGTCGGGCAGGTGCGGTCCACCGCCATCGACCTGCTGCGCGGTCTCGGCACCGACGACGTGGCGGTGCTCAACCGCGTCGACGACGCGCTCGGCCTGCCGACGCCGGCATCCTGACCGGCCGCGCGTCACCGAGCTGACGGGGGTCGCGGCACACCGGTCGGGCGCGCCGTTACACCTCGCAGCGGTCGGAGAGGGCGTAGCGGGTGAGGACCACGTCGCCGATCTGGCGTACCTCGACGACCCGGGCTCGGCGGCCGGAATGCCACGGGAAGCGGCCGTCCGCGACGAACCGGGGCGCCCGGCCGTCGCCCACGAAGAACGGCGCGACCACCAGGTGCAGCTCGTCGGCGACGCCGGCCGTGAGGAACTGGCAGTGCACGGTGCCCCCGCCCTCCACCATGAGCCGGCCGACGCCCCGCCCGGCCAGGTCGGCGAGGACCGCCTCGGGGGTGACCGGGTCACCCGCGTCGACCACGGTGGCCACCGCGCCCACCTGCTCCCGGGTCTTCTCGGCCACGCCGCTCGGGCAGTAGACCAGCTTCGCCCCCTCCCCCATCGTGAAGAACCGGGCGGTCGGGTCGAGATCGCCGCTGGCCGTGACCGTGACCTTCACGGGGCACGGTGGCAGGCCGCTCGCTACCCGCTCGGCCCGCCGCCGCTCGCTGCGCACCAGCAGCCGGGGATCGTCGCGGCGGACCGTGGCGGCGCCCACCATGATCGCGTCACAGCCGGCCCGCACCGCGTCGATCCGGTCCAGGTCGGCGTCGTTCGAGAGCAGCAGCCGCTCGGTGGTGGCGTCGTCGATGTAGCCGTCGATCGACATCGCGCAGCTGAGCAGCACGTACGGCCGGCTGGTCACGGCACGAACGGCAGGTCGAGGGCGTGGTCGGCGCGGGTCACCTTGGCCGCCAGGTAGCCCGCGTTCGCCGGGGACAGGTGCACGCCGGTGAGCACCCGGTCGACCACCGTGACGCCCAGCCGCTCCAGCTGGGCGGCCTTGTCCGGGTTGTTGCTGAGCAGCGCCACCCGGGTCACGCCCAGCGCGGCGAGCATCTGCGCGGCCACCGTGTAGTCGCGCTCGTCGGGGCCCCGGCCGAGCGCCACGTTGGCCTCGTAGGTGTCCAGGCCGCCGTCCTGCAGGGCGTACGCGTCGAGCTTGGCGTAGAGGCCGATGCCCCGGCCCTCCTGCCGCAGGTAGAGCAGGTAGCCGCCGGCCTCGGCGATCCGCTCGACCGCCTCGCGCAGCTGCGGGCCGCAGTCGCAACGCTGGCTGCCGAACACGTCCCCGGTGAGGCACTCGCTGTGCGGGCGGACCAGCGGCGGTGAGCTGTCCGGGTCGCGCCGCTCACCGAGCCCGATGGCGAGGTGCTCGCGGCCGTCGACCAGGCCGTGGAAGGAGTGCACCCGGGCGGTGGTCACATAGCCGTCCGGAAACCGCAGGGGGACCGTGACCTCGGTCCGGACCGTCGCGGCGGGCAGAGTTTCGTCCATGCTTCTCCTTCGTCCGCGGCTGCCGGACGTGCCGGCAACACACACCTCGCACCCTCACCGTAGGCGGGATCACCGACAGTCGCCGGGCTCCGTAGCCGGACGGCGGTGGATCAGCAGCACCGCGGCGCCCGGCAGGCTGGCCACCAGGACCAGCGCCCCGTACACCGTGCCGGTGGCGACGCCCTGCGCGGCGGTGAGGCCGGCGGCGGCGAACGCCCAGGCAGCGACCCCCTCGCGCGGCCCGAACCCGCCCACGTTGGTGGGCAGCCCCATGGCCAGCAGGGCCAGCAGGGTCAGCGGCACCAGCCGGGACAGCGGCGCGTCGGCGCCGGCCGTGCGCGCCGCCACCACGAAGGTGGCCAGGTGGCCGGCGACCACCACGGCGGAGGCCGTCACCACGCCCAGCCAGGTGCGCCGGGCGAGCAGCCCGGCCCGGACGTCGGCGACCGCGGTACGCGCCGCGCGGGCCCAGCGGGACGCCCCGGAGCGGGGCACCGCCCGGGCGGCCAGCGCCAGCGCCAGCGCGACGGCTGCCAGCCCGGCGGCCACCACCGGCAGGTACGGCCGGACCGGGGACGGCAGCGCCGCCAGCACCGCCACCGCGATGACCAGCTGGACCACCTGCCCGGCCGTGCGTTCCCAGACCACGGCGCGGACGCCCCGGGCCACGTCCCCGGCGTCCCGGCCGTGCCGGACCGCCCGGTGCACGTCGCCGAGCACCCCGCCGGGCAGGGTGGAGTTGAGGAAGACGGCCCGGTAGCAGTGCGCGACCGCGGCCCGCAGCGGCAGCCGTACGCCCAGCCCGCCGGCGACCAGCGACCAGCGCCAGGCGCAGCAGACCGTGGTGATTGCGCCGATCCCGAGCGCGGCGGCGAGCGCCGGCGCGTCGATCAGCCGCAGCCCGGCCAGGAACGGGCCGGTGCCCACCGACCAGACCAGCGCGGCGAGCACGGCGAGCCCGGCGAGCGGGCGGGCCCAGGCCCAGAACGACCGGGCCGGCGCGGACGCGGCGGCCGGGACGCGCCCGGCGACGGCGGCGTGTGACAAGAGTGGTCCTCCCTCGGTCCATCTGTTGTCACGTGCCGCCGGCCGGTCCGGTTCACCCGGCGAGCAGGTCGGCGTGGTGCAGCATCACCCGCAGCCGGCTGTCCGCCGCCTCGGCGAGCCGCCGCTCCCGGTACCCCCCGGCCACCCCGGCCAGCTCCGGGCGCTCCTCGACGGCCGCGTCGAGCCAGCCCACCAGCCACTCCGCGGTGAGCGCGGCCTGCTCCGGGCCGAGGCGCCACGGGCTGGACCGGACCCGAACCGGTACGCCCCGGCGGCGGAAGGCCGCCACGGTGACGTCCACGGCGTCCGGGCCGAGCAGGGCCCGGCCGGCGGCGGTCCGCCGCTGGTGGGCGTTGAACGCGGCTTCGAACTCGGCGTCGAGCGGGTCGGCGGGGGTGAACCGCACCCGGCCGAGCACGGTGAGGGCGAACAGGGTGGGGTGGCCGGCGCAGGCCGCCACGATCCGCTCGACCTCCCCGGCGGTCAGCATGTCCAGCAGCGCCGAGGCGGTGACCAGGTGGGCGTCGGCCAGGTCGGCGGCACCCAGCCGGGTGATGTCGGAGTCGCGGGTCAGCACGGTCACCGGGTTGCCGTCGGCGGCGACGGCCCCGCCGGCGGCGGCCAGCGCCAGCAGGTCGGCGTCCCGCTCGTGCAGCACCCAGCGTTGCGGGCCCGGCAGCCGCGGGGCGAGCCAGCGGGCCATCGAGCCGGTGCCGCTGCCCAGGTCGTGCACGACGAGCGGCCGGTCGGCGGGCAGCCGGCGGCGGACCGCGTCGAGCAGGTCGGCCGAGCGGGCCGCCGCGTCGGCGGGTTCGCGCAGGCGCAGCCAGTCCGCGAAGTCGGGGGGAAGTAGCGAGGTGGTCATACCGCCGTGGCCTCCTTGAGGGCAGCGGCCAGCCGGTCCCCGGTGACCGCCCAGCCGGTGAGGGTGTCCCGCCGCTGCCGGGCGGCGCGGCGCAGCCGGTCCCGCAGGTCCGGGTCCGTGAGCCAGCGGCGCAGCGCGCCGGCCAGCGCCGCCGGGTCCGCCGGGGGCACCAGCAGGCCGGGGCGGTCGCCGTCCGGGCTGCGCCCGAGCGTCCGGGGCAGGCCGCCGGTGTCGCTGGCCAGCACCGGCACGCCCCGCGCGAGCGCCTCGGTGACCACCATCCCGTAGGTCTCCCGGCGGGACGGCAGCACCAGCAGGTCGGCGGAGGCGTACGCGGCGGCCACGTCGGCCCCGGTCAGCGGCCCGGCCAGCCGTACCCGGCCGGCGAGGCCGGTGTCGGCGAGCTGCCGGCGCAGCCGCGCGACGAAGTCCGGGTCGCGGGTGAGCGGGCCGACCAGGTCGCACGTCCAGGGCAGGTCGGCAACCCGGGTGAGGGCGCCGGCGAGCACGTCGTGCCCCTTGAGCGGGGTGACCGCCGCGACGCAGAGCAGCCGGGTGCCCTCCGGCGAGCCGGCGGCGACCGGCGCCGCGTCGACCCCGGGCGGGGCGACCCGCACCCGGTCGGCGGCGAGCCGGTAGCGGTCGAGCAGCCGGCGGCGGGTCCACTCGCTGGTGGAGACCACGGCCGTCGCCGCGGCGAGGGCCCGGCCCTCGACCTCGTCCTCCCGCGGCAGGTGCACCAGCACCACGAGGCGCAGCCGCCGGGCGTGCGGGGCCAGCACCTCGGGCACGGTCGACGCGACCAGGCCGTCGAGCAGCACGGCCGCGCCGTCGGGCAGCGCGGCCAGCACCCCGGCCAGCGCCGCCCGGTCCCCCGGCTCGGGGTGCGGCCAGCCGCCCGGCACCGGGTGTTCCCGCACCGTCCAGCCGCGCGCGGCCAGCTCGTGACAGGCCCGGCGGTCGTATCCGTTGCCGCCGCTGGGGCTCGCCGGGTCGTCGATGTCGCCCGGCAGCACCACGTGCACGACCGTCATCCGGTCACAGCGACCGCTCGTAGCTGGCCCACGCGACGTGCGACTCGTGCAGGGTGACGGTGATCCCGGCCAGGCCGCGCGCCCCCTCGCCGAGCCGCCCGGCGTGCACCGCCCCGGCCAGCCGGTCGGCCACCGTCCGCGCCAGCACCTCGGTGGTGGTGTTCACCCCGGCGAAGTCCGGCTCGTCGTCCAGGTTGCGGTAGCTGAGCGCGCCGAGCACCGCCTTGAGCTGCTCGGTGGCCAGGCCGATGTCGACCACGATCCCGTCGGCGTCCAGCTCCGGCCGGCGGAAGGTGGCGTCGACGACGAAGGTCGCGCCGTGCAGCCGCTGGGCCGGGCCGAACACCTCGCCGCGGAAACTGTGGGCGACCATCATGTGGTCCCGGACGGTGACGCTGAACATGTCACTCCTCGTCGTAGGTGATGAGCTGGCAGAGCGCGGGGAGCCGGCCCGAGGCGAGCCGGTCCAGCACGTCGGGCAGGTCGGCGAAGCGGGACCGGCCGGTGATGAGGGCGTCGAACGCCGGGTCGGCGAGCAGGTCCAGGGCCACCGCCAGCCGGTCGGCGTAGCTGCGGTCGGCACGCCGGGGCGACACGGTGCCGACCTGGCTGCTGCGGATGCCGAGGCGCTTCGAGTGGAACGCCCCGCCCAGGGTGAGGGTGACCGGGCGGTCGCCGTACCAGCTCAGCTCCAGCACGGTGCGCTCCGGGCGGAGCAGCTCCAGCGCGCGTTGCAGCCCCTCGGCCGTGGCGCTGGCGTGCACCACCAGGTCCCGGTCGCCGGCCGCGTCGGCGGGCAGCGCGAAGTCGACGCCGAGCGCCGCGGCCACCGCCGCCCGGGCCGGGTCGGCGTCGACCAGCTCGACGCGGACCCCGGGGAAGCGGGCCAGCACGGCGGCCACGCAGCAGCCGACCATGCCGCCGCCGACGACGGTGACCCGGTCGCCGACCAGCGGCGCGGCGTCCCAGAGCGCGTTCACCGCGGTCTCCACGGTGCCGGCCAGCACCGCGCGGGCCGCCGGCACCGCATCGGGTACGACCACCACGGCGTCGGCCGGCACCACGTACGCGGTCTGGTGCGGGTGCAGGCAGAAGACGGTACGCCCGCGCAGCTCCGCCGGGCCCGCCTCGACGGTGCCGACGCTCAGGTAGCCGTACTTCACCGGGGCCGGGAAGTCGCCCTCCTGGAACGGGGCGCGCATCGCGGCGTGCTGGTCGGCGGGGACCCGGCCGGTGAAGACCAGGGTCTCGGTGCCCCGGCTGACGCCGGAGTAGCGGGCGCGGACCAGCACCTCGCCGGGGCCGGGCGGGGTGAGCGTGACCGGGCGGAGCTCACCCTCGCCGGGGGCGCGGAGCCAGAAGGCGCGGGCGTCACCGGTCACGAATTCTCCTCTTTTCCGCATCCGGACCGAACCGGACGGCCGAATTTCCCGTGATGACTGACAGGGTTGTCGATCATAGACACGGAGGCAGGGTGTCCACGGTTCGAAATGGCCCCTTGGTCGGGCTGAGCGCGCAGTTCGTCCTGCTGGCCGGGCTCGCCGGCACGGTGGGCCTCGGCGTGGCGGGCTGGCTGGCCGGCCTCGCGTACGCGGGGGTGCTCTGCGGGCTGCTCCGGCGCGGCCTGCGGGCGGCCGGCTCGGCCCGGCTCGGCCCGGCCGACCGGGTGACGCTGGCCCGGGCGCTGCTGGTCGGCGGGGTGCTCGCCCTGGTCGTCGACGGCGGGCCGGCGCCGGTGGCCGTGCTGGTCCCGCTCACCGCGGTGGCGCTGGCGCTCGACGCGGTGGACGGCCAGGTGGCCCGGCGCACCGGCACGGTGAGCGCGCTGGGCGCCCGCTTCGACATGGAGGTCGACTCCTTCCTGCTCCTGGTGCTCAGCGTGCACCTCGCCCCGTCGGTCGGTGCCTGGGTGCTGGTCAT
Organism: Micromonospora sp. NPDC005305; assembly: GCF_040607315.1. Taxonomy (NCBI): domain Bacteria; kingdom Bacillati; phylum Actinomycetota; class Actinomycetes; order Micromonosporales; family Micromonosporaceae; genus Micromonospora; species Micromonospora sp. NPDC005305. The sequence goes on along the minus strand of NZ_JBEXGL010000003.1, from coordinate 324,877 downwards.
CGGCGGGATGCGGTACGCGTTCGTGGCGGCGAGCTGGCCGCTGCCCTGGATGGGCGGCGCGCTGCCGCCCCGGTTCTGGCGCAAGGTGGTCGCGGCGGCGCAGGGCGTGGTGCTCGCGGTGGCGGCGAGCGGGTTGCTGCCGCCGGCGGCCACCGCGGCGCTGGTCGCCGGCGCGCTGGTCCTGCTGGTCGAGTCGTTCGCCCGCGACGTCACCTGGCTGTGGCGGCGCCGCCCGGTCGCCCCGGCGGCCCGGCCCGTCCCCGCCGTCGAGGTCGTCCCGGCAGCCGGCCCCGCCGTGCTCGCCGCGACCGCACTCCCGGCGCTGGACCTCCGACCCGCCGCGACCGCGCTGTCCGCGGGCGTCCGGCCGGTTCGGCCCCGCACGGGCGCCGTCCCGTCCTGGACCGCCGGCACCGGCCCGACCGACCTTCCCGCCCGGGTCGCCGGGCCCGCCCCGGCCGGTGCGGTCCGGCGCGCGACGGTTCCCGTCGGCGAACGACCGGCGGACCCGCCGGCGCGTCCGGTGCCGGTGGCCGTCCGGATCGTCGCCCACCAGCCGGCCTGACCCCTCCCTCCCCCTCGCCGAAGGACGCCCTCGTGCCACTGCGTATCCGTCTCCACCGGCCGGCCGGGCCGGCCACCCCCGCCCCGGACACCGACGCGTCCGCGCCCACGCCGGGCGGGGACGCCACGCCACCCGGCGACGCGGCGCTGCCCGCCGGTCCGGCGCGGCACGCCTCGCGTACCCGTCGGGTCGCCGCCGGGGTGCTCACCGGGCTGGCCGCGCTGCTGGTGGTGGCGGCGCTGGTCGCGCCGGACCGGCCGGCCGAGGCCGGGCCGGGCGCGGTGCTGCGGATCCCGGTGGAGGCCCTGGTCGCGGTGGCGCTGCTGCTCGTCCTGCCGGATCGGGCCCGCCGGCCGGTGGCCGTGGCGCTCGGCCTGGTGCTGGGCCTGCTGACCGTCGTCAAGCTGCTGGACACGGGCTTCTTCGTGGCCCGGGACCGGCCGTTCGACGTGCTGCTCGACTGGGGGCTGTTCGACGACGGCTACGGCTACCTGGCCGACTCGTCCGGCCGGGCCGCCGCCGTCGCCGCGACGGTCGGGGTGGTGCTGCTGGTGGCCGGCCTGCCCGTGCTCGTGGCGCTCGCGGCACGGCGGCTGGCCCGGCTCGTGGGGCGGCACCGCGCCGGCGCGACGCGGGTGGTCGCCGCCCTGGCCGTGCTGTGGCTGGGCTGCGCCCTGTTCGGGGTGCGCCTCGCCGCCGGCGTGCCGGTCGCCGACCGGACCACGACCGCCCTGGTGGCGTCGCACGTCGGCCAGGTACGGACCGGCCTGCGGGACCGGGCGGCGTTCGCCGGGGAGATGACGGCCGACGCCTACCGGGACGTGTCCGGCGACCGGCTGCTGACCGGGCTGCGCGGCAAGGACGTCCTGGTCACGTTCGTGGAGAGCTACGGCCGGGACGCCGTGGAGGACCCGGCCCTCGCGCCGGGCGTGGACGCGGTCCTCGACGACGGCTACCGTCGCCTGCGCGCGGGCGGCTACGACGCCCGCAGCGGCTTCCTCACCTCGCCCACCTTCGGCGGCGGCAGCTGGCTGGCACACGCCACCCTGCTCTCCGGGCTGTGGATCGACAACGACCAGCGGCACCGGGACTTGCTGGCCGGGGACCGGCTCACCCTCAACGGCGCATTCCACCGCGCCGGGTGGCAGACGGTCGGCGTGTTCCCGGCCGCCACCCAGCCCTGGCCGGAGGGGGAGTTCTTCGGCTACGACCGGTACTACGACGCCGAGAAGCTGGCCTACCGGGGCCCGAAGTTCAGCTACGCGCCGATGCCCGACCAGTACACCCTGGCCACCTTCCAGCGGCTGGAGCGGGACCGCCCGCACGCCCCGCTCATGGCGGAGATCCCGCTGGTGTCCAGCCACTCCCCCTGGTCGGCCATCCCGAAGCCGGTGCCCTGGGCGGCGGTCGGCGACGGCACCATCTTCCACACGGCGTCCACGAGCACGGGCGGCAGCCGGGACGTCGTGCAGCGGGACGCCGCCCAGATCCGCGCCGACTACGCGCACTCCATCGAGTACAGTCTCGGCACCCTGGTGTCGTACGTGCTGACCCACGGCGGGGACGACCTGGTGCTGGTGATTCTCGGTGACCACCAGCCGACGGCCTCGGTGACCGGCGAGGGCGCCAGCCGGGACGTGCCGATCACCATCGTGGCCAAGGATCCGGCCGTGCTGGACCGGGTCGCCGACTGGGGCTGGCAGGACGGGCTGCGGCCCGGCCCGCAGGCCCCGGTGTGGCGGATGGATGCCTTCCGGGACCGCTTCCTCGCCGCCTTCTCTCCCGCGCACTGAGGCGATGCCGCGACCGGCTCAGGCCGCCCGGCGCCGGTCGCGGGCGGTCCGGTCGCGGGTCTCGCGGAACTCGGCGCGCCGCGCGCCCCGGGCCAGCCGCATCGCCCGGCGGGCGTTGTCCATCGGCTCGCACGGCGCGCTCCGCCCGGCGCACAGCAGGCTGGTGCAGTGTCCCGCCGCGTCGGGCTGGTGCGCCGCGGCCACGTCGTACGCCGCCCGCCACAGCAGCGGGTCGGTGACGTCGTCCGGCAGGACGACGTCCTGACTGGACCGGAACCGTGTCGTCTCGGGCACCCCGTTTCCCCCTTCGTGTGATCGCTCCCCCTGTTCAGTGACCGGGTGGGCCGACATCAAACCTCCCACCGGCTCGGGTGGACCGGCCAGCGGCGTGCGTCACGCCGGGTACGCGCGGGTCTCCGCGGCCTTGACCGCCGCCCAGACCGGCTGGCCGGGGCGCAGCCCGAGGTGGGCCGCCGCGGCGGGGGTGACGTCGGCGGCCACGTCGACCGGCCCGGCGAGCTGGACCCGCAGGTTGTCGCCGTGCCGCTGCACGCCGGTCACGGTGGCCGGCCAGACGTTGCGGGGGCTGCCGTCCGGTCGGGCCGGGTGCAGCGCGACGGCGGCCGGTGGGAAGGCCACGAACGCCTCTCCCCGCACGGTGTCCGCGGTGGTGAGGGTGAGGCCGCCGACCGTGACGGCGTGCCCGTCGGCGTGCCCGCGGTGCAGGTTGAGCCCGACCAGCCGGGCCACGTAGTCGGTGCGGGGGCGGGCCGTGACGGTCGCCGCGTCGCCCTCCTGGACCACCCGCCCCTGCTCGACGATGACCAGCCGGTCGGCGAGCACCAGGGCGTCCAGCGGGTCGTGGGTGACCAGCAGGGTGGCGCCGGGGTGCGCGCCGAGGTGGCGCTGGAGTTCGGCGCGGGTGTCCAGCCGGGTCCGGGCGTCGAGCGCGGCGAGCGGCTCGTCGAGCAGCAGCAGGGTCGGCTCGACGGCGAGCGCGCGAGCGAGGGCGACCCGCTGGGCCTGCCCGCCGGAGAGCTGGCGCGGCTTGTGCCGGGCCTGCCCGCCCAGGCCGACCCGGTCCAGCCAGCCCCGTGCCCGGGCGCGGGCGGCCCGCCGGTCGGCGCCCCGGCGGCGCGGCCCGAACGCCACGTTGTCGAGTGCGCTGAGGTGCGGGAAGAGCAGGTAGTCCTGAAACACCACGCCGACCGGGCGCCGCTCGGGCGGGGTCCACACCCGCCGGTCCGGACGGTCGAGGTCGGCGTCGCCGAGGGTGAGGTGCCCGGCGGTGAGCGGGTGCAGCCCGGCGAGGGCCCGCAGGGCGGTGGTCTTGCCGGCCCCGTTCGGGCCGAGCAGCGCCACCACCTCCCCGGCGCCGATGGTCAGCCGCACGTCCAGGTGGAACGCGCCCCGGTCGGCGACCAGATGCGCGTCGAGCAGGGGCGGGGCGGTCACGTCACACCGACCCAGCGGTCGCGCAGCCCGGCCAGGATGGCCACGGAGACGGTGAGCAGGATGAGGCTCAGCACGATGGCGGCCTGCACGTCGGTCTCCAGCGCCAGGTAGACGGCCAGCGGCATGGTCTGGGTCCGCCCCGGATAGTTGCCCGCGAAGGTGATGGTCGCGCCGAACTCGCCGAGCGCGCGGGCCCAGCAGAGCACCGCGCCGGCCGCCACCCCGGGGGCGACCAGCGGCAGGGTCACCCGGGTGAAGGTGGTCCAGCGCCCGGCGCCCAGGGTGGCCGCCGCCTCCTCGTAGCGGGGGTCGGCGCCGCGCATCGCCCCCTCGACGGCGATGACCAGGAAGGGCATGGCCACGAACGCCTCGGCCAGCACCACGCCGGCGGTGGTGAACGGCAGGGTCACCCCGAAGGTGGCGTCCAGCCAGGACCCGAGCAGCCCCCGCCGGCCGAAGACCAGCAGCAGCGCCACCCCGCCGACCACCGGCGGCAGCACCAACGGCACGGTGACCAGCGCGCGGACCAGCCGCCGGCCGGGGAACTCGACCCGGGCCAGGAGCCAGGCCAGGGGTACGCCGAGCGCGACGCAGAGCAGCGTGGCGGCCGTCGCGGTCTCCAGGGACAGTCGCAGCGCGGTGAGCACGCCGGGCTGGGCGAGCCGCCGGGGCAGCGTGGTCCAGGGCGCCCGGGCGAGCAGCCCGGCCAGCGGCAGGACGAGGAAGAGCAGCCCGAGCCCGGCGGGGAGCAGCAGCGCCAGCGGCACCCGCTGCCGGCGGCGCGGGGGTCGGCTCACGGGCGCGGCGGGGCCTGGAACCCGGCGGCGGTGAGCACGGCCAGGCCGGCGTCGGAGCGGACGTGGTCGACGAAGGCGCGGGCCCCGGCCGGGTTGCCGGCGTGCTTCAGGGCCACGATCGGGTAGTCGTTGACCGCCCGGGCGGAGTCGGGGAACTCGACGGCGTCCAGGTCGGCGGCGGCGCCGCGGACGTCGGTGCGGTAGACCAGCGCCGCGTCGACCTCGCCCAGCTTCACCTTGGCGAGGGCGCCCTTGACGTCCTGCTCCAGGGTGGCCGGGGTGAGCCGCACGCCGGCCGCGGCGAGGGCCGTCCTCGCGGCCGCGCCGCACGGCACCTGCTCGGCGCAGAGCGCCACCTTCGCCCCGGGCCGGGCCAGGTCGGCCAGGCCGGCGATCCGGTCCGGGTTGCCCCTGGGCACGGCGATGACGAGCTGGTTGCGGACGAGGACGGCCGGTGTCCCGGCGGCGTCGCCCGCGTCGGTGACGGTCTTCATGGTGGCGGGCGAGGCGGCCGCGAACACGTCGGCCGGCGCGCCCTGGGTGATCTGCGTGGCCAGCGCCGAGCTGCCGGCGAAGTTGAAGACGACCCGGCTGCCGGGGTGCGCGGCCTCGTAGTCCCGGCCGAGCGTCGTGAAGGTCTCGGTGAGCGAGGCGGCGGCGAAGACGGTCAGCGTGCCGCCCCGGTCGGCGCTCGACCCGTCGTCGGCGCCGCCGCAGCCGGTCAGGGCCAGGCTCAGCGCGGCCACCCCGGCAAGGGTGGCGCGGATCCACCGTGCGGTCACGGGTTGGTCCGCCCCGTCGGCGCGCGCTCCACCACGACGGTGGTCGACTTGATCACGGCGACGGCCACCGAGCCGACCTGGAGGTCGAGGTCGTCGACGGCCTCGCGGCTCATCAGGGACACGATCCGGAACGGCCCGGCCTGGATGTCGACCTGGGCCATCACGGTGTCCTTGACGACGGCCGTGACGATGCCGCGCAGCCGGTTACGGGCCGAGGAGAGCTCGGGATGGCCCGGTGCGCGGACGAACGGGGCCAGGTCGGCGCCGTCGAGCACCCGGTGGCCGTGCTCGTCGCGGATGGCGGGCAGCCGCCCGGCGTCGATCCAGCGGCGGACCGTGTCCGCGCTGACCCCGAGCAGTTCGGCGGCCTCGCCGATCCGGAACGCCGTCACGCGGCCACCCTAGCGGTTCGCAGGTGCGGGTGAAAGGCGGCGTGACCCCTCGCATCCGCCAGGGGCGAGAGGTCCCGCCGGCCGTAGCTGCGGCGGACCTAGTCGTCCGCCGGGGTGAGCCGCACCCGGCGGAGCAGTTGGGCGTTGAGCGCCACCACGATGGTGGACGCGGACATCAGCACCGCGGCCACCGCCGGGCTGAGCGCGACGCCCGCCCAGGCCAGCACCCCGGCGGCGAGCGGGATGGCCACCACGTTGTAGCCGGCCGCCCAGGCCAGGTTCTGCCGCATCTTCCGGTACGACGCCCGGGACAGCCGGATCACGCCGGTGACCCCGCGCGGGTCGGAGCCCGCCAGCACCACCCCGGCGGACTCGATCGCCACGTCGGTGCCGGCGCCGATGGCCACGCCCACGTCGGCGCGGGCCAGGGCCGGGGCGTCGTTGACCCCGTCGCCGACCATGGCCACGGTCAGCCCGCGGGACTGGAGTGCGGTGACCGCCTTGTCCTTGTCGGCGGGGAGCACCTCGGCGAAGACCTCGTCCACACCGGGGCGGAAGCCCAGGTCGGCGGCGACCGCCTCGGCGACCGGCCGGGCGTCCCCGGTGATCATCACGATCTTCCGCACGCCGTGCTCGCGCAGTTCGGCGATGGCCGCGCGGGCCTCGGGGCGGACCTCGTCCTCGAGCGCGAACGCGCCGACCACCTCCGGGCGGCCGGCGCCGGGCAGCCGGACCAGGTGCAGCACCGCGGCGCCGCGCCGGGACCAGCCCTCCGCCGCCCGCGCCAGCTCGGCCGGCGCGTCGGTGCCCAGCTCGCGCAGCAGGGCCGGGCCGCCCACCGCCCAGTCGGCGCCGTCCACCGTGGCGCGTACGCCCCGGCCGGTCAGCGAGCGGAAGTCCCGGGCGGACGCCCGCAGGCCGCGATCCTGAGCGGCGGTGACGAGGGCCCGGGCGAGCGGGTGCTCGCTGTCCGCCTCGACCGCCCCGGCGAGGCGCAGCGCGCCGTCGTCGTCCAGCCCGCCGGTGGCGGCCACCCCGGTCAGGGTGTGCCGCCCCTTGGTGAGGGTGCCGGTCTTGTCGAACAGCACGGCGTCGACGGTGCGCATCCGTTCCAGGGCGAGCCGGTCCTTCACCAGGATGCCGGCCCGGGCGGACAGCGCCGTGGACAGCGCCACGACCAGCGGGATGGCCAGGCCGAGGGCGTGCGGGCAGGCGATCACCAGCACCGTGACGGTCCGGACCACGGCCTGGTCGGTGTCGCCGAGCAGCAGCCAGGCCGCGAAGGTGGCCAGGCCGGCGAGGGCCGCGACGTAGAACAGCAGCGCGGCGAACCGGTCGGCGAGTGCCTGGGCGCGGCCGCCGGAGGACTGGGCCTGGGCGACGAGACGGCCGATGCCGGCGAGCGCGGTGTCCTCGCCGACGGCGTCGACGCGTACCCGCAGGGCCGAGTCGGTGGCCACGGTCCCGGCGACCACCCGGTCCCCGGCGGCGCGTGGCACCGGCCGGGACTCCCCGGTGATCATCGACTCGTCCAGCTCGGCGGCCCCGTCGACGATCCGGCCGTCGGCCGGGACGCGGCCGCCGGAGCGGACCAGCACCAGGTCACCGACCCGCAGGTCGGCCACCGGCACCCGGTGCGGGGCGCCGGATTCGTCGAGGCGTTCGGCGTCGTCGGGCAGCAGCGCCGCGAGCGCGGCCAGGGCGCCCTGGGCCTGCCCGATCGCCTTCATCTCCTGCCAGTGGCCGAGCAGCATGATGGTGACCAGGGCGGCCAGCTCCCACCAGAAGTCCAGGTCGAACAGGCCGAGGCTGGTGGCCACCGACGCCAGGTACGCGACCGTGATCGCCATCGAGATCAGCAGCATCATGCCCGGCGCCCGGTCGCGCACCTCACGGACGCCGCCGACCAGGAACGGCCAGCCGCCGTAGAAGAAGACGACGGTGCCGAGGGCCGGGCCGACCCAGCGGACGCCCGGGAGGTCGAGCGAGTAGCCGAGCCAGTCCATGACCATGTGGCTGGTCAGCACGATCGGCACGGTCAGCGCCAGGCTCAGCCAGAACTTGCGGCGGAACTGCTCGGGGTCGTGCCCGGCGTGCTTGTCGTGCCCGGCGCGCTTCTCGTGGTCCGCGCCGTGGTGCCCGTGTTCGTGGTCCATCCGAACTCCACCTCCGCCGCCACCATATACCCCCAGGGGGTATGCGCCAACTCTTCGCTCCCGGCTGGCCCGGTGTCCCGGACACCGAGGGGCCCGCGGGTTAGCCTCGGGGCACGGCCGAGCGCGGGAGCGAGATGAGCGAGCAGAACACCCAGACGGTGCTGCCGGCGGCGTTCTTCGGGCACGGCAACCCGATGAACGCCCTGGAGGTCAACCGCTACACCGCCGCCTGGCGGGAGTTCGGCCGCTCGGTGCCCCGGCCCCGGGCCATCCTGGTGGTCTCCGCGCACTGGTACATCGGCGCCACCGCGGTCACCGCGATGCCCCGGCCGCGCACCATCCACGACTTCTACGGCTTCCCGCGGCAACTCTTCGACGTCCGCTACCCGGCGCCCGGGCTGCCCGAGCTGGCCGAGGAGGTCAGCGACGTCGTGCACCCCACCTGGGTCGGCGCCGACCTGGACTCGTGGGGCATCGACCACGGCACGTGGTCGGTGCTCACCCACGCGTTCCCCGACGCCGACATCCCGGTGGTGCAGCTGAGCATCAACGCGTTCAAGCCGTTCGACTACCACCTCGACCTCGGCGCCCGGCTCGCCCCGCTGCGCGAACGCGGCGTGCTCGTGGTGGCCAGCGGTAACGTGGTGCACAACCTGGGCGGCGTCGACCCGCGGCTGACCGACGAGGGCTTCGACTGGGCGCGCCGCTTCGACGACGCCGCCCGGGAGACGGTCCAGGACGCACCGACCGAGGCGGCCCGGCTGGACGGGCACCGGGACTTCGACCTCGCCGTGCCGACCCCGGACCACTTCATCCCGCTGCTCTACCTGGCCGGGCTGGCCGCCGCCGCCGGGGACCGCCCCGACGTGCTGGTCGACGGGTACGCGTACGGGTCGCTGTCGATGACCGCGTACACCCTCGGGCTGCGCGGCCGGGGCGAGCAGCCAGGGGGCGGCGCGCCGTCGCTGCCCGGCGGGGTGCCGGCGGACTCCGCCAACATCTGAACTCCGGTTCAGTCCCGGTCGTAGACGGTGACCGGGATGTCCCGGGCGCAGAGGGCGCGAACCACCAGCGGCTCGATCCGGTCCCAGGTGCCACCGGCCAGTCCGCAGCCGATCCGGGGCATGTGCACCGACGCGCCCAGCTCGTCGACCCGGTCGGCGAGGGCGGACAGGCAGCGCTCGACCGCGTCGTAGCGGATCGGCGGCCCCGCGCTGCCCCGCCGCATCCCGCGCTGGCCGACCATGTTGGCCACCCACACGTCCGGCGTGACCCGCACCAGGCGGGTGGCACCGAGCCCGAAGTCGTTGCCGGCCCGGTGCCGGTGCCACTCCCGATAGTCGCGCTCCGGCTCTGGCCAGCGGCGGGAGACCGCCAGCACAAACCCCTTGCCCCAGCCGCCCAGGTCGTTGCAGATGTGCGCGATCCCCTTGCGGCCCTTGGCCTGCGGGCTCGTCGCGTCGCCCTTGATGATCCGGAGCGGTGTCACGGCCAGCATCATCCCCGGCCGGTACGACACTCAGCGCTCCGGTCGGGACCCCACGCTGGAGCCGCCGACCGGTGCCTTTCCCTGCCACGGCCAGCGGCCGTCCAGCTCCACCTGCAGCGAGACGCTGAGGAACGTCCGGACCGCCACGATCAGCGCCAGCACCCCGACGCTGGTGAAGGTGGGCGACACCGCCACGGTCCGGATGATGTCCCCGGCGACGAGGAGTTCCAGGCCGAGCAGGATGGCCCGCCCGACCCCCTGCCGGTACGACCGGTAGTGCTCGACGACCTGCCGCGTGCGCCACCAGCGCAGCGCGAAGACGACCGTGGCGATCGTGACGCCGACCGCGATGACCAACACCCCGGCCAGGTCCAGGAGCGTGCCGACATGCTGGATGATCTCCCTGGTCGGCACCCGACACCCCCGTACCGCCGGCGGCACCCTGCGGCGGCCTTGCGCAGGCCGTCCGCAGCACCACCCTGTCGCATCACCGCTACCGGCGGGCGGCTTTCGCCCGAGCCCGCCCGGACGGCGGGCCGCGCCGGCATTCGCCTACCAGCGCCGGCCGCCGCGCCTAGGGTGGAAATCGGACCGGACCGTCCCGCCCACCGGCGGGCGGTCTTCGACGGCACCTGGCGAGGAGCGGACGTGACGGAGCCGGAAGAGGACCGGGAGAAGACCAAGAAGACCGACGACGTCCTGTACTCGGCGGACGGCGACCCTCACCACAACCTGGCCCAGGCGCCGCAGCCCGACGAGCACCTGACGCCCCGGTACGAGCACGACGGCGAGACGGAGAACGTCGGCGACGAGTGAGCCTGCCGGTCAGGCGTCGGTCCGGGCCGCCCGGACATCGATCCCGGCGGGCGGCCGGCTGGTGGCCGGCAACTGGCGGTCGTGCAGGCGGCTGAGCAGCGCCAGCGAGGTGATCGCGCCGAGCAGCGCCAGGAACATGTCCCACTGGGTGTCCCAGACGTCGCCCTGGGTGGCGAGGAAGTCGTCGGCCGCCGACCCGCCGGCCAGCGCCGCCCACCACTCGATCATCTCGAAGAGGGCGCTGAACGCCAGGCAGGCGCAGACCACCAGCGGGGCGAGCCAGCGGCTGCCACGCAGCGGCGACCGGCGGACCAGGATCTCGCGCACCAGGATCGCCGGCACGAAGCCCTGGGCGAAGTGGCCGAGCCGGTCGTACGGGTTGCGGGACAGGTGGAACGCCTCCCGCGCCCAGTCGCCGACCGGCGTCCGCGCGTAGCTGTAGTGGCCGCCGACCACGAGGATCAGCGCGTGCGCGGCGAGCAGGCAGCAGAGCAGCGTGGTCAGTGGCAACCGGCGCCAGGTGAGCAGCACCAGGGGCACGCCGGCGAGAACCCAGACCGTCTCCAACAGCCAGGTCAGCCGGTCGTACGGCCGGATGCCGGAGGCCACCAGGGCGGCGAGGACCAGGACCAGCAGCGCCGGTGGGACGAATCCGCGTGCTCGGGACACCGGCGACCGCCTGTTCACGCCTCACCCGGCGCGGCCCGACGCCGTCCGGAGAAGCCGACGATAGCGGGCGGCGGGGGGCGCACTCGGACGCCCCCGCCGCGCCGTTCAGTCCTCGGCCTGCCAGCGGTAGAACACGGTGGCCACCGAGTCCTGCGGGCCGTGCCACTCCTCCGGCCGGTACGGGCTCACGTACGGCGCCAGGTCCTGCATCACCTTCGCGAAGACCGGCTTCGCGTCGTGGTTGTTCCGGGTCGCTTCGGCGGCCGACGCCTCCTGTTCGAGCAGGTGGACGTAGACGTCGTCGATCGCGTAGAGCCAGCGCCCGGTGACACCCAGCTCGGTCGGCAGCGAGCCGGCGTCGGACTCGGCGAAGACCCGGGCCACGTCCGGTTCGGCGCCGGGCTTGATCCGCCCGACGATGACGGTCAGCGTCGTGTCCGCGGGCGGCTCCCCCTCCGGTGCCCAGTGGTAGAACTCCTTGGCCACCGAGTCGGACGGGTTCTTCCAGTAGCGGGGGTACGGCGTCACGTACGGGCCGATGGCCTCGGCGATCTTCTGGAACGCGGGCAGCCCCCGGGTCTGGCCGGAGATCCGCGGGTCCTGCTCGCGCTCGATGACGTGGATGTAGAGGTCGTGGTGGGACAGCAGGATGCGCCCGATGACCCCGAGGTCCTGGGGTCGGGTGGCCTGGTCGTAGTGGCCGAAGACGTCCCCGACGATCTTGTCGCTGCCGGGGACCATGTGGCAGACGATCACGTTCCGGAAGACCATGGCTGCTCCTTGGTTGGGTTCGGGTGGGCGGGAGGCTCAGGCGGCGAAGGTGACCGGCAGTTCCAGCAGGCCGCGGAACGGCGACGCGGCCGGCAGCCGGCGCACCTCGTCGAGGGGCACGCCGAGCCGCAGCCCGGGCAGCCGGCGCAGCAGCGCGGCGAGCGCGATCTGCGCCTCCATCCGGGCCAGCGAGACGCCGAGGCAGTAGTGCACGCCGTGCCCGAAGCCCAGGTGCGGGCCGCGGACCCGGCGCAGGTCCAGCCGGTCGGGGTCGGTGAAGTGGGCGGGGTCGTGGTTCGCCGCGTTGATCGCCACGCCGACGATCGCGCCGCGCGGGATGCACACCCCCTCGTACTCGACGTCTTCGGTGGCGATCCGCGGGCTGGCCACCGGCAGCGGGCCGTCGAACCGGAGCAGCTCCTCGATCGCCGCCGGCAGCAGCTGGGGCGTGGCACGCAGCATCTCCAGCTGCTCGGGATGGGTGAGCAGGGCGAGCACCGCGTTGCCGAGGAAGTCCGCGGTGGTCTGGTGCCCGGCGAACACCAGCAGGAACGTGGTGGTCACCAGCTCCGCCTCGGAGAGCGTCCCGTCGCGGTCGACCGCGTCGATCAGCGCCCCGATGATGTCGTCCGCCGGGTCGTCGCGCTTGGCCCGCACCAGGTCGGCGAAGTAGTGGTGCAGGCTCAGCTGGGCCTCCTGCACGGCCGCCCGCTCCTCCTGCGGCGGCCGCCGCGTCGAGCCGGAGGTGCGGATCACCTGGGTCCAGTCGAGCACCCGGTCGTGGTCGGCCGGCGGCACCCCCAGCAGCTCGCAGATGACCGTCATGGGCAGCGGGATGGCGAAGTCGTGCATCAGCTCGGCCTGGCCCTGCGGGAGCATCTTGTCGATCAGGTGGTCGACGACCTGCGCCACCCGCGGCCGCAGTGCCTCGATCCGCCGCGGCGCGAACGCCTGGGACACCACCCGGCGCAGCCGGGTGTGCTCCGGCGGATCGGAGTTGAGCATGTTGCGGTTCAACCCCTCGGAGTTCGGGCCGAAGATCCGCAGGTAGTGCTGGCCGGGACCGTAGAGGTCCTTGGACAGCCGCGGGTCGGTGAGCGCCGACCGGGCGTCGTCGAAGCGGGTGATCAGCCAGGAGTCGAAGCGCGGTGAGCTGACCGGGCACACCGGCCGGTCGTTCCGCAGCCGGGCGAAGGTGGGGTAGGGGTCGGCGGCGAACCCGTCGGTGTAGAGCTCGCTCGCCGGAACGGCGTCCTCGGTCATCGGTCCTCCTCCGGTGCGCTGCCCACGCTGTGCAGCACCTGGTAGGTGTGCCGCTGCGCGGACTCGCGCAGCTCACGGATGATGCGCAGCAGCCGGTCCCGGTGCTCGCTGCGGCCGAAGGCGTCCAGCCGCTCGCGGTCCGCCCAGTCGCTGATGATCAGGTAGCTGCGCGGGTCGTCGGCGTCGCGGACGAGGTCCTGGTGCAGGCAGCCGTCCAGGGTGCGGATCTCCTCGGCCGCGCTGCGCCACTCCGACTCGAAGCGCTCCTCGCAGCCCTCCCGGGTCCGCATGGCGAGCACGGTCCGCACCCGGCTCACCGGGCACCGCCGAACACCAGGTGCAGGTGCTTGCGGAGCGCGTCGGCGTCGACCGGCTGGCTGCGGAAGCCGATGTGCCCGTCCGGGCGGACCAGGTACAGCCCGCTGCCGGTCAGCCCGTACGCGGCGCGGAACCGGCCGTCGGCGTCGCACACCGTCGGCGGGTCGAGCAGCCGCGGCTCGGCGGCGTCCGGGCTGAGCAGCAGGTACGCGTCGACCTCCCCGGCCGTCTGCCGCCGCACGTCGGCGCAGAGCTCGGCGATGGCGCCCAGCGCCGCGTCGTCGGCCGACGCGTCGGCGTAGAGCAGTAGCGTGTGCCGGGTGCCGCGGGTCAGGTCGCGCAGCCGCAGCGGGTGGCCGACGCCGCGCCGCAGCAGCCCGTCCACGTCGGGGGCCCGGTCGCCGGGACGGGGGGCCTCGCCCAGCGCGTCCGGATCGGACACGGTTTCGCCGACCAGCGGGCTGCCCGCGTAGCTGAGCAGCATGGACATCTCCTGGAGGAACTGGCGCTTCAGGTCCTCGCGGTCCAGCTCGTCGGTGAACGCCATCCGCACGGCGCGGCCGACGATCTCCTCGCCCTCCGGCCGCCGCTCGGTCTCGTAGCTGTCCAGCAGGCCGGGCGCGGCGATCCCGCGTACCGCCAGGGCCAGCTTCCAGGCCAGGTTCCAGGCGTCCTGGATCCCGGTGTTCATGCCCTGGCCGCCGGCCGGCGGGTGCAGGTGGGCCGCGTCGCCGACCACGAACACCCGGCCGTCGCGGTAGCGGTCCACGATGCCGTGGCTGATCCGGAACACCGACGACCAGCGCAGGTTCGAGGCGCGGGTGCCGGGCGGGGCGAGGTGGTCGAGGGCGGTCTGGACGTCGGCCAGGGTCGGCGCGCCCAGCTCCGCGCTGAACCCGGGCGGGGCGTCCTGCCCGCCGGTCTGCGCGAAGAACCGGGGCGGGGCCAGGGTGGCGATCCGGTACCGGCGCTCGCCGCGCAGCGGGACGCAGACCAGCATCCCGTCCATGCGGCCGTCGGTCTCGTGCATGAACCGCAGCAGGTGCCCGTCGGGCATGTCCCAGTCCACGTCGACGTCGCCGAGCATGAACAGCTGCGGGAACCGGCCCAGCCCGCCGGTGAAGGTCAGCCCGAGCAGTTCCCGGACGCGGCTGTGCGCGCCGTCGCAGCCGACCAGGTACTTCGCGCGCACCGTCTCGGTGCCGCCCCCGGCCGTGGTGACGGTGGCCGTCACGCCGTCGTCGTCCTGACCGAAGTCGACCAGCTCGGCGCCGCGCTGGGGGCGCACCCCGAGGGTGGCCAGCCGGGCGGTGAGGATGCGCTCGGTCTCGTACTGGGGCAGGCCGAGGTGCGCGTACGGCAGGCCGGGCAGCTCCCAGCTCATCCGGTGGGTCTCCACCCCGTTGACGAAGACCATGTTGCCGGTGAGCCAGATGCCGGCGTCCATGGCTTCCCGGACGACGCCCTGCTCCTCCCAGATCTCCATGGTGCGGCAGTGCACGCCGATCGCCTTGTCCGCCTGCCCGGCCGGGGTGGCCAGCTTGTCGATCACCCGGCAGTCGACGCCTCGCCGGGCCAGCTCGACGGCGGCGGTCAGCCCGGCGGGCCCCGCTCCGACGACCAGTACGTCCGTTGTCCTGTGCACGTCGGCCTCCCTGCCGGTGGTGGGTTGTCGCCGGCCGCCCCCGTCGGGCACGACGTGGAACAGGCGGCGCCGGATGTCGAGAAGGAACGGCGCGATGGGCCCGGCCTGCGCGGAGGCGTGGGCCGGGTCGGCGATCCAGCGGAGGAACTCCCCCGCGCTGTTCCACTCGGCGAAGATGTGGTGCACGTCCGAGCCGGGTTCGCGCAGCAGCTGCTCCCGGCGGTACCCCGGTATCCCGGCCATCCGCGCCCTGACCTCCGGGTAGCCCCGGTGGAACTCGGCGAGCCGGGGCGCCGGCACGGTCAGCTCGACGTCCACGTAGACCGTCGAGTCGCCCGTGCCGTGCTCCCGCAGCACGGGGTAGTCGACCCGGCCGGCCGGCTCGGTCAGCGGCCGGACCAGCTCGGCCAGCCGCGCGGCCACCGGCCCGTCCCGGTACGCCCGCAGCGCCGCCTCGTCGGCCCACTCGGTGACGACGACGAACCCGCGCGGGTCCAGGGCGTCGAGCAGCAACTCGTGCCGGAGGTTGCCGGCCAGCCCGCCGACCTGCCCCGCGACCGTCCCCCACGCGGACCGCACGGCGGGCTCGCAGCCCTGACGCGCGCGCAGCCGGAGCATCGTCCTGATCATCAAGTCCCCTTCGACGGCCTGCGGGAGACGGTGGAGCTGTCGCGGCCGGTGCTGCCCGAGCCACCACGTCGTCGCGCTGCGACCCTGCCGGAGGTCGCGTCAACCGGCCGTCACGGGCGACCCCCGCGACGTCCCCACCCGGTGACGCCGCGGGGACGGGACGCTGCTAGGACGGTGTGCGACCCGGACCGTCGTCGGTGGACGCGTGCGTGCGCCGCTGGGCGCGTGGCGGCGCGGCCGGGTGGCCGTGGTGGGAGCGGCGGGCCGGCGGCGGGCCTCGACCCGTCGGCGGTCAGCTCGGACCAGACAGGTCAGGCGTCGCGCGCGCGGGTCGTGCGGAGCAGGTGACCGGCCAGGTGCAGCGTCGGGCCGCCGGTCTCCGCGACCACGTCGGTCTTCGTGACGTCGGTGCCGGTCCACTCCGGCCCGGCGAAGCTCGCCCGCAGCTCCTGCGCGGTCAGTCCCCAGCCGTGGCCCGCCTCCGGCGACACGGCCAGCACGAAGACGGTCGCGCCCGGCGCGGCGAGGCCCGGCAGCGACGCGAGGTAGCGGTCGAGCGCGGCGCCGTTCCGGTGGAGGCTGTGCAGCAGGCCGGAATCGAACACCGAGTCGAACGGCGCCGACGGCAGCGACAGGTCGGTGGCGTCCTGGACCTCGAAGTGCACCGGCAGGCCCTCGCGGGCGGCCTTGGCGCGGGCCAGGTCGATCGCCACGCGGGAGATGTCGACCGCCGTCACGCGGTGGCCACGCCGGGCGAGGGCGATCGCGAGATCGCCCGTGCCGCAGCCGATGTCGAGCACCTTCGGGCCCTTGACGTGGTCGAGGACCGCCGCGAGCGCGGGCTGTGGGCCGCCGATGTCCCACGGCGGCCCGCCCGAGTCAGCGGTGTCGCGGTAGAGCTCGTCGTAGCCGTCGTCGTGGTCGCCGTGGACGGGCTCGTCGCGCGGCGCTTCGCCATCGCGTGCGCTCACCAGACCCCCTGGACGTGCGTCTCGGCGGCTGGAACCCGGTCTCGACCCGCACCCTACCGCGCCCCGGCCCGGTGCGCGGCGCCCGGCGACTAGGCGAAGAGGCGGGCCAGCTCGGTGCGGGAGCGGACGCCGAGCCGGTGGAAGATGTTGCGCAGGTGGTGGTCGATCGTCCGGGTGGAGAGCGACATCCGGGTGGCGATCTCCCGGTTGGTGGCCCCCTCGGCGACCAGCTGGGCGATGTGCAGCTGCTGGCCGGTCAGCAGCTGCGCCGGTGGCTGTTGCGGGGACCCGACCGACTCCCCCGCCGCGCGCAGCTCCGCGCCGGCCCGCTCGGCCCAGACGGTCGCGCCGAGCAGGGTGAACGTCTCCCGCGCCCGGTGCAGGTAGGCCCGGGCGTCCCGTGGCCGGCGGGCCCGGCGCAGTTCCCGGCCGAACAGCAGCTCGGTGCGGGCCCGCTCGAACCGGTCGGTGTCGGTGGGGTGCAGCCGCAGCGCCGTGCGGAACTCCCGCTCGGCCTCGGCGCTGCCGCGGGGCGCGAGCAGCGCGTGGCAGCGGGCGGAGAGGGCCCGGCGCGACGGGCTCGCCGTGCTGCTGGCCCAGCGGTCGAAGACGGCGAGCGCCGCGGCGGGCCGCCGGCCGTCGTGGGCAGCGGCCTCCACCAGGTACGGCGTGGCCATCACCTGCACGAGGACCTGGCCGCGGCCGGTGCCGGTGCGGGCGAGCGAGGCCAGCCGGGTGGCCGCGTCGGCGTGCCGGCCGTCGACCAGGTCGAGCACGCCGAGCGCCCACTGCGCGTACGCGTAGGGGCGGCTGCCCGGGGCGGCGCGGTCGCCGATCTCGGCGATCCGGGCGAGGCTGGTGGCCCGGTCGGCCCGCATCGCGGCCAGCACGGCGAGGATGCCGAGGTGGACCCGGGCGCAGGTCCACTGGCCGGTGGCACGGGCCTCCCGCAGTCCCTCGTGGGCGGTCTCCGTCGCCGTGGCGTGCCGGCCCAGCCAGTACTCGGCGACGGCGCGCAGCTCCAGCGCCCGGGGCAGCACGGACCGTTCGCCGCGGGCCCGGGCCAGCTCGACGGCGCGGTCGGCGAGCCGGTGCGCCGCGCCGTCCACGGCCACGAGCAGCCCGGCCACGGCGGCGCAGACGAGCCCGGCCGGGGTGAGCGCCGGCCCGGTCAGCCGGCCACCGAGGACGACGACCCGGCGCAGCGCCGGGCCGCCCTGTTCGTGGTCGCCGCGCAGGGTCGCCCCGACTCCGGCCGCGAACGTGGTCAGCAGCTCGACGTCCGGCGGGTCGCCGGGCCGGCGCAGGGCCCGTGCCCGACGCGCCACCTCCGCGTACCGGTAGTGGTCGCCGGTGAGGCAGATGGCCTCGCCGGCCCGGACCAGGCCGAGCAGGGCGGCCCCGCGGTCGGTCGGCGCCACCGCCTCGGCGGCGGCGAGCAGGGTGGCGACCGCGGTGGAGGGCGCGTCGCAGCGGAGCTGGATCTCGCCGCGCAGGAGGTCGGCCGGGCCGGTCCCGGCCGGGCCGGCGGGCGGCGCGGAGAGCAGGCGCCGGGCCTGGTCGGCGCGGCCGGCGGTCCAGGCGCAGCGGGCCGCGGCGATCGTCCGGGCGGCGGCGCGGGCGGGGTCGTCGCTGAGTTCGGCGGCGCGGCGCAGCGCCGCCGCGGCCTCGATCCGGTCGTCCGCCCCGGCGGCGGCGGCCTCCAACTCGGCGGCCAGCGCCGGGTCGGGGCCGTCGGTGGCGGCGGCGCGGTGCAGGGCCCGGCGCAGCGGCCGGCCGCCCGACGCCCGGGCCAGCAGCAGGTGGGCCGCCCGCCGGTCGGCCAGCGGCGCGACGATCTCGATCATGGTCCGGGTCAGCGGGTGGGGGAAGGTCACGCCCGCCGGGCCGGCGCGCAGCAGCCCGGCCGCCTCGGCCGGTGCGAGCGCCTCGACGTCCAGGCCGGCGGCGCGCGCGGCACGGTCCAGGGTGGCGGGATCCCCATCGCGGTCGAGCGCGGCCAGCAGCAGCACCCGCCGGGCGTCCGGCGGCAGCCGGTCGAGGCGGGCGCGATAGGCGGCGCCCAGCGCGCCGTCGGCCGGCGGGGCGGTGGGCAGCGGCTCGTCCCCGTGCCACTGGCCGGGGGTGAGCGCGTCGGCGAGGTCGACCAGCGCCTGCGGGTTGCCGCCGCCGGCCGCTGCCAGTCCGGCGGCCACCGTGGCCGGCGGCGGGGCGGACCGCCGGTCGGCGAGCAGCGCATGGCACTGCTGCTCGTCGAGCGGGCGCAGCCGGTGGGCGGGCAGGTCACCGGCGGCCGCCCCGCCGGCCGCGGTGAGCACGAGGGCGACCGGCAGCCGGCTCAGCCGGCGGGCCACGACGGCGAGCGTCCCGGCGGTCTGCGGGTCGCCGGCGTCGACGTCGTCCATCGTGCACAGCAGCGGGCGGTCGTGGGCGGCGACGGCGAGCAGGCCGAGCACGGCGGTGGCCAGCGTCAGCCGCTGCGCGTCCGGGCAGCCGCCCCCGGTCAGCACGCGCCGCAGGACCCGCCGTTGCCGCTCGGGCAGGGCCCCGGCCCGGTCGAGCACCGGGTCGAGGAGGCGTTGCAGGCCGGCGTACGGCAGGGCTGCCTCGTCGGCCAGCCCGGCGCCGGCGAGGACGGCCCGCTCGCCAGCGTGCTGCCGGGCGTACGCCAGCAGGGCGCTGCGGCCGGAGCCGGGCTCGCCGTGGAACAGCAGCGCGCCGCCGGCCGGCCCGTCGAGCAGGCCGCGGAGGGCCCGGCACTCGTCGTCCCGGCCCCGCAAGGTTATTTGCACTCTGAATGCAGTAACCATGCATTCAGTTTCACCTATCGGTAACCAGTCGGAAAAGACTTTGTCCCTCGGGATCCGCCAGCAGCGCCCCCACCGTGCGGGCCATCACCGCCCGGGCCGGGCCCACGCCGAGCCCCAGCCCGTCCCGCAGCATCGACCAGGTCGACCACATGCTGGCCGCCACCAGGGCGTGCACGAGCTGCTCCCGCCCCGTACCGGCCCGGTCCAGCTCGACGGCGAAGAGCCGCTCGACCTCGTCGCGGACCCGGTCGATGTGCTTGCGGCGATTGCGGTGCAGCTGCGGGGAGAGCGGCTCGCGCAGCTGCGCCGCCCGGGCGGACGGCGCGATGAGCTGCAGCAACCGGGCCCGCTGCCGGCAGTAGGCCTCGACCCGCTTCGCCAGCGGCAGGGCCGGGGAGATCGGCCGCCAGGCGGCGTCCTGGCGGCGCAGCAGCTCCTCGCCGCTGGCCTCGAACAGCGTCTCCATGTCCTTGAAGTTGGTCCACAGGGCACGCAGCGAGACGCCGGCCCGCTCGGCGATCCGCTCGCCCGTGGGGCGCAGGTCGCCTTCGGCGATGAGGGCGAGGTGGGCCTCGACGATGGCGGCCCGGGTGCGGGTGGCCCGCGCGGCCCGTCCGTCGACCCGGCCCGGGGAACCGGTGCCGCCCATCCCGCCCGCCTCCTCCACGCACGCCGAGTCTAGGGCCGCGCCGCACGGCGGGGCGGCCGCCGTGGCGGCCGCCCCGGTGGGCGAGGTTCAGGAGCTGGGGCAGGTGTTCCGGTACTCCTCGATGGCCAGTCCGGTCGGGCCCGGGCAGAGGAACTGCTCGTAGCGGGTGTCGTTGTCCACGAAGCGCTTCAGCCAGGCCACCGTCTGCCTGGCCATCGGCGTGTTCACCGTCTGCGGGAAGAAGTGGCTCGCCCCGTTCAACTCCAGGTACGCCTTCTCGGACGAGGCCGGGATGCTGTTGTAGAAGGGCTCCGAGTGGCTGGCGACCGGCGCCACGGTGTCGCTCTCCCCACCGACGATGAGCGTCGGCACGGTCACCCCGGACCAGGTCTTGTCCAGGTTCCAGGGGGCCAGCGGGACGGCGGCCTGCAGTGACGGCCGGGCGGCGGCTGCTTCCAGGGTGCCACCTCCGCCCATCGAGTGCCCGGCCACGGCGAGCCGGCTGGCGTCGATCCGGCTCCGGACCGTGCTGCGCTGGACCAGGTAGTCCAGCGCGGCCAGGAGTTGGCGCCCCCGGCTGTCCGGCTGGTCGTAGAGGGTGTTGGTCTCGATGCCGATGACCACGAAGCCGTGCGAGGCGATTCGCGGTCCGAGCCAGCTGAGACTCGACCAGGTGGCCGTGAAGCCGGGCGAGATGGCGATGGCGCCGAAGGTGCCCTCGCTGGTGCTGGTCGGGTAGTAGACGACCCCGCCGCCGAAGCCGGTGACGCTCAGCCCGGAGACGCTGTAGGACGAGGTGGCGAAGGGACCGCGGCTGGCCTCGAGGATGGCGTTGGTCGGCGCGGGGCCGCGCTCGTAGGGATTGTCGGCGGCCTGGGCGCCGGCGGGGACGGCCAGGGCGCCGCCGAGGGCCAGGACGGCCGCGGCGGCGAGCCGGCCCAGGGCGAGAAGGCGGGTACGGGGACGGGGGGTGGTGGTGGCTGGTCGCACGTCGGTCGCTCCTTGTCGGGTAGGGAGATCCATCGACATGCGTCAGTATTGGAGCGCTCCCCCGACCACCGCATCGGCGAAATCACCGGTCGTCGCGCGCCGGGCGACGGGCGCCGCGACGCGGCTCGGTGACCTGGCCGTGACGTCAACAGTGGACGATGGACGGATGCAGCTCACCCGACGGAACCTGCTCGGCGTGACCGCGGCGGCCAGCGTGACCGGCCTGGCCACCGGCTGTGAACCGGAACGGCGGGAGCCAGCCGGGCCGCCCAGCGCCGCTCCGGCCCTCGACCCGGCGAGCTGGGACAGCGTCCGGGCCCAGTTCGCGCTCGACCGCAGCCGGGCGCACCTCGCCACCTTCGTCTTCGCGCCCCACCCCGCCCCGGTGCGCGCCGCCGTCGCCACGCACCGGGACGGGCTCGACCGGGACGCCCTGGGCTACCTGGGCGCCAACGAGGAACGCCTCGACGGTGCGGTGCTCGGGGCGGCGGCCCGCCACCTCGACACGCCCCCGGACCAGATCGCGCTGACCGACTCGACCACCATGGGCCTCGGCCTGGTCTACACGGCCGTGCGGCTGCGGCCGGGCGACGAGGTGCTCACCACCGAGCACGACTTCTACGCCACCCACGAGTCGGTGCGGCTGCGCGCCGAGCGGGACGGGGTGGCCGTCCGCCGGGTGCGCCTCTACCGGGACCCGGCCGTGGCCACCGTCGACGAGATGGTCGGCAACCTCGCGGCGGCCGTCTCCGCCCGCACCCGGGTCGTCGCGCTCACCTGGGTGCACTCCAGCACCGGCGTGAAGCTGCCGGTCCGGCAACTCGCCGAGGCGGTCCGCGCGCGCAGCCCCGAGGCGCTGGTCTGCGTCGACGGGGTGCACGGCTTCGGCGCCGACGCGGCGACGCCGGAGCAGCTCGGCTGCGACGTGCTGGTGTCCGGCTGCCACAAGTGGCTGCTCGGGCCGCGGGGCACCGGCCTGGTCTGGGGCAGCACCCGGGCGTGGAGCCGGATGACCCCGGTCATCCCCGCCTTCGACCGGCGCAGCATCGGCCGGTGGCTGTACGCGGGCACGGGCGGGCAGCCGACGCCTCCGGGGCCCGCGCACACGCCGGGCGGCTACCACAGCTTCGAGCACCGCTGGGCGCTCGCCGACGCGTTCGAGTTCCACCACCGGATCGGTCCGGCCCGGGTCGCCGAGCGGAACCGGGACCTGGCCGGCCGGCTCAAGGAGGGTCTGGCCGGCATCCGCGGGATCCGGCTGGTCACGCCGCGCTCGCCCGACCTCTCCGCCGGGGTGGTCTGCTGCGCCGTTCCCGACATCCCGGTGGGTGAGGCGGTGGGCCGGCTGTACGCCGCCGGCGTGATCGCCAGCAGCACCCCGTACAACCCCTCCCACCTGCGGTTCGGCGCGACCATCGCCAACAGCGAGGCGGACGTGGACGCGGCGGTGAAGGCCGTGCGCGGCCTGGTCTGAGCCCCCTCCGCCGCGACCCGCAGGTGTGCCCGCGGGATTTCCGGGAATGGCACGCCGACGGCCGGCGAGGGCGACGGAGGTCAGGTGGGCAACGGGAGGCGGGATCCGGGCGTGCCGCGCACGGGAGCGGCGGCGTCGCGCCCGGGCGGGGAGGGCGACCGGCCGCAGCTCACCGACCTGCACCACAGCGCTCCGACGATGTCCGACCCGGACGTGGTCCTCCAGATCCCCCACCTCCGGGTGGACGACATCTGCGCCGAGGGCGACGACCTCGACGCCCACGTGTCCCTGCGTGCGCGGCTGGGCGGCCTGCTCCAGCTCGAGGTCGGGGTGCAGGCCCGGCTGGGCACGGTCCGGATCGACGTCCGCGGCGTGACGACGGAGGCGATGTTGGAGGTCCGGCTCGACGAGCTGAACGGGATCCTCGACCGCGCGTTGAGCACCGTCGACCGCAACCCGCAGATCATCGAGGCGGTGGCCGGGACCGCCGGCACCACGGCCGCCGGGGTGGCCCCGCCGACGCCGGAACCGCCACCCCGGGCGCCCCAGCGGCCGGCCGACGGCGAGGGCGGGCCGGCCGGCCCTCCGGGGCGTACGACGTGGCGTCGGATGAAGAAGATCGCCAAGGACGGCCGGCCACTGCGGCGGGCCGCGGCGCGGCTGCTCCCCGGCACGGGACCGGAGCCGGGACGCGACGGTTGACCGGCGGGCGCCCTACCCGTCCAGGTCGGTGCGCGGGACGAGGTCCGGTGACCAGCGGAAGTCGTAGCGGGGTGCGGCGACCGACTGGGCGAAGGCGGTGGCCGCGGCGGGCGAGCTGGCGATCCGCCAGTCCATCTCCTTGTCCACCTCGAACCAGATGAGGCCGATGACGTCCCGGTGCTTCGGGAGCGCCCGGAAGGTCTCCCTGATCCACCGGGCCTTGTGCCCCCCGGCGTTGGAGGCGCCGGTCTCGGTGACGACCAGCGGCCGCCGGCTGAAGGTGCGGATCTCCGCGATCGTGGGGCCGAAGATGGCGTCGAACGGCGAGTACCCCGACCACGCCCCGGTGCCGTAGTAACCGGTGGTGCCGACCCAGTCGACGTAGTCGTCGCCGGGATAGAGCTCGGCGAGGTGCCCGGTAGTCTTGCTCCACCGGGCGTTCGGGCTCCAGACCCAGATGACGTTGGTGGCGCCGGCCCGTTGGAAGAGGTCGTGCACGTGGCGCCAGGCCTCGACGTACTCGCCGGGCCGGTTGCCGTTGGCCTTCTCGCACCACGGGTACCAGTCGCCGTTCATCTCGTGGGCGAACCGGATGGCGACGGGGTAGCCGAGGGACTTCACGCCCTCGGCCCAGGAGCGCAGGTAGGTGTCGAACTCACCGTCCACGATCCGCGACAGGCGGTAGCGCGGCTGGGTGGCGCGCACCCGGTCGATCTGGCGAACGGTCAGCTTCTTCTGCTTCCGGGCCGCCTGGTCCACCTGGTAGTCCCAGGGTTCCCAGCCGAGCATGGGCAGCATGCCGCGGTCCTTGACCCGGTCGAAGAGCACCCGGTCGAACGTGCCGGACTCCCAGCCCACGCCGAAGAGCATCACCTGCGGCTCGCGCCGCGCGGCCGCGGCGAAGCGGTCCACCGCCGCGAAGTCGTAGGGGCCCTTGTCGGTCATCACGCCGATGAAGGCCTTGCCGGCCGGCGGGAAGAGTTCCGCGGCCAGTTGGAGTGGGGGGTTGTCGGCACCGGCCGGCACGACGGCACCCGTTTCGGCTGTCGTCGGCGCGCGGGACGCGGCGCCCTCCCCGCCCCTGCCCATGGCGACCGGCGCCAGGGCGAGGGCGTAGGCCAGCAGCAGCGCGGCGATCACCATCATGAGGACCCGCGGCCTGGTCAGCCCTAGCACGTCACCACCTTTTCCACCGCCACGGAGTTCCCCGTCCGCGCCGGTCACCCGCTCGGATCTCGACCCACTTTAGGCCGGTTAGACACTTATGTCCGGAAAACTAATTGTCCAGCTTCGTGCGTGGGAGCAGCTCCGGCGACCAGCTGAACCGGTAGCGGGCGTCGGCGACCGCCGTGGCGAAGGCCCGCGTCACCGCCGGCGAACTCACGATGCGCCAGTCCAGCTCCTTGTCCACCTCGAACCAGATGAGACCGAGGATGTCCCGGTGACGCGGCAGGGCCCGGAACGCCTCCGTGATCCATTCGGCCTTGCGCCCCGTGGCGTCGGAGGCGCCGGTCTCGGTGATGACCAGTGGCTTCCCGCTGAACGCGCGGATCTCGGTGATGGTGGGACCGAAGATCGCATCGAAGGACCGGTACTCCGTGTAGGCCCCGATGCCGTAGTAGCCCGTGATGCCCACCCAGTCGACGTAGTCGTCGCCCGGATACAACCCGGAGAGCTTCGGGAGCGACCCGTCCCAGCTGGCATTCGGGCTCCACACCCAGGTCACGTTGGTCACCCCCGCCGCGCGGAAGAGATCGTGCACGTGCCGCCACGCCCGGACGTACTCGCCGGGCCGGTTGCCGTTGCTCGCCTCGGACCACGGGTACCAGTCACCGTTCATCTCGTGCGCCAACCGGATGGCCACCGGGTAGCCGAGGGACCTGATCCCCTCGGCCCAGGACCGCAGGTAGGGGTCGAAGTCCCCGGCCGTGATGCGGGACAGCCGGTAGGCCGGTTGGTGGGACCGGATCTGGTCGATCTCCCGGGTCGGCAGCTTCTTCTCGCGGGCCGCCCTGTCCACCCGGTGGTCCCACGGTTCCCAGCCCAGCATCGGCAGCATGCCCCGGTTGCTGATCCGGTCGAAGAGCGTCCGGTCGAAGGTGTCCACGTTCCACGACGCGCTGAACAGCAGCACCTGCGGCTGGTGTTTCGCGGCCGCCGTGAACGCGTCCAGCACCGCGAAGTCGTGCGGGCCCTTGTCGGTCATGACGCCGATGAACGCCTTGCCGGCCGGCGGGAAGGGTTCCGCGGCCGGCCGGGGCGACTCCTCCGGCTCGGCCTTCGCGGGCCGGGGCGGGGATCCCGGCTCGGCCGTCACGGGCCGGTCGGACCGGCCGTCCTCCCGGTCCCCGAACATGGGGGTCGGCGCCACGGCGGCCGCGTAGGTCAGCAGCAGCGCGCCGGTCAGCACCAGCACGGCCCGCGCGGCGGTCAACCTCCGCACAGCTACTCCTTCGTCCGGGAGACCATGTCGGGCGACCAGGTGACCTGGTAGCGAGGGGCGGCGACCGCGCCGGCGAAGGCCGTGGACACGGCCGGGGAACTGACGATGCGCCAGTCCAGTTCCTTGTTCACCTCGAACCAGATCAGCCCGATGATGAACGGGTACCTGGGCAGGGTCTGGAAGATATCCCTGATCCATTCGGCCTTGCGCCCGATGTGGTCGGACCCACCGGTCTCGGTGATGACCATCGGCTTCCTGCTGACGGTGCGTAGCTCGGTGATGGTTTTCTTGAAGACCCCGTCGAAGGAGAGGTACGGCGCGAAGTCGTACTTGCCGTAGTAGCCCGTGACACCCACCCAGTCCACGTAGTCGTCACCGGGGTAGTACGTGGAGATCGGCGGGGTCAGGTCGGTGTAGCGGACGTTCGCGCTCCACACCCAGGTGACGTTCGTGGCCCCGACCGCCCGGAACACGTCGTGCACGTGGCGCCAGGCCTTCACGTAGTCGCCGGGCCGGTTGCCGTTGACCAGCTCGCACCACGGGTACCAGTAGCCGTTCATCTCGTGGGCGAAGCGGAGGGCCACCGGGTAGCCGAGCGACTTGATCCCTTCCGCCCAGGACCGCACGTAGCTGTCGAACTCGCCGCCCGCGATGCGGGACAACCGGTAGCTGGGCTGATCCGAGCGGACCGCATCGATCTGCTGGGCGGTGAGCTTCTGCTGCCGGGCCCGCTCGTCCAGCCGGTAGTCCCAGGGCTCCCAGCCCAGCATCGGCATCATGCCCCGGTCGCGGATCCGGTCGAAGAGCGCCCGGTCGAACGTGGCGGACGCCCACCCCTCGCTGAAGAGCATGACCTGCGGCTGGTGCCCGGCGGCCGCCGTGAACCGGTCCACCGGCGCGAAGTCATGGGGACCCTTGTCGGTCATGACACCGATGAACGTCTTTCCCGCCGGCGGGAAGGGTCCGCGCGGCCGGGGCGCCTTCGCTTCCGCCGTCACGGCCCCGCCCCGGCCCTCGGAGCCGGTGGTGGGCGCGATGGCGAAGGCGTACGTCAGCAGCAGCGCGCCGGTCAACACCATGACGACCCGCGGAAAGGTGAATCGGATCATCGCAGAACCCCCTCGGCCGGGACCCGGGACTTGGGCGGGTGGACCTCCTCGGTCTCCCCGCGAGCGGGGGCGGGCACGACCACCTCGTCGTCCTGCCGGCGGTTGGCCCGCAGGTTCGACGCGAGCGCGATCAAGGGCGGACCGAGGCCGGTCAGGAGGGTCAGGACGGGCCACACCCGCAGCAGGGGCGAGCTGTTGTCCAGCACGAAGCTCGCGCCGAGCAGGCCGGCGGAGACGACCGCCCAGCAGAGGTGCAGCCGGAACGTGCGGAACGACTCCACGGTGCGCAGCCTCCCCTTCGCCGTCACCACGAACCCGAGTTTGCGGCGCAGCAGCGCGGTGAACCCGGCGGCCACGTAGATCGGCCCGGCGAACAGCGCCAGCGCCATGCCGACGATGCCGATCTCCTCCCGTTCGTGCGGGGCGATGTTGAAGCGCCGGAGCCAGAGCCACAGCACGAACCAGGTGCCGAATGTCGAGCCCCAGAGCACCGACCACACGGTGACGTCGAGCTGCGCCGAACCGACCCCGGTGAGCAGGTACATCGCGGTGGCGAGGTTGCCCAGCAGCAGGCTGATCGCCACGCTCGGGTAGTAGAACTGGAGCAGGCGGTACTGCCAGCGGCGCCGGGACGGCAGCTCGCGCGGTGCCCGCAGTTCGGGCCGGACGAGGATCTCGCAGATGCCGGCCGCCCAGCGCTTCTGCTGGTTGAAGTAGTCCGCCCAGGAGGTCGGGCCCTCGCCGATGGCCACCACGTCGGGCGTGTAGACGCCCTTCCACTTGTTGCCCGTCTCCGGGTTGGTCGCGGCGTGGATGCGGATGCTGGTCAGGTGATCCTCGATGATGGAGTCCTGGTAGCCGCCGATGGTCCGCCAGGCCGCCGGCCGGTAGAGGTGGCCCGTG
Source organism: Micromonospora sp. NPDC005305 (assembly GCF_040607315.1). Lineage (NCBI taxonomy): Bacteria > Bacillati > Actinomycetota > Actinomycetes > Micromonosporales > Micromonosporaceae > Micromonospora > Micromonospora sp. NPDC005305. The sequence goes on along the minus strand of NZ_JBEXGL010000003.1, from coordinate 297,285 downwards.
CCGGTGAGCAGCGGCGCGTCGAGCCCGTTACCGCCGCGGGCGATGAGGCCGTTGTAGAGGTACTGCTGCACCGAGGCGCCGTGCGCGACGAAGTTCTGGTGCATGTTGCCGTAGACCTGGGGGGTCACCACGAAGGCGACGTCCGGGTCGCGGAAGTAGCCGAGGGTGCGTTCGAGGAAGTTGGGCAGTGGCACGTGGTCCGGGTCGACGTTGGCCACCACGTCGTACCGGCCCTCGTGCTCGGCCCGCCAGGCGTTGTGGTTGCCGGACTTGGTCCGGGCCCGGAACTCCCCGCCGGGCTGGTTGTACTCCGGCCGGCCCTTGCGGCTGAAGTGGTGCACGCCGAGCCGCGCCGCCATCTCCTTGACCGCCGGGTCGTCGCCCTCGTCGAGGATCCAGACGTCGACCTGCCCGCAGTAGACGATCTCCCGCAGGCGCCGCAGCGTCCGCTCCGCCACGTCGAGCGGCTCCTTGCTGGGCACGATCGTGGTGAGCAGGGCCACCCGGAGCCCGACCGGCGGGTCGACCGGCACCGGGTCCCGGGCGTGGAACGCGAACACCCACACCACCACGTTCTGCGCCAGGCGGATCAACTCCACACCGACGACCACGCAGAAGCCCAGCCGGGCCGCGATCATCTCCCAGCCGCCGCCGACCATGCCCGGGCCGGGCACGTGCTGGGGCAGCAGCAGCCAGCCGACGAACAACAGCCCGGCCGCGCTGTTGAGCAGCACGAGCAGGGTCAGCACGAGCCGCGCCGCGGGCGAGGCGGCGTGCCGGAACTCCACCGCCGCGTCCGGGCGCGACGGCGCGGCCAGCGGCCCGGCGGTGGCGCCGCACCTGGCGTACGCCAGGCGGGCCCGGATGTTCAACTGCCGGCGGTCCGGTCCCTTCCCGGCGGACGGTCCGGCCGGGGCGAGCACCGGCGGACGCTTGCCTGAGCTGCCCGGCGTGCTGGCCCGGGACGGGCGTGTATCAGCGGCGATGGCCACGTTTTCCCCCATGGTGATCTCGCCACGAACCCTGAGCGGGCAGTGGGGTTGAAAGGTCGTGTTGGTCAGCGGGCGGTGCGGTCGTCCACCAGGAGGGCGAGGGTGAACCCGGCCGGGTGCCAGACCTGCGCCACCTGGTATCCGCTGCGCAGCAGCCGCTCCGTTGCGCCGCCGACGGGCGGCACGGGATCCGTGCGTTCGCCAGGGCGGATCACCCACAGTCGGCGGACGCCCCACAGGCAGCCCGCACAGCCGCGCGGCGGCGCCGCGGCGAACAGGTCCGTCGGCCGCCGGTCGGCGGGAAGGTAGCGGGCCACCACGGTCCGCGCGTCCGCGTCGCCGTAGACCACGCCGTCGGCGGGCAGCCGCCGGGCGCCGAGGATCTCGGCGACCTCGCGGGTGGCCTGCCCGTGCCCGTCGGGCGCGCGGACGGCCGCCTGGGCCGGTGCGACGATCAGGGCCAGCGCGGCCACCGCCACCACCCACCAGGCAGGGCGCACCCGGGACAGGGCGGCCGCGGCCAGGGTCGCCCAGGCCGGCAGCGTGAAGAGCAGGCTCGACGGTGACCAGACCGGCGTCGCCTGCGCGATGAGCAGCAGGCCGAGCGGCGGCAGCACCGCCCACGCGGTGCAGATCGCCGCGGCGCGCCGCAGCGGGAGGCTGAACAGCGCCAATCCGAGCAGCACGGCGCCCAGCGCGGCGACGCCGAACAGCTCCCGGGGGGTCGCGGCGAGAGCCGCCAGGTCGGGGCGGGCCGCCGGCGCGACCTGCCCGCCGGCGCGTACCCCGGACCAGAGCAGCCCGGCGGCGGGGAGCGCGCCGAGGAGGGCGGCGGCCAGCCACCGGCCGGTCATCCCCCGCCGGAACGCGAGCACGACCCAGCCGTGCCCGACGAGCAGCAGGAGCGCCACCGCGTGGCACAGGCCAAGCAGGGCCACCGCGGCGGCGTACGGGGCGAGGCGGCGCAGGCTCGGGCGGTCGAGGGCGGGCAGCAGGAACCAGGTGGCGAGCACCGCGGCGAACAGGGCCAGCGCGGAGGGCTGGGCCTCCTGGGCGTACCGGGTGACGCTCGGCAGCAGCGCGAAGATCACCCCGGCCAGGACCCCCGCGCCCGGCGCGAACATGCGGGTGGCCAGCGCGCCGACGAGCGCGGCGGCCGCCGCCACGGCGAGCAGGGACGGTACGCGCAGCGCGAGGTCGGTGGTGCCGAACGCCACCGCCCAGGCGCGCATCAGCAGGTGGTACGGCACGAGCGTGACGTCGCCGCCCGGCAGCGCGTCCGGCCACGGGGAGGTGGCGGCCCGCCAGGTCGCCAGTTCCGCCAGGCGCAAGCCGGGAGTGCCGGCGCCCACGACGCCGAGCCCGCCGGCCAGCAGCGCCGGCAGCAGCCATGCGGCGAGCCGCCACCGGAGGGTGTCGGCCGGCGAACGCTGGCCGCCGGCCCGGGGACCGGCCGCGCGGTCCTCGCCCCACGGGTCCTCGACCCGGCTCTCTCCCGACCCGAGCCGGGGTAGGACCATGGTGTCCGCGTCCATCATCGTGACTCACGCATCCCTGTGGGTGCCGGCGACCTGGTTCCAGCCGCCCCGGGGCGACGCCGGATCGGCGTGCTGGCGACGGTGCGACCGCGTGGCGCGGCCGGCACCGGTGGCCCCGGGTCGATGACTGGATGACACCGTGGAGCTTAATGAGTCAGTCCGACATAACGCTCATATACGACGAACCGGGCGGGCCGATACCCCGGACGGGGGAGGCGACCGGCGCGCCGTCCCCCGCGCCCCGAAGACGGGGGTCCGGAGCTCCTCCGAACCACCGCCGGGGCGCGGTTTTCATGCGAGCATCGGTCCCGACGGACCACGGGCGACTGACCGGCCGCTCCGGCTGGCCACCCGCCAGGGGAGCCGGGGGGCGACGTGAAGGCACTGGTCTGGCGGGGCGTGAACCAGCTGGCCGTGACCCAGGTCCCCGACCCGGAGCTGCGCAACGAGCAGGACATGATCGTCCGGGTGCGCAGGAGCGCCACCTGCGGCGCCGACCTGCACCTGCTCGGCGGCCACCTCCCGCTGCTGCGCCGCGGCGACGTGCTGGGGCACGAGTTCCTCGGCGAGGTGGTCGAGGTCGGGCCGCGGGTACGCCGGCACCGGGCGGGCGACCGGGTCGTGGTCTGCTCCGTCGTGTCCTGCGGCCGGTGCGGGCCCTGCCGGCGGCGGCAGTTCTCCCTGTGCGACAACGGCGGCGCCGGCCCGGCCCTCGGCGAGCCGGCGGGAGTCCCCTCCCCCGGCGGCTGCTACGGCTCCTCGCCCGCCCTCGGCGGGTTCGCCGGCAGCCACGCCGAGTACGTCCGGGTCCCGTACGCCGACCAGGGGGCCTTCACCGTCCCGGACGGCGTCACCGACGAGCGGGCGCTGTTCGCCTCCGACGCCGCCCCGAGCGGCTGGATGGCCGCCGACCTGGGTGGCGTCCGGCCCGGGGACGTGGTCGCGGTGTGGGGCGCCGGCGCGGTCGGTCAGCTGGCGGCGCGGGCCGCCGTGCTGCTGGGCGCGGAGCGGGTCGTCGTGATCGATCCCCTGACCGACCGGCTGCGGATGGCCGAGCGGCACCTCGGCGTCGAGACCCTCGACCCCGGGACCCAGGACGTCGGCGGTGAGCTGCGGGAACGCAGCGGCGGGCGCGGCCCGGACGTGTGCATCGACGCGGCCGGCGCGGCGGCGCCCGGCGGCGGCCGCTGGGGTCGGTCCGCCCGGCTCGGACAGCGGCTCCGGCCGGGACCGGACCGGCCCGTGGCCGCCCGCGAGGCCGTCCACCACTGCCGCGAGGGCGGCAGCGTCTTCCTGCTCGGGACGTACGCCGGCGCCGTCGACCGGTTCCCGCTCGGCGCCGTCGTCACCAGGGGCCTCACCCTGCGCGGCGCCCGGCAGCACGGCCACCGGTACATCCCCATGCTGCTGGACCGGATGGCGCGCGGCGAGCTGGTCACCGAACACCTCGCCACCCACCCGATGCCGCTGGACCGGGCGCCGCTCGGCTACGACACGTTCCGGAACCGGCTCGACGGCTGCGTCCGCGCCGTCTTCGAGCCGGGACCGTGACCCGCTGTCGGCCAGCTCACTTCAGCGTATGAAACTTTGCACAGCCTGCAAGATCGCCGTTAGGGACTCATCGGCGGGGTCCTGGTCGACACCTCCTGGCTCGGCTGGCGCTGGTGCTTCCTGATCGGCGTCCCGTTCACCCTCCTGTCGATCTTCCTGCTCCAGCGGACGCTGCACCTGCCCGTGGTCCGCCGCGAGGTGCAGATCGACTGGCTGGGCGCCGCCCTCATCACGACGGGCGTCTCGCTGCTGCTGGTCTGGTCGTCGCTGGCCGGGCACAAGTTTGCCTGGGCCTCCGGTTGGACGGCGCTCATGGTCGGCGGGCGGGGTCGCGGTGCTGGCCGTGGCCGTGTTCGTCGAGTCGCGCGCCGCCGAGCCGATCGTCCCGCTGGACATCTTCCGCAACCGGACCGTGTCGCTGTCCACCGTGGCCAGCGTCCTGGTCGGCGCGGCCACCTCCGTGCTGACGTTCTTTCGCAGCATGGGCGGCGCCATCGGGGTGAGCGCCCTCGGCGCCGTCCTGGCCAACCGGGTGACCGAGCTGACGACCGAGCGCCTGGGCCCGGCCGCGGCCGGTGGTGGCTCGTCCGCCGCCGTGCCGGACCTGTCCACGCTGCCCCAGCCGCTGCTGCGGGTCGTGCAGGACGTCTACGGCACCGCCACGGCCGAGCTGTTCCTGGTCGGCGCGCCGCTGGCCCTGCTCGCCATGGTCGTGGTGCTCTTCATCAAGGAGAAGCCGCTGCACACCCTCAGCGGCGACGAGCGGCGGGCGCAGGAGGAGGCGGCGCAGGCCGCCGGCCTCACCCACTGACGGGCCGTCCGGCGCGGGTCCGCACAGCCGCCGGTTCCGGGGCTGCGCGGACCCGCCGCCGGATGCAACTATGACCCCGTGTCATCGCTCGCGATACCACACGTGACCTTCCTCGATGGACATCCGCCTCGCACGGGCGAGACGACTGGGCTGACCGCCGTCCTCGACCGCTCGGGCATCGACCTGCGCCGGCCCTTCCGGCGGTTCCTGCGCCTGCCCTGGCCCACCCTCCGCGGGCTGGACATCCGCACCCCGAGCCTGCTCTCCATGGCGCTCGACGGTCACGGCCTGCGGTCCGGCGGTGTCCGCCTCGACCTGCACCTGGACGGCGGCGTGTGCCGGTTGCACGTCGACGGCACGCCGGCGTCGGAGCTGCGGGACCGGCTCGCGGCGTGGGCGGCCGACGAGGCCGGACCCCCCGAGCCGCTGCCCGCCACACCCCCACCGCCGCCGCGCCAGGTGCGCGGTCCGGTCGACGTGGTCCGGGTGTCCCTCGACATCTGGCGGGCCGCCGGCGTCGGCCGCGAGTCCGTCCCCGACCGGGGCACCCTGGCCTACCGGCTCAGCGTGGCCGAGGACCATCGCCTCTGCGGCCGGTTCACCGAGGCCGTCGCCCTGCTCGAGCCCCTGGCCGCCGGCGCGGCGGCGGCGTTCGGGCCGCTCGACAGCGACGCCCTGGCCGTCCGCAATGCGCTCGGCCAGGCCTACCTGGCCGCCGGGCAGGTGGACGACGGCCTGGACGTGCTGCGGGAGGTGCTGACCGCGGCCGAGCACGGGCAGGGCGCCGACGGCGACCTCGCCCTCGTCATCCGCAACAACCTGGCGGTCGGCTACCAGCAGGCCGGGCAGTACCCGCAGGCGATCGAACTGCACGAGCGGAACATCCGGCACAGCGAGCGCAAGCACGGGCAGTTGAGCCGGCAGACGGTCGGCCGCCGCAACAACCTGGCCGCCACCCTGGCGCTGGCCGGCTACCGGCGGCGGGCGATCGCGCTCTACTGGGAGGTCCTCGACGCGCTGCCGGCGGGTGCCCACGACGACACCCTGGCGGTCACGGCCCGGCAGAACCTCGCCATCCTGCACAACCCGTCGTGGCGACCGTGACCGGTCAGGGCAGGGGCGAGGAGCGCTCGGCCGGGCCGGCCCGGCGGGCGCGCGGCACCACATCGTCCTTGCGGACGATGGCGGTGACCTGCTCGCCGATCTCCCGGGTGAGCCGGTCCGGGCACGGCAGCCCGAGCTGGACCGCCAGGTCCCGCCCGTACAGGTCGACGGCGGCCTCGGCCAGCTCGGCGTAGACCGCCACGGCCAGGCGGGCGCGGTAGCGTGCGGTGGGCAGCGCCACCAGACCGACCACCAGGGCCGGCCACCAGAACGCCCCGAGGGCGGCGTACAGCAGGCCCCAGCCGACCAGCCGGGCGGCGGCCCCGCACCGCTCCTGCGCGGCCGCCAGTTCGCCCCGCGCCTCGTCCGGGAGCAGCAACCACAGGCGCGGCCACCCGCTCGCCAGGTCGATGCCGTAGCCGCGGTGCACCCGGACGTCGGTCGCGTGCAGCCGGTCGCCGATCCAGGTGGGCCGCGCCGGCTCCACGAGGCAGATCGCCGACCGGCGGGCGATGGCCCGGCGCGTGCGGTCCCGCAGCCCGGCGTCGCCGGGGTCCGTGACCAGCGCGCGTTCCGCGGCCAGCGCGGCGGCGTCCGCCCGCTCCCACCGGCGGCGGCGCCGGCCGGCGAGCCGGCCCAGCACCGGCCCGGACCCGGGCCGGCTCCACGTCCAGGAGACGAACGCGCCCACCGACTGCGCGACGAGCCCGGCCGCCGCCGCCCCGAGCAGGAACGCGACCGCGCCGATCAGCAGGCCCGCTCCCGTTCCAGCGGCCGGCCCAGCGGGCAGCCCGTCCCACCAGGCGGCCAGGGCGCGCTGGTCCACGGCGTGCCGCTGGCCCAGGACCCGCGCCAGGACCACCGCGGCGGCGAACAGCGCGCCCGGGAGCAGCAGCGCCGCCGTCCACCGGGTCACCAGCTGCTTGCCCAGCTCGGCGAGGAGGGCGTTCACAACACGATCCGGCGCTGCCCGAACGGCACACCGGTCAGCCCGCACACCGGCCGGTCGCCGTCGCCCTCGGGGACCGCGCGGGGACACGGCAGCGGGCTCGGGCAGCTCCAGGCGACGACCGTGGGATGCCCGCCCCCGCCGAGCCAGGCCTCGAACCCGCGTACGCCGGTGGTCAGGCCGTCGATGCCGTGCCGCGCGAAGGCGTCGTCGAGCCGGTCGAGGTCCTCCTCCAGGTGGTGGTCCAGGCGGCCCTCGGCGACGGCCTCAGCGATCCGGTCGAGCACGTCGGCGGCGCCGTAGCGCTCGGCGTGCTGGCGCAACTGCTCACCGACGGCCTGCCGGCACAGCCGGCCGACGCGCTCCGCGACGAGTTCCACATCGGCTCCCCGGGCACCGGTTTGGCTTCCGTTGCCACCCTATCGACCCGGGCCCGTCGGCACCGTCCCCAAAGGTGTGTCGCGCACCCGCTTCCGCCCTCCGGCCGGGGCGGGCAGGATGGGCACCGGAGATCGCAGGCCGACGCGGGGATCGAGTGGCGATGTCGAGACGGACCACCAGTGCCGCCGTAGGACGGGTCGCGGCGGTGCTCGCCGAGTACGAGCGCACCGGTGACCCGGCCGTCCTCACGGGACCGGACCTGTCGGCCGACGCGCACGTCCTCGCCGCCGCGGCCGGTGACCGGGGCGCCGGCCGGGCGGCGGCGCGGGAGCTGGCCCGGCTCCACTGGTACCGCTACCTCGACCTGCCCGGGCTGGACGGTGTGCGGGAGCGCCGGGCGGCCGTCGCGCTGTTCCGGCAGGGGTGCCGCGACGACCCGGACGAGGTGCCGGAGCTGATCCGGGACGAGCAGCCGGAGAGCGGCCGCCCCGACGCGCCGCGCCTGTCCGACGTCCTGCTCAGCCCGCAACAGGCCGACCGGATCGCGGGCCTGCGGCAGCGGCACCAAGCGGGTTCCGGCAAGGCCCTGCGGATGCTCGTCACGCTCTACCGGGACTGGTTGCCGCACCTGGCGCGTGAGCGCGACGAGGGGGCCGGCCTGCTCCGTGCCGCGCTGCTGACCGACCTCGCCGAGGCGCTGGCGGCGCTGGCGGAGGACGGCGGGGACGGCCGGACCTACGACGAGGCGCTGGACGCCCTCACGCAGGCCCTGGGCGCCACCTCGGCGCGGGACCCGCACCGGCTGCACCGGCTGCTCCTCCGCGGCCACCTGTTCGCGCTCTACTTCGACCGGGGCGCCGGCCCGCGGGCCCTGGAGCTGGCCGTCGGCGACTACCGGCGGGCCGCGCAGCTCGCCTGGGGGCGCCACCCCACCGACCCGCGGGTGGTGACGTGTCTCGGCGCGGCACTGTGCCGGCTGCACGACGTTCCGGAGCATGCGTCGGTGGAGCTCCTGCTGGAGGCGACCGCCACCTGGCGCGACGCCGTCCTCACCACGCCGCCGGACCATCCGGCGGCGGCGCCGGCCCTGGATCGGCTGAACACGGTCGTCAACCTGCTGGTCCGCGAGATCGGCCCGGATCCGGCCGGCACGATCGTCACGGCGGCGGACCAGCCGGCGGTGCTCGACCGGCTGCTGCGGCGGGCCGAGGAGACGGCCGGACGGGTGGCGGTGGACGCCGCGCCGCCGGCGCTGGCCGAGCGGTACGAGGCGGCCGTCGTGCTGGCCGCCGCGGTGCCCGGCTTCCATCCGGGGCGGGTCCGGGCCCTGCTCCTGCTCGGCGAGGCGGAGCTGGCCCACTGGGAACACGGCGGCGAGCTGGAGGGCGCGGGGCGGGCGGCGTCCTGGGCGCAGCTCGCGCTGGACGCCGCCGGGCCGGGGCACCCGCTGCGGCGGCAGGCGCTCAACCTGCTGGCGGGCGCGGCCTCCCGGGCGGGGGTGCACGGGCAGGTCGAGCACCTGGTCGAGGTCGGCGTCTCGGCCGCGCGCGCGGCGCTGGACCTCGCCGGCGGGCAGCCGGACACCCGTCCGCACCAGCTCGTGGTCCTCGCCGGCACCCTGTCCGACGCCGGCTGGCTCGCCAAGGATCCGGAGCTGCTGGACGAGGCGCTGCGCCACCAGCGGGAGGCGCTGGAGCAGACACCCGCGCACGACGAGTCGTACCCGTTGCGGCTCCTGCGGCTCGCCGACATGCTGTCCCGCCGGGCGGCGCTGGCACCCGACGACGCGCTGCTCGCCGAGGCCGTGGAGACCAGCCGGCGCGCCGCCGAGGCGCTGCCCGGTGACGACTCCCGCCGGGTCGGCTTCCTGTACAACCAGGCGAGCAGCCTGGCTCTCCTCTCGGCGCGCCGGGCCGACGAGGCCGGCCTGCTGGCGGCCGAAGGCACGTACCTCGACGCGCTCGCCCTGCTGCCCCCGGAGCACCCCGACCAGCCGCGCATCGGCAGCTCGATCGCGGACGCCCGCTACCAGCGGTATCTGGTGAGCGGTGACCGCGACGTGCTGGCCGACGCCGTGCGGCTGGCCCGGCGGGCGGTGGCGCAGACGCCGGCCGGGCACCACTGGTGGTCGCTGCGGGCCGGGCTCCTCGCCCGGGCCGCCGCCGCGCTGGCCCGGGCGGGCGGCCCGGACGCCGACCGGGCGAGGGCCGAGGCCATCGAGACGTACGCCGCCATCGCCGCGTCGTCCGTGGTGGACGCGGAGACCGCGATCGACGCGGAGCGCCAGCAGGCCGAGCTGGCCCGGGAGGCCGGCGACCCGGCGGCCCGGCTGGCCGCCCTGGAGCGGGCGGTGCGGCAGCTGCCCGCCTCGGTCGACCGGTCGTCGGCCGGGCACCGCCGGCTCGGCACGGTCGAGGCGCTGGGCGGGGTGGCGACCGAGGCCGCCGCCGCGGCGATCGCGGCCGGCGACGCCGACGGCGCCGTCGAACTCCTGGAACGCGGCCGCGGTCTGCTGTTCCACGAGGCACTCGGGATCCGGGGTGGCCGCGTGGAGCTACGCGCGGTCGACGCGGCGCTCGCCGCGGAACTCGACCGCATCGACCGGAAGCTGGCCGAGGCGGACGCGTACACCCAGGTCCGGAAGTTCACCATCGAGGTGGAACGCCGGACGGAGTCCGGCGAGGTGCTGGCCAGTTCCACCAGGGACTGGGACCCCCGACCGGTCTGGCTCGCCCAGACCCGGCAGCTCGCCGCCGAACGGGACCGGGTGGTCGAGCGGATCCGACGGTTGCCGGGGTTCGCCGACTTCCTGCGGCCGCCGTCGATGCCGCTGCTGCGCCGGCGGCTGGCCGGGATGCCGGTCGCCGTCGTCACGACGCACGGCGACCGGGGCGACGCCCTGCTCGTCCCGGCGGACCCGGAGCGGCCCGTGCGCCCGGTGCGCCTGCCCGACCTGCGCGCGGCCACGATCCAGCGGCACGTCGCGCGCTGGTACGCGGCCGTGGCCGACGCGACCGACCCGGCCGTGCCGTTCGACCGGCGCGCCGCCGCCCAGGAGGAGCTGCACGGCATCCTGGGCTGGCTGTGGGACGCGGTCGCCGGGCCGGTGCTCGACCTGCTGGCCCCGGCGGGCGACCCGCCGCCGCGGATCTGGTGGTGCCCGGTCGGCCCGCTGGCCCGGCTTCCGCTGCACGCGGCCGGCCACCACCGGGAGCCGGGCGGCCGGCGTACCGTCCTCGACCGTGCGGTGTCGTCGTGGACGCCGACCCTCACGGCCCTGGCCCACGCGGGGGCGGACCGGCCGGCACGGCCGACGGCCGCCACGGCCGCCGTCGTCGGCGTGCCGACCGTGCGGGACCTGCCGGCGCTGTCCCAGGTACGCGCCGAGGTCGAGGAGGTCGCCCGGCTGATGCCCGGCTCCACGGTGCTGGCCGGGACCGAGGTGGCGCCCGACGCGGTCGAGGACGCGCTCCGGGAGCACCCCGTCGCGCACTTCGCCTGCCACGCCGAGGCCGACACGCGCGTCGCCTCGATGCTGACCGGCGGGCTGCGCCTCGGCGGCGGGCGCTCGCTCAGCCCGCACATGGTGGGCGCCTACCATCTGGAGCGGGCCGAGCTGGCCTTCCTGTCCGCGTGCGGCTCCGCCGCGACGCACCCCCGGTTGACCGACGAGCCGCTGCACCTGGCGGCGGCCTTCCAGCTCGCCGGCTTCCGGGGGGTGATCGGCACGACCTGGCGGACCCCGGACAGCGCGCGGGTCGCCGCGGCGTTCTACGCCGGGCTGACCGACGGCGGCACCCGCCCCCCGGACACCGCGGCGGCGGCCCGGGTGCTCGCCGAGACGGTGCGGGCCGTCCGCGACGAGTTCCCGGCGACGCCGACCCGGTGGGCCGGCCACCTCCACGTCGGACTGAACCGGCCGCTGTGATCAGTCGGCGGGCGGTGCCACCGTGCGGCGCAACTCCCGCTTGAGCACCTTGTGGCTCGGCCCGACCGGCAGCGCGTCGACGTAGCGGATCTGGCGGGGGTACTTGTGGCGGCCCAGGTGCTCGCGCGACCAGTCGATCAGCTCCTGCTCGGCCGGCAGGCCGGGGCCGGCCGGGTCGGCCACCACCACGGCGCAGACCTCCTCACCGTGCCGCGGGTGGGGCACGCCGATCACGGCCACCTGGCCGACGGCGGGGTGCCGGGCCAGGACCTCCTCGACCTCGCGCGGGTAGACGTTGAAGCCGCCCCGGATGATCAGGTCCTTCTTGCGGTCCACGATGGTGATGAACCCGTCGGCGTCCTTGCGCCCCAGGTCGCCACTGCGGAACCAGCCGTCGACCAGCGCCTCCGCGGTCGCCTCCGGCCGCCCGAGGTAGCCGGCGAAGACGTTGTGCCCGCGGATGACGATCTCGCCGAGCTCGCCGGCCGGCAGCAGCTCGATCCGGTCGTCCAGGTCGGCGCGGGCGATCTCCACCTCGACGCCCCAGACCGGGTGCCCGATGGTGCCGGGGCGGGTGCCGAAGTGCGGCTGGTTGGTCGTCGCCGTCGGCGAGGTCTCGGAGAGCCCGTAGCCCTCGAAGATCGTCGTGTGGAAGCCGGCGTGGAACCGTTCCAGCACGGCCACGGGCAGCGACGCCCCGCCCGAGACGCACAGCCGCAGGCGGGGCAGGGTGGCGCGGTCCCGGGCGGCGTCGAGCAGCGCCACGTACATGGTCGGCACGCCGTGGAAGACGTTCACCCCCTCGGCCAGCATGAGGTCGATGGCGGCCGGCCCGCTGAACCGGCTCAGCAGCACCAGGGTCGCGCCGACGCGGAAGGTGCCGTTCATGGCCACGGTCTGGCCGAAGCTGTGGAACAGGGGGAGGCAGCCGAGCACCACGTCGCTCTGCCGCGCGTCGTTGGCGTCGAAGACGTTGACGGTGGCGTTCATGACCAGGTTGAGGTGGGTGAGCAGCGCGCCCTTGGGCACGCCGGTGGTGCCGCTGGTGTAGAGCACCACGGCGGTGTCCTCCGCCTGCCGGGTCACGTACGACGGCAGCGCCGGCAGCGGCCCGCTCACCTCCTCCAGCCGGGACACGCCGGTGCCGCCCGGCCCGACGGTCACCAGCGGGACGCCCGCCGCCGCAGCGGCCGCGGCGCCCAGGGCGAGCTGCGAGCCGTGACAGACCAGCAGCTTCGCGCCGCTGTCGCGCAGCACGTGCACCGCCTCGTCCACGGTCAGCAGCAGGTGCACCGGCACCAGCACCGCGCCGGCGGCCAGGGCGCCGTAGTAGACCCGGGGGAAGTCGACCACGTTCGGGGCCAGCAGGGCCACCGGGTCGCCCGGTGCGACGCCCAGCTCCCGCAGGCCGGCGGCGTACCCGCGGGCCTGCCGCCACAGCTCGGCGTAGCTGACCCGGGTGTCGCCGTCGACGACGGCCACGGTGTCCGGGTGCCGCCGGGCGGCCTCGGCCAGCACCATGGCCAGCGACAGCGCGGTCACCGGGCCGCCCTCCGGAGCGGGCGGCCCGTCGCCGCGGGCGGCTTCTCGATGCGGGCGTTGCTCGTCATGCCGGATGCCCTCCCGGGGTCGATGGGTTCGTCCTGTGGTCAGAAGGCGTTGACGCCGGTGAGCGCGCGCCCGATGAGCAGTTGCTGGATCTGGCTGGTGCCCTCGTAGAGGGTCATGACGCGGGCGTCCCGCAGGTACTTGCCGGCCGGGAACTCGTCGATGTAGCCGTAACCGCCGAAGACCTGGACGGCGTTGTTGGCGGCCCGCACGGCGGCCTCGCTGGCGAACAGCTTGGCCATCGAGGCCTCGGTGGCGAACGGCTCGCCGCGGTCGACGAGGTCGGCCACCCGCCACACGAGCAGCCGGGCGGCGGCGGTGTCGACGGCGATGCCGGCGATGAGCTGCTGCACGAGCTGGTGCCCGGCGATGGGCTTGCCGAACTGGTGGCGCTGCCCGGCGTAGCCGACCGCGGCGTCCAGGCAGCCCTGCGCGATGCCGACGCAGCCGGCGGCCACCGACATGCGGCCCTTGGCCAGGGTGGCCAGGGCGAGCCGGAAGCCGCCGCCCTCCGGGCCGAGGCGCGCCGAGTCGGGCACGCGGACGGCGTCGAACCGGAGTTCACCGGTGGCCTGCCCGCGCAGGCCGAGCTTGCCGTGGATCGGCCGGCGGGTGAGCCCGGCGGCCCCGGTGGGCACCAGGAACGCGGTGATGCCGCGGTGCCCCGGGCCGCCGGTGCGGGCGAACACCAGCGCCACGTCGGCGGTGGTGCCGTTGGTGATGAACGTCTTCGTGCCGGTGAGCAGCCAGTCGGCGCCGTCGCGGACCGCACGGGTGCGCAGCGCGGCCGCGTCCGAGCCGCTGTCCGGTTCGGTGAGCGCGAAGCAGCCCAGCGCGTCGCCGGAGCAGAGCCGGGGCAGCCACTCCTGCTTCTGGGCGGGCGACCCGTGCGCGGCGACGGACTTGGCGACCAGCCCGAGCGACACCGAGACGATGCCCCGGACGGCGGAGTCGCCCCGGCCCAGTTCCTCCAGCACCAGGCAGTAGGTGACGTGGTCGCCGCCGGACCCGCCGTCCTCCTCGGGCACGGTGAGCCCGAGAAAGCCGAGCCGCCCCAGCTTCCCGACGATGTCGGGGTCCACCTCCTCCCGCCGGTCCCAGGCCGCCGCGTGCGGCGCCACCTCACGGTCGACGAACTCGGCGGCGAGCCGGCGAGCCGCCACCTGCTCGGCGGAGAGCTGAAGGTCCATCGGCTTAAACTAGCGGCGCAAGTTTAAGTCCGTCCAGACCCGCTCAGGCCGGTTCGGGCGCGGGCACCTCCCGGAGCCGGCCGGCCTCGAGCCGGAGCCAGCGCCGCACGCCGATCTCGGCGAGGAACCGCTCGTCGTGGCTGACCACCACGAACGCTCCCCGGTACGCGCCCAGGGCGCTCTCCAACTGACCCGCGCTGACCAGGTCGAGGTTGTTCGTCGGCTCGTCCAGCAGCAGCAGGTGGGGGGCCGGCTGCGCGTACAGGACACAGGCGAGGGTCGCCCGCAGGCGTTCGCCGCCGGAGAGCACGCCGACCGGCAGGTGGGCGCGCGCCCCGCGGAAGAGGAACCGGGCCAGCAGGTTCATCCGCTCGGCCGGCGGCCGGTCGGGTGCGTACGCAGCGAAGTTCTCCGCCACCGTGCGGTCCGGGTCGAGCAGGTCCAGCCGCTGCGACAGGTACGCGACCCGGCCCTCGCCCCGGCGCACCTGACCGCCCTCCGGGTCGAGATCGCCCTGGAGCAACCGCAGCAGGGTGGACTTGCCGGCGCCGTTGGGCCCGGTCAGGGCGATCCGCTCGGGCCCCCGGATGGTGAGGTCCACCCCGTCCCCGGCGAAGACGGCCCGCCCGTCGTGGTGGACCTGCATCCGCTCCCCCGCCACGACCGTCCGGCCGGCCGGGACGGTGGTGTCCGGCAGGTCCAGGGTCAGCGTCTGGTCCTCGCGCAGCGCCCTGCTGGCCTCGTCGAGCCGGGACTGGGCCTCGCTCACCCGGTTGGCGTGCAACTGCCGGGACCGGCCGGCCGACTCCTGGGCGCTGCGCTTCAGCCCGCCGGCGACGATCCGGGCCAGGCCGGCGCTGTCGAGGTTGCGGGCGGCGTTGCCGGCCCGCCGTTCGGCCCGCTCCCGGGCCTGCTGCATCTCCCGCTTCTCCCGCTTCACCTCCTGCTCGGCGCCGCGCACGGTGCGCTCGGCCGCTTCCCGGGCGGCCCGGCTGGCCTCCTCGTACGCGGTGAAGTTCCCACCGAACAGGCGTACCTCCCCGCGGTCCAACTCGGCGATGCGGTCCATCTGGTCGAGCAGGGCCCGGTCGTGGCTGACCAGCAGCAGGCAGCCCGACCACTCGTCGAGCACCGCGTAGAGGCGGTGCCGCGCGTCGAGGTCGAGGTTGTTCGTCGGCTCGTCGAGCAGCAGCACGTCGGGGCGGCGGAGCAGTTGCGCGGCCAGGCCGAGGGAGACGACCTGCCCGCCGCTGAGGGTGTCCAGCCGCCGGTCGAGCGGGACGTCACCCAGACCGAGCCGGTCGAGTTCGGCCCGGCTGCGCTCCTCCACGTCCCAGTCGTCGCCGACGGTGGTGAAGTGTTCCTCGGCGGCGTCACCGGACTCGATGGCGTGCAGCGCCCGGAGCACCGCGTCGACGCCCAGCACCTGGGCCACGGTCAGGTCGCCCGCGAGGGGCAGGTTCTGCGGCAGGTAGCCGAGCACGCCGTCCACCGTCACGGCGCCGCCGGTGGGGGTGAGGTCGCCGGCTATCAGCCGCAGCAGGGTGGTCTTGCCGGCGCCGTTCGGCGCGACCAGACCGGTGCGGCCGGGCGGCACGGTGAAGGACAGGTCCTGGAAGACCGGGGTGTCGTCCGGCCAGGAGAAGGAGAGGTTGGTGCACACGACACAGGTGTCGGACATCTGAAGAGACCCTCGGGAGTTGAGCCGGGCAGGGCACGGCCGCCCGGATGACGAGACGGGGATGCGACGAGGTGGGCCGGGATCACCCGGAGATGTCGTCGTCGCCCGTCATGTCGGTCTCCTTCGAGTTGGCGCGCGGTCTCTCGACGCGCGCACCACCACCCTAGCAACTCCGCGCGGCGCCCTTGACCTCGATTGGCGACCGGCTTAGCTTCATCGATCAGAAAGGTCTCTTAACTAATCCCGCTCCGTCCGCCGTGGGAGTGCCGATGCGACCGTTCCGCCACCGCCGCCTCACCGCCCTCGTCGCCCTGTCGACCCTGCTGCTCACCGCCGCGCCACCGGCCGCCGCGAGCGCCGACGGCTCGGCCCGCCGGACCGGATACCACCGGGTCGGCTACTTCACCCAGTGGGGCATCTACGGCCGGGCCTTCCCGGTCAAGAAGCTCGACACGTCCGGGGCGGCGAGCCGCCTCACCCACGTCAACTACGCGTTCGGCAACATCAGCGCCGACGGACGGTGCTACGTGGACGGCGGGCCGGGCGAGGGGGACGCCTGGGCCGACTACCAGCGCACCGTCCCGGCGGAGGAGAGCGTCGACGGCGTCGCCGACGCCTGGGGCGAGCCGCTCAACGGCAACTTCGGCCAGCTCGCCAAGCTCAAGGCCCGGCACCCCGACCTGAAGGTGCTCATCTCGCTGGGCGGCTGGAGCTGGTCGACGTACCTCTCCGACGCCGCCCGCACCGACGCCTCCCGCCGGGCGTTCGTCGCCTCCTGCATCGACCTCTACCTCAAGGGAAACCTGCCGGTCCTGGACGGCGGCAGCGGCGGCCCGGGCGCGGCCGCCGGCGTCTTCGACGGCATCGACCTGGACTGGGAGTGGCCGAACTGGCCCGGCGAACCGGGCAACGTGGTCCGCCCCGAGGACCGGGAGAACTTCACCAGGCTGCTCGCCGAGTTCCGCCGACAGCTCGACGCGTACGGGCGGCAGGCCCACCGGCACTACGCGCTGACCGCGTTCCTGCCGGCCAACCCCGCCACCATGGACGCCGGGTACGAGGGCCGGAAGATCTTCCGGTACCTCGACTTCGCCACCGTGCAGGGGTACGACTTCCACGGTTCCTGGGACTCGGTGACCAACCAGCAGTCGGCGCTGCGCGTGCCCTCCGGCGCGCCGGACGACCCGGACTTCTCCGCCGAGGTGGCGATCGACGGCTGGCTCGCCCGCGGCGCCCCGCGCGGGAAGCTGGTCCTGGGCATCCCCTACTACGGCCGGGGCTGGACCGGCGTGACCGGCGGCGGGGACGGGCTGTTCCAGCCCGCGGCCGGGCCGGCGCCGGCCACCTTCGAGGCCGGCTCGGAGGACTACAAGCAGCTCAAGACCCTGCACGGCAAGGGCTACGCCGTCCACCGCGACCTGCGCGCCGGGCACGCCTGGCTGTTCGACGGCACGACCCTGTGGACGTACGACGATCCGCTGGTGGTGCTCCAGAAGACGCTCTACATCCGCCGGGCCGGGCTGGCCGGGGCGATGGTCTGGTCGCTCGACGGCGACGACGACAACGCGACGCTGACCAGGACGATCAGCCTGGGTCTCACGACGCCGTAGCGCAGCTCGCCGCCTCCGCCGCCAGGCCGCCCCTCCCGGCCGGCGGCGGAGGCGGTGCGCACCGGGGATCGTGCCGCCGCGGCTCCCCGCCCGGCGGCGGAACCGGCGGTCCCGGCGCCTCGTCCAAGCACCGGACGTCCGGAAACGACCGGACCGGCGGAGGGGCGGGACGATGGGGCGCAGCAGACACCTCGTGGTGGCCGTCGCGGTGGGCACGCTACTGGCGGGCTGCGCCGCCGGCTCGGAGGCCACCACCGGCCCGCCGGCCGCGAGCGCGGGCCCGCTCGGCGGCGGATCGTCCCCCGACCCGGTCGGGCTGATCGGCAACTGGGCGGTGACCGCCGCCGACGGCGGGGCCGGTGTGCTGCGACTCGCTCCCTCCGACCAGGGCGACCTGCTGTGGTTCGACCGCTGCGGGGTGTCGACGGGGACCTGGCGGGCGGGTGCCGACGGCCTGTTCGTGTCCGAGCTATCGGGCCTCTCGCCGTCCGGCCGTCCGGGCTGCCCCTCCGATCCGCGGGGCGGGCCCGCCTGGCTGCCCCGGGCCACCGCGTTCCGCCTGGACGGGAAGACCCCGATCCTTCTCGACGACCAGGGCCGGCAGGTCGCCCGGCTGGCGCCCGGCGCGAAGCCCGACCCCGGGCCGCACCTGCTGCCGGCGCTGGCCGAGCCGCCCGTGGTCACCCCCGAGGTCCGGCGGGCCCTCGCGCCGGCCGCCGCCCTGCCGGCGGGCCTGACGCCGCCCGGCCGGGCCGCCCTGCTCGGCCGCTGGGTACCCGCCGGTCCGCAGCGGGGCGGGCCGGACCCGGCGTACGTGGAGTTGCGGGACGACGGCGGATGGCGCGGCTCCGACGGCTGCAACGGCCAGGGTGGGCGGTGGGTCGCCGGGGCGGGGGGCGCCCTGCTCGCCACCGCCGGACCCAGCACCCTGATCGGCTGCGCGAACGTCCCGGTGGCGCTCTGGCTGTCCGGGGCGTCCCGGGCGGGGCTGGACGGCGACGTGCTGGTGCTCGTGGACGCCGGGGGCGGGGAGACGGGCCGGTTGCGGCGCGACGGCTGACCGGTCGTCCCGGCCGCGGAGGGGGGCGCCCGGGGCGGCACCGTCAGCGCCGGGCCAGCTCCGACTCCAGGCGCTGGACGAGCGTCTTGCGGTCCTTGCCGCCGCGCTCGCGCCGCAGCGCCGCCCGGAGCTGGCGGGTGTCGAGGCCACGGATCAACTTGACCGCCTCCGTGACCGGCAGGTCCGACAGGGGTCCGGCGGCGTTGGCCTCTTTACGGGCGCGCTTCGCCGGTCCGGTGTTGGCGACGAACTGCCGCCCGGACCGGGACGCCTGCCGCTTCTTCGTGTCGGTGTCGCGCCGCTGCTCGTCGGAAAGCTGCTCCCACGCCCGTTTGGGCAGGTAACGCGCGGTCTCACCGTTGCGGCGCGCGCGGGTGGAACCCGACCGGGTCTGCCACTCCTCGGCGCCCCACCGCTGCAGGTTGCGCTGCCGCTCGTCCCGGGGTCCCTCGAAGCCCCCACCACGCTTCTTGTACTCGTTGGTGAGCAGTTGCGACTTGCGCGCCGACCACTGACCCGGCCGGCCGCCCTTGTCGGACGCCTGGATCTCCTCCTTGAGCTGCTGCCGGAGTTCGGGCTTCGTGTATCTGGCCATGCGAGGGCGTTCCCACCGACGGCGGGTCACATGCGTCCGGCCGGCCGCCGGCCGGTCAGCGGTCCCGGCCGGTGTCCGGCGTCCGGGACCGGCGGTCGCGGCGCACGGCGTAGGCCCGGCGCATCTTGACGTAGTTGCCGCATCCGGCCATGGAGCACCAGCGGCGCGCCTGGTTGCGGGAGGCGTCGTAGTAGGCCCACCGGCAGGTGTCCCGGTCGCACACCTTGAGCCGGGTCCACACCTGGTCCTGCGCGCACTGCCGGATCGCGTCGACCAGGGCGGCCAACGCCACGTCGAGCGGGCCGGTGCGGGCGGGGACGAGGCGCGGGGCGCCGCCCGCGAGCGTCAGCCGCACGGGCGCCGCGGCCAGGGCCTCGTCGAGGCGCCGCAGCGCGTCGGGGTCGGCGGGGTGGCCGGCGTGGCCAAGGAGCACCGCCCGCAGGCCCTCGCGGACGGTGCGGGCCACGGCGAGGTCCGCCCGGCCCAGCCGCGCGCCGGCGGGGACCACCCCCCGCTCGGCGAGCCAGTCCCGCAGCGCGTCCGGCGTGGTCAGCGACTCCTCGTCGACCTGCGGCTCGAAGGTGTTGACGAAATCGCGCACCAGCCGCACGGCGGCCGGCACCGATCGCTCGTCACTCACCGTCGGGCTCCTTTCGTTCACACCAGCGTAACGCCTTGACCGGTGTAGCCCCTCTCTGGGATCGTCCGGTGTGTACACCGGCGAAAGGGGTTGGCTGGTGTCAGGAGGGGCGCGGCGGGAGGACGGATCGTGGCCACCACGCTCAGGGACGTGGCGCGGCAGGCGCGCGTGTCGGTGAAGACGGTCTCGAACGTCATCAACGACCACCCGCACGTCAGTGACGAGTTGCGCCGCCGCGTGCGGGCGGCCGTCGGTGAGCTGGGCTACCGGCCCAACCTCGCGGCCCGCACCCTGCGCACCGGCCGCACCGGGCTGCTCGCGCTGATCGTCCCCGACGTCGAGGCGCCCGGCCTGCACGGGCTGGCGCGTGAGGTCGTCCACGCGGCGACCGGCCGGGGCTTTCGCGTCGTCGTCGAACATCTCGGACCCGACACCGGGCGTGCCGCGCCCCCGGCGCACCCCGGAGCACCGCCGGGCGTCGACGCCGTCCTGCTCGGCGCGGACGCCGTGCCGCCGGAGCTGATCGACGCCCACCTCGGCACCGGCACTCCCCTCGTCCTGCTCGGCGACAGCCGCGATCCGCGCTGCGACCAGGTGGCCCTCGACGGCGCCCGCGCCGCGGCCGACGCCACCGAGCACCTGCTGGGCACCGGGCGACGGCGCATCGCCGCCATCGGCGCCCGGCCGGGTGAGGCCACCGGACCGGCGCAGCCCCGCACCCTCGGCTACCAGCGGGCGGTCCGCCGGGCCGGACTCGACCCACCCGCCGGCTACCTGCGGGCCACCGCCCAGCACCGGTACGAGGACGGCTACCGGGCCGCCCGGTGGCTGTTCGCGCACGAGCATCGCCCGGACGCCCTCTTCTGCTATTCCGACCGGCTCGCCATCGGGGCCCTGCGGGCCGCCGCCGACGCCGGGCTGCGGGTGCCCACGGACGTGGCCGTGGTCGGATTCGGCGACAGCGAGGAGGGCCGCTACTCCCGACCGACGCTGACCTCCGTCTCGGCCGACCCCGCGTTCCTCGCCCGGGAGGCGGTCGCTCTGGTCGCCGCCCGCCTGGACCGCCCGGACGCCCCGCCCGCCCGGATCACCGCGCCGCACACGATCCTGCCCCGGGAGAGCACCCGCCCGGCCCGTTGACCACCCATCGCCGTCCACTGTGTCCTCGTCGTGGCACCCCGGATGTGAAGGGGTGTTCTACAATCGACGCCGCCCTGTGAGGTGCTGGGGATCAGCGGTCGGCACGGGATCCGGGCCTACTCGGGGGAGGCGCATGGTGAGCGGGGCTCTGAGCGGCGGCGTGCTCGACCCGGACGGCGCCATGGATCAGATGCGGGCCTGGAAGGGCCGCATCGACAAGCTCGCCGCGGACACGAAGGCGATGAGCGACCGCCTCCAGGAGCTGCGGGTCACGGCCGGGGACGACCACGGCCTGGCCGAGGTCACCGTCGACGCCGGCGGCGCGCTGCTGGACCTCCGCCTGGGCCGGCACATCCAGCGGGCCTCCCCCGAGGTGGTCGCCCACGCGGTCATGGAGGCGATCCGGCGGGCGAAGGGACAGCTCGCCGAGCGGTCGCAGGAGATCATCGCGGAGACCGTCGGCACCGAGTCGGCGGCCGCCCGCGCCATCGCCGAGCGGGTGGGCCGGCAACTGCGCCCCGACCCGGAACCCGGCAGGGGCGAGCCGGGCTCCTACGGCGGCCACGGCTGGCAACGATGACCGGCCCGGCCGGCTGGGCCGCCGACCCCGAGCAGATCCGCGCGCACGCCGCGTACGTCGAGGGGTTGCGGGCCCGGTTCGACGCGGTCCGCGGCGCGAGCGCGCACATCGCGCGGGACGACCAGGCGTACGGGCTGCTGTGCGGGTGGATCTCCGCGATCCTGGAGGACCGGCACACCCGCCAGGACGAGCTGGTCGCGTACGTCGACGAGAACCTCAGGCTGGTCGCCGACGGCCTGCGCCGCACCGCCGACAGCTACGACGGTGTGGACGGTGACGCGGCCAGCTCGATGGAGGCGATCAGCCGGCGGTTGCGGGCATGACCGACGAGTCGCTGGTCGCGGATGTCCGGTCCACGCGGGAGGTGTGGACCGGGTCGTCGCTGGCCGACGGTGTCGAGGGCCTGGTGGACGCCATCCGCAGCGAGGGCTGGGTGGACGACCTGCTCGCCGGTGCGGCCTTCGGGCTGGACGTCGCCGCGACGGTGCTGGATCCGTTCAGCGCGTTGCTGGCCAACGGCATCGGCTGGGCGATGGAATACTTCGAGCCGCTGCGGGAGATGCTCGACTGGCTCACCGGCATGCCCGACGTGGTCGCGTCGCACGCCGCGACCTGGGACAACATGGCCGGCCACCTGCAGCGGATGGCGGCCGACCTGCAGGCGCACCTGGCCGGCGACCTGCCCGACTGGCGGGGGCACGCCGCCGAGGCGTACCAGTCGCTGATGAGGAACAACGTGGACGCGATCGCCGGTCTGGGTGGCGCGTCCGCGGCGATGGCGGCCGCCACCCAGGCCGCCGGGAACCTCGTCTCGTTCACCCGCGACATCGTCCGGGACCTCATCGCGGACCTCGTGGCGCGCGTCGTCGTCTGGGCCGTCGAGGCGATCTTCGTGGTCACCATCCCGGTGATCGCCGCGCAGATCACCGCCGCCGTGCTCAAGTGGGCGGGCCGGATCCTGAGCTACACCACGGCGCTCGTCACCAGCCTCACCAACCTGTCCAAGCTCGTCAACGGCTGACCGGGGGGATCGTGGCGAAGCCCAGGGGACCGCACGGCAGCACCGGTGACGGCGGCGACGGCGGGGATGTCGGGGATGCCGGCGACGGCGGTGTGCCCCGGCAGCGGGGCGGCGGGTCGCACGGCCGGCCCAGCAGCGTCGCCGAGACCCACCGGGCCGTCACCGAGGCGGCGGAGGGCGGGCGGCCCGGCGGCCCGAGGTCGACCGACGGCAGGCCCGCCGAGGGTGACGCCGACGCGCAGCGCCCCCAGAACGACCCGGAGCTGGGCAAGCACGACGAGAAGACGCTGGAGGAGATCGCCAAGGCGCGTCAGCAGATCGCCGGCCAGCTCCAGGAGATGGTCGACGACGCGTGGGACCACGTCGACCAGAACCGGGACTCGATCCTCCAGCGGGAGGGCTACCAGCGACAGCGGGACAAGCTCCTGGAGCGGGGCTACCCCGAGGACGTGGCCGACCTCGTCGTGGAGCGCACCGCGCTGGGCACCGAGTCCCACCGTGAACTCGCCAACGCGATCGACAGCGAGGCGACCACCATGCTCGACCCGGAGACGGGTTTCCGGCTGCGTACCGAGGTCGGTTACGACGCCCAGGGCGTCGAGACGCCGAAGGTGACCGACCAGGACTTCCGGCCGGACGTCATCCTGGAGCGACAGTACCGGGACTCGGCGACCGACGAGCTGGACTGGGAGGTCGCGCACGCCTACGACCTGAAGACCGGCCTGAAGACCGGCATCGAGCCGAGCTGGGCCAACAAGGTCAAGCGGGTGCTGGACCTGCCCGAGCACCCGGAGGAGCTACGGCCGACGCAGCGCCCGCTGAGCGTAGACTGACCGGGCCCGGCCGGCGACCCGCGAAAGGTGCGTATGTCCTCTGTTGACGCGGCGCGGCGGTGGCGGCAGATCCTGTCCGAGCTGCGGCGCGACCTGCCGGGAGAATGGTCCATCCGGGGCGGTGGCCTCGACACGGTGCTGGCGCGCGAGCCGGTCGGCTGGTCGCTGTCGTGGATCGGCTGGTCC
Organism: Micromonospora sp. NPDC005305; assembly: GCF_040607315.1. Taxonomy (NCBI): domain Bacteria; kingdom Bacillati; phylum Actinomycetota; class Actinomycetes; order Micromonosporales; family Micromonosporaceae; genus Micromonospora; species Micromonospora sp. NPDC005305. Next base: position 273,887 of record NZ_JBEXGL010000003.1, on the reverse strand, counting down.
GGGTCGCCCACCCGGCCCGCGGGCTGGGTGACCGCCGGGGTGCAGCCGCTCGTGGCGCCCTTCACCAGCTGGATCATGACGTACGGCGTCCGGATGGACGAGGTCGGCTCGGGGCCGCCGACGGTCGACCTGTCCTCCGGCGAGGCGGTGGACCAGGTGCGGCGGTTCGTGCTGGGCGCCGGCCTGGAGAAGATCGACAAGTGGCCGGCCGAGCGGCTCGCCGACGTGGCCGAGCGGGATTTCGCCCAGGATCCGCGCCGTCGCCGCACGCACTGGCACCAGGTGCCCGGCTGGCGGGTGGTCAACGGCACGGCGTCCCCCGTCGAGCCGGCGACGCAGCTCGCCGAGCTGTGCCGGGAGCGGGTCGCCGGGTCCTCCGGCACGGGCGCGCGGCAGCTGGCGGAGCAGGCCGCGTTCCACGAGGGGCTGCTGCGGGCCTGGCAGGACGGGGAGCGGGACGCCGCGCTCCGATTCCTGACCGCGCAACGGGATCAGGCGCTGGCCGCCCGGAAGCTCGACGCGGCGCTCACCCCGTAGGTCGGTCCAGCCGCGCCACGACGGGCGCCAGGGACTCGGGCATCCGCACCTGCACGACCCCTCCGGGCTCCGCCGGCACGACCCGGACCGGGTGGAACTCCCCGGCGTGCCACCAGAAGACCTGGTCGGTGCAGGGGTCGGCGGCGGCCGTGAACATGGTGCCGGCCAGGCGGTGCAGCGCCACGGCGGCCTCGCGCACCCGGTTGTCCACCGGGTGCAGCAGCACCGCGCCGTACCGTGGCGCCGCGACCAGCGCGCCGTGGTCGGCGCCCTCGGGCAGGAACCGCTTGACCGACATGAGGGCGGTCGTCACGAAGGGGTTGCCGTCGGCGGCGAGCAGGCGCACGGACCCGCCGGTGGGCAGCTCGTGGTCGCGCACGTCGAGGGTGGTCAGTTCGCGCTCCACGGTCTGTCGTACGGCGACGCGCACCAGCTCCGCGGGCTCGCGGTCCAGTCGCGCGGCCTGGGCGAGGGTCAGCAGGTCCAGCCGCTCGGGCCGGTTCACCACCACCACCGCGGTGAAGTGGTCGCCGAACGGCACGGCCAGATAGCTGTCGGCCTCCGTGGTCGCGGCCGCCGGGGTGAGGCGGAGCCGGAGCTGCTCGACGTCGACCGGCCCGAGATCGGCGGAGACATGGTCCGGCAGCTCCCGGCGTACCGCCGTGACCCAGTCGGCCACCAGCTCGGGCCACGCCTGCCGGGGCTGGTCGAGACAGCTGCGCAGCAGCGGGGCCAGGGACACCCGGGCCCGGCCGCCGGGGACGGCCACGACGATCTCGTCGCGGTCCGCCGCGACGCGGGCGCCGGGCAGTCGAGCGGGCAGCGCGTCCTCGACCAGGGTGCGGACGTTGCCCATCGGGTCTACGTTCTGCGACGACGCCACGCTGCATTCATACCATCGGCCCGCGAACCGCGGCGAACCCCGGAGCCGGGTGTGGCCCGCGAGCGCCCGGGTAACCGGCGGGCCGAGGGAGGGGGCGTCGTGACGGATGAGGCACCGGACTACTTCCAGCCCGAACACGGCCTGGTCGTCACCCACCTGCTGATCGTGCGGGACGTGGACCGCTCGCGGGAGTTCTACCGCGACGTCCTGGGCGCCACGGTGGTGCGGGACCGGCGGCCCGCGGTGCTCCGCCTGCACAACAGCTACCTCGTGCTCAACGACGAGGGTGGCCCGACCGACGACAAGCCGACGGTGACGGCGCGGGCGCCGACCGGTTCGGACACGCTCAGCGGGGCCCTCAACATCCGGGTCACCGACGTCCGGGCCGTCTACGAGCTGTGGCGTTCGCGGGGCGGCGAGTTCCTGACCGAACCGAAGGACCACGGCGTGGAGATCCGGTGCTACCTGCGCGACCCCGACGGATACCTGATCGAGCTGGGCCAGGGCACCGGGATCCTGACCGAGATGGGCCGGCCCGTGCCGCGCTGACCCCGGCCGGGCCTCCGCCGGCCGGGGCCCGGTGGACGGTCAGACCCGGGTGAGCCGGACGGCGTCGGCGATGACGAGGCCTGCGGCCGTGGTCCACCGGCTCACCGCCACCCGGTTGGCGTCCCCGGCGGGCAGGGCGAAGGTGCCGAGGGTACGCCACTGGCCGCCGGTCGCCCGCTGGTCGACCGAGACGGTCCGGTTGCCGGTCGTGGTGGCGATGATGTACGGCGCGGCGCTGTTGTAGCCGGCGTTGGCCGGCCACCAGGCGTCCACGCGGTAGTTGCCGGCGGCCGGGACGTTGAACCGGTACCAGGCCGGGTCGCTGGCGGCGACCGGGTCGGCGTAGCGGTAGTCCGCGCCGTAGCGCTGCCCCGAGAAGGACGAGACGCCCCAGCTCGCGCTGGCGGTGAAGCGCCCGGCGGTGGCGTTGTCCACGATCGAGGACCACGCCGGGGCGCCGCCCATCTTCGCCGCGACGTCGGCGCGCATCACGTTCAGGTCGATGAAGGACGGGTCGATCTTGCCGGTGGTGCTGGTCTCCCGGTGCCCGCGCGCATAGCTGGCGTCCCGGCCCAGCCGGGTGAGGACGGCCGCGGTGGCGGCGACGGAGGCGGCGTACTGGGCCGCGGTCATCTCCTGGTTGACCCCGTTGTAGTCGATCTCCCAGCCGATCAGCATGGTGTTGCCGTCACCGGCCGGGATCGGTCCGCTGCCGCCGCTGGCGCCGGCGTGGTTGCAGCGCCCGGCCGAGATCACGTGGAACACGCCGTGGTAGTCGACGAGCGCCTGGCAGAGCGGGCCGGCCAGGTCGGGCCGGCCGTTGATGCAGATGTTGAGCGCGGGGTGGGGATTGGTCGCGCTGGAGGTGGATGCCGTGTGGTGCCACAGCACCCCGATCGGGTCGAAGGACCCGGGGCGCATCCGGTTGAGCCAGTCGCCCTCGACGACGACCTGCACCCCGGCCCCCCGCAGCACGTCCACGAGCCAGGGGATGGTGGCCATCAGGACTCCCCGAGCAGGTCGGCCAGGCACTCCGGCGTGGGCGCGGCGGACCGCGCGGTCGGTGCGGCGGCCGCCGCGCCGGGTCGGGTGACGACGGCCAGCGCGGCGGTCACCAGGGCGGGGATGCCGAGCAGTCCTCGGCGCCGCAGGCGGACGGTTCGTGGCGTGGGCATGGCACTCCTTCAGCGACCGTCGGGGAACGTTGGCGCGGAGGCTATACCGTCATGAGCGTCTATGTCGATACCCTTCAGGAACGTTCGTCCGACTGAAGAAAATTGGCAACGGTGCCCGGGCCGCGGACGCTCCCCGTTTGGCCGGCGGCGATCCCGGAAAGAGTGGCGGCATGAGCTGGGCCCGTAGAGCCGTACCCGCCGCCGTCGCCGCCGTCGCGGCCCTCGCCGCACGCGACCTGCTGCAGCGCGACCACGCGCTGCTGCGCAACTTCCCCGTCCTCGGCCGCGCGCGGTACCTGCTGGAGTCGATCGGGCCCGAGCTGCGCCAGTACATCGTGGCCGGCAACAACGAGGAGCGGCCGTTCACCCGCGACCAGCGCCGCTGGGTGTACGCGTCGGCGAAGCAGGAGAACAACTACTTCGGGTTCGGCACGGACAACGACATCGAGTACACCCCGGGCTACCCGATCATCAAGCACCGCACCTTCGGGCGGGCGGTGCCGCCGTCCTCCCCCGGCGCCGCGCACGACGTGACCCTCCCCTGCGCCAAGGTGCTCGGCGGCGCCCGGGGTCGGGCCCGCGCGTTCCGCCCGGAGTCGGTGGTCAACATCTCCGGCATGAGCTTCGGCTCGCTCTCCGGCAACGCCGTCGAGGCGCTCAACCGGGGCGCCGCGCTGGCCGGCTGCCTCCAGAACACCGGCGAGGGCGGGCTGTCGCCGTACCACCGCAACGGTGGTGACCTGGTCTTCCAGATCGGCACCGCGTATTTCGGCTGCCGCGACGAGCGCGGCCGGTTCGACCTGGCCCGGCTCCGGGACCTGGTGGCCGGCGCACCGGTCCGGGCGCTGGAGATCAAGCTCAGCCAGGGCGCGAAGCCGAGCCTCGGCGGGCTGCTGCCGGCCGCGAAGGTCTCCGCCGAGATCTCCGCCACCCGGGGCATCCCCGCGGGCCGGGACTGCGTCAGCCCGTCCCGGCACGCCGAGTTCTCCGACTGCGACAGCCTGCTGGACTGGGTGGAGCTGCTCGCCGCCGAGACCGGCCTGCCGGTCGGCATCAAGTCCGCCGTCGGCGACCTGGGCTTCTGGGAGGAGCTGACCGCGCTGATGCGCGACACCGGCCGCGGCGTGGACTTCGTGACCGTCGACGGCGGCGAGGGCGGCACGGGCGCCGCGCCGCTGATCTTCACCGACTCGGTGTCGCTGCCGTTCCAGCAGGGCTTCTCGCGGGTCTACCGGATCTTCGCCGAACGGGACCTGCACGAGCAGGTGGTCTTCGTCGGCGGCGGCAAGCTCGGGCTGCCGGACAACGCCGTGGTGGCCTTCGCGCTCGGCGCGGACATGGTGAACGTCGGCCGGGAGGCCATGCTGGCGATCGGCTGCATCCAGGCGCAGAAGTGCCACACCGACACCTGCCCCACCGGCGTGGCGACCCAGAACCCGTGGCTCGCCCGGGGCCTCGACCCGGCCCGCAAGTCGGTGCGGGCGGCCAACTACGTCCGGACGCTGCGGCGCGACCTGGTCAAGGTCGCCGAGGCGTGCGGCGTCGAGCATCCCGGGCTGATCGACACGGCCGCCGTCGAGATCCTCGACGGCCGCACCGCCTCCACCCCGCTGGACCAGGTGTACGGGTACCGCCCGGGCTGGGGACTGCCGTCCGCCGCCGACCGCTCCGAGATCATCCGGTTGATGACCGCCGAGGCGCCGCAGGGCGGCAGCGCGCCGCCCTCCCCGACCGCCGTGGGCTGATCAGGAGCGGTCAGGTGGGTAGGTCCTCGCCCGCCTGCTCGCGCACCAGGTAAGCCGCGTACCAGTCGGGCCAGTTCTCGTCGGTCGCGCCGATGCGCTTCTCGTGCTCGCCGTGCGCGGCGGCGGCACGGCGCAGCGCGCCGGCCAGGTCGGTGGCGGAGGTGTACGAGGTCTTGTCCGCCGCCATCCGCCCGGGCAACCGGGTGGTGATCTCCTGGAGCAGCCAGTCGTTGCCGTCGGGATCGGTGAACGAGGCGCGGGAGACGTAGCTGCGGCGCTCCGGGTCCCGGCCACCGACCGGGCCGCTCGGGCCCACGTGGAAGACCCCGCTCACGTCGACGCCGGCGGCGACCAGGTCGCTGCGGGCGGCCTCGATGTCGGACACCACGAGGTAGCCCTTCGCCGACCCCGGGGCGGCGGCCGTGAGGGTCGGGCCGAACTGGATCGAGCACCCCGAGCCCGGCGGCGTGAACTGGACGATGCCCGGCGGCGTCCGGTCGAGCCGCCAGCCGAGGCGCCCGTAGAACTCCTTCGCGCGGTCGACGTCCGACACCGGGAGGACGACCACCTCGAGCTTCAGGTCCATGGTGCCGCTCGCGTCGTCGCTCCGGGCGTCCGTCGTGCTCATCGCGGCCTCCCTGGGCTGGTCGGGCGGCGGGCCTCCGCCCGCCACGTTACTGCCCCCGCACCTGCCGGCCGCCCGGTTTCCCGGCATCCCGCCGCCTCGTCCGCGCCGCCCTTGATCGGGCGCGGAACGGGTAGACCGCACCCGCGGGCGCGCGCGTCGCCGCCCGGCTCGGGTCGCTGCGACGGGAGATCGATGTCGGACACGCCGATGGGCGCGGACGAACGGCCGGTCGAGGTCGTGGAGCTGCGGGTGCACGGCGTCTCGGGCGCGGGCGCCGAGCAGGTGCTGGACCGGCCGAACGTGCGGCAGGTCGCCGGTGACCGCAGCGGCGGCTTCTACCGGCCACGGGCCGGCTACCCGGACACGACCGGGCCGGGCGGTGTGCTGCTGGAGGCGTACCTGTGGCGGGACCTTCCCGCCGGCAAGGCGGTCCGCACGCTGTCCCTGGTGTTCCTGCTGCCGTTCATGCTCGGCAACATGGCGATCTGGATGCACCCGCCCGGCGCCGGGCTGGCCGCCGTGACCGTGAAGGCGCTCTGCCGGCTGCTCGCGCTGACGCTCACCTCGGTGTACGTGATCGCGGTGGCCGGGGTGACGCTGGACCTGATCGCCTGGAAGTGCATGGGCTCGCCGCAGTGCCTGACCGGCCGGAACTGGCTGTCCTGGCTCGGCGGGCGGCCGGCCGGGCTGCGGCTGGCGGTGCTCGCCCTCTTCCCGATCGCGGCGGTGGCCCTGGTCTGGCGGCTGAGCAGCCGGCCGGGATGGACGTACTCGACGTTCCGCGGCCCGGCCACGGTGTCCGGCGAGCACCAGCTCACGGCGGTCGGGCAGTGGGACGCCGCGCCGCTGGTGTCCCGGCTGCGGGCGATCCACGTCGCCGCGGCCTTCGCCACGCTGGACGCCGTCCTGCTCGTCGCGCGCTCGGCCGGGGGGCGGGCGTCGGTCGTGACCGCCGTGCTGCTGGGGCTGACCGCGGCGGTGCTGGCCGCGTGCGTGGTGCTGGTCTGCGCCCACCCGCTGCTGGACCGCACCACGCCCGCCCCGGGCGTCGAACGGAACCTGCGCCTCCTGCGGACCACGGCGTGCCTGCTCACCGGCGCCGTCGTGGTCGTCGTGGCGGCCGAGCCCGGACCCTGGGCCGCCGGGACGGGCCTGCCCGGGTACGGGGAGATCGTCACCCTCCTCTTCGCCACGCAGACCGTCCTCCTGGTCGTCCTCGGGGCGGCCGTGCTGTGGGCGCGTCCCCGGCTGCCGGGCGGGTCACGCCTGCGTGCGCTCGGCGCCCCGGTCATCGACGCCGTCGCCGCCGGGCTGGCGGTGGCGTACTCCGCCGAACTGGTCTACCGGGTGGCGGACCTGCTGGACCGCAGCGCGCCCACCTCCGCGCGGCTGGCCACCAGCCCGCCGCTCGCGTACAAGTGGGCGATCTTCGGTTTCTTCCTGGCCGTGACGGTCGCCGCGGCGGCCGGCGTCGTCGTGGCGCTGGCGTCCCGGCCCGCCCGCCGGCGGGCCGCCGCGGGCATCGTGGCCCGCGACCACCCCGACGCGCCGGCCGAGGCCGCCGAGCGGCTGCGGCAGACCGAGAAGGTCATCGCGCGGGCCCGCTTCACCGAGCGGGTGACCCCGCTGGTCCTCACCTACGCCGCTCTCGCCGGGCTCGGGCTGGCCACCAGCACGCTCGGCCTGGCCCGGTGGTATCCCGGGGACGTCATCGACCGCTGGGCGCCGATCCCGGCCGACCTGGTGAACTTCGGGATCGGGCTGGGCAGCTACGTGATCGCCGCGGCGATCCTGGGGCTGGTCCTGGGCGGCCTGTTCGCCTACCGCACCCCCGAGTTCCGCCGCTACGTCGGGGTGCTGTGGGACCTCGGCACCTTCTGGCCCCGGGCGGCGCACCCGTTCGCGCCGCCCTGTTACGCCGAGCGGGCGGTGCCCGAACTCAGCCGCCGCATCAGCTACCTGACCGGGCAGGGGCAGAGCGTGCTGCTCGCCGGGCACAGCCACGGCTCGGTCCTGCTCGCCGCGACGGTGCTGCAACTGCCGCCGGAGGTCTGCGCGCGGGTGGCGCTGCTGACGTCCGGGTCGCCGCTGTCCCGGCTGTACGCCCACTGGTTCCCCGCCTACGTCCACGCCGACGTGCTGGACGAGATCGGCCGGCGGATCGGCTGGCGGTGGATCAACCTGTGGCGGGACACCGACTCCATCGGCGGCTGGGTGTTCTCCCCCCACCGGCCCGGGGACCCGCCGGCCGTCGGCGGGCCGGCGGGGGCGGTGGACCGGCGGCTGCGGGACCCCCGGGACGTGGTCGCCCCGCCCAGTGACACCGTCCCGCCGCCGATCGTCCGGCACCTGCCCGGCGCGTCGGATCCGCGGCACAACGAGGCCGTCCGCGAACTGGCCGACCGGCTGCGGGCCACCGGCCCCCGCCCGCCGGCCGGTTGACCAGCGCCGGGTCGGCGTACCGGCTCACGACGCCGCCGGGCCGGGCGCCGGCGCGGTCGTCGCACCGGCCGCCAGCAGCCGCTCCGCCAGGGCGCGACAGCGCCCCCGCAGCTCCGGAGGGTCGAGCACCTCGAAGCCGTGGCCCAGCAGCAGCACGTGCATGAGCACGAAGTCGAGGCTGCCGGCGCCGCTGAGCACCTCGCAGCGCCCGCCGTCGCGCTCCCGCACCACGGCCGCCGACGCCGGGATCTGCGCGCGTACCGTGTCGGCCGGCGCGTGCACGAGGAAGCGCGCCCGGTGCGGGTAGGCCCGGCTCGCCACCCCCTCCTGCACGTGCGTCGCCGCGTCGGGCGCCACACGCGGGCGGAAGCGCCAGCTCCGGGCGGACACGTCGGTCATCCGGTCGATCCGGAAGCTGCGCCAGTCGCCGCGGTCGAGGTCGTAGGCGAGGAGGTACCAGCGCCGGTCGGAGGCGACCAGGCGGTACGGCTCGACCCGCCGCCGTCGCACCTCGCTCCCGGACGGGTAGTCGAAGCCGGCCTCGACCTCGTCCCGGCATGCTCTGGCCAGCGTCATGAGCGCCTCGGGGTCGGCCGGTGGGCGGCCCCCGCCGAAGGACTCCACCGAGCCGGCGAGCGCGCGCACGTCGTGCCGCAGGCGGGTGGGCAGCACCCGGTCGAGCTTGGCCAGCGCCCGGAGTGCGGCGTCGGCCGCCCCGGCGACCGCGCCGCCGGCGCCGGCGAGCAGCGAGACGGCGGTGGCGATCGCCTCCTCGTCGTCGAGGAGCAGCGGCGGCAGGGCCCGCCCGGGGCCGAGCCGGTAGCCGCCGCCGACGCCCTGGCCGGCGTGCACCGGATAGCCGAGCGTGCGCAGCCGCTCGACGTCCCGCCGGATCGTCCGCGACGTGACCCCGAGCCGGTCGGCGAGCTCGGGACCGGTCCAGACCTGGCGCTGCTGGAGCAGCCCGAGCAGGGTGAGCACGCGCTCCGTCGTGCCCCGCTCGTCGCCGCCCGCCACGCCCATGCCGCCATCCTGTCCGAGATAGCGGACCGATCCTGTCCGCCAGGGGTGTCAGAGTAGGCGACATCGGCACCGGCAGACCGCGACGAACGGAGCAACCCGATGAGCCGCCACTTCCAGGTCACCTTCGACGCCCACGACCCGCGGGCGCTGTCGTCCTTCTGGCGGGACGCGCTGGGCTACGTCCACCCCGGCCCGCCCGGAGTCGACCTGCCCGAGGGCGCCGACCCCCTCGCCGCGTGGGACGACTTCCTGGCCCGGGTCGGCGTGCCGGAGGCGCAGCGCAACACGCGGTCGGCCATCGAGGACCCGGACGGGCACGGGCCCCGGCTGTTCTTCCAGCAGGTGCCGGAGGACAAGGTCGCCAAGAACCGCGTCCACCTCGACGTCCGTGCCGCTCCCGGGCTGCAGGGCGAGGAGCGGATGGCGGCGCTGGAGGCCGAGTGCGACCGGCTCGTCGCGCTGGGCGCGAAGCGGGTGCGCCGCTACGAGCCCGAACCCCCGCTGGGCGCCGGCCACATCGTGCTGACCGACCCCGAGGGCAACGAGTTCTGCCTGGACTGACCGCCGCCCCCGGCCCGGTGCCCTAGGTGGCGAGGTTGCCGTAGGTCGGCCGTCCCGCGGCCTCGTACGTCAGTTGCAGCGTGCCGTTGGGATGGCCGACCGACTCGGTGAGCCGGAACGCCGCCGGCATGGTGCCGTCGGCGAACAGCCGCTTGCCGGCGCCCAGCGTCAGCGGGTAGAGCCAGAGGTGCAGCCGGTCCACGACGCGCAGGCGCAGCAACGACTGCACGAGGTCGAGGCTGCCGATCACGTGGAGCGCGTCGTGGCGGTCCGTCAGCTCGGCGACGTTCTCGGCGAGGTCACCGCCGAGCAGCGTCGAGCCCTCCCAGCCCAGCGGCTCCTGCAGCGTGCGGCTCGCCACGTACTTGGGCACCCGGTTGAGCAGCCCGGTGAACGGGATCTCCGCGGGCGCCGTCGGCCAGTAGCCGGCGAAGATGTCGTAGGTCCGGCGGCCCAGCAGCAGCGCGTCCATGCCCCTGGCCTGCGCGAACATGGCCTCGCCGGTTTCGTGGTCCACCAGCGGCGCCTGCCACCCGCCGTGGGTGAAGCCGCCGGCGCGGTCCTCCTCGGGCTGCCCCGGCGCCTGCGCGACCCCGTCCAGCGTCACGAACTCCGTCACGACCAGCTTGCCCATGGGACGCTCTCCCCTCTCGCTCCGTGATCCGTCCCTCGGCAGACTCCGGCACCGGCCGGGACTCATCGGTCGGGCCGGTGGAACCGGTCCGGCCGCTACGCGTGGGACTGCGGGGTGGCCATCGTCGTGCCCGACCGCAGGGTCGCCAGGGCGCCGCTCCAGGCCACCAACTGGTCGAGCATCATGTTCACCGCGCCGACCTGGTGCTCGCTGGGCTTGAAGACGCTGAAGTTCTCGAAGTCGGTGAAGAGGGAGAGCGCGACCTGGGCCCGCACGTCCGCCATCTGCAGCTCGGCGACCACCAGGCGGAGATGCTCCACGGCCCGGGTGCCGCCGACGCTGCCGTAACTGACGAACCCGGCCGCCTTGTTGTTCCACTCGGCGTAGAGGAAGTCGATCGCGTTCTTCAGGGCGCCGGAGGTGGAGTGGTTGTACTCCGGCGTGACGAACACGTAGCCGTCGTACGAGGCGATCTTCTCGGCCCACCGCAGGGTGTGCGGCTGGGTGTACTGGCCGAGCGACGGGGGCGCCATCTCGTCGAGGTGGGGCAGGTTGAAGTCCTTGATGTCGACGAGTTCGTAGTGGGCGTCGTCGCGCTGGGCGGCGATCTCGTGGACCCACCGGGCCACGGTCTCCCCGTTCCGACCGGGACGCGTGCTGCCGATGATGATGCCGATCCTGGTCATGGCCGTTCCTTCCGTCCGTCCGCCCGGCGACAGCGGGCGCGGCCGGCGTGTACCCGGTTGGCCTGGTTTCGAACGGCGTCACCGACGGCACGGTCGCCCCTGGTCGGTCACGGGGAGGCGGCGACCCGCCTCAGTGCCAGTCGCTGATCTGCGTGTCCCGCGGCGACGGTGCGCCCGCACCGGTCTCCACCAGCGACTTCAGGCTCATCAGGTACGAGCCCCACTTGGTGCTGCAGTGGTGCATGAACTCCACCGGCTCCCGCCAGCCCCGGTGCGCGAACAGCACGATCGTGTAGTCGCCGTCCTGGCGGAGCTCCCAGTCGACCGTGGTCCCGATCCACTCCTCGGGACCGTCGACCACCCGCCAGGCCACGCGCTCGGCGGGCCGCAGCTCGACGACCTCCATGTCGAAGCCGCCGGGCAGGAACCGGAACTCCAGGACGCCGCCGACCTCGCCACTGCCCTTCGTGTCGTCGGTCCACCAGCCGGCGAGGCCCTCCACGGTCGTCAGCGCGTCGTACACCTTGTCCGGGGTCGGGCTCTTGACCCCCACCCGGTGCAGAATGTCCACCATCTCGACTCCCTCTTCCTCTTGTCAGTCCGTCCGGTTGCGCTGGATCGTCTCGGCGATCCGCTTGATCCGCCGCAGCCGGGCGTCCCACGCCGACCCGACCGACGACAGCTGGGCCACCGCGCGGGCGAGCTGCGCGTCGTTCACCCGGTAGCGCTTCTCGCGGCCGGCCGGCGTCCCCCGGACCAGGCCGACCCGGTCCAGGACGCCGAGGTGCTTGGCCACCGCCTGCCGGGTGACCGGCATCTGCTGGCTGAGCGTGGTCGCGGTGCCGTCACCCTCGACGAGCAGCAGGTCGAGCATCCGGCGCCGGGTCGGGTCACCGATGGCGGACCAGAGCTCGTCGTCGACCTGCTCCAGGACCCCGGTGCTCATGCCCGCACTCGCAGCGTCGCGGCATACGGCGCCAGCCGCGGCAGGAAGAAGTCCCAGCCCGTGACGTGCTCCCGGTACTGCTGCTCCAGCACGGCCAGCTCCCAGCCCAGCTCGCGGAAGCCGGTCTCGGTCATCCTGAGCAGCGTCCCGGCGCCCGACGGGGTCAGGTCGAAGGTGACCAGCAGCGAGTTGCCCTCCGCCGCCACCTCGCCGGCCGGGTGGGTCCACCGGAACGAGAACGTCCGCGGCGGTCGCGCGTCGACGACGGTGAACGGCACGGCCGTCCCGCCGGCGTCGCGGTCGCCGAAGACGATCTCTCCCGTCGACCCGGGTGTCGGGTCGTACCGGGCGTCGTCCGGCCACCACTGGCTGAGGTGGTCGGGGCTGCTCACCACCTCGAAGACGATCTCGGGCGACGCCTCGACGTAGATCTCGCGCTCGATGGTCCCGAACTCCATGACACCCTCCTGCAACGTTTGGTTGCGCATGACGCTACCCGGAAGGCAGGTATCACGCAACCACTGGTTGCGCTTCGAGGTCAGCGGGCGGCCATGGGGGCCCGGCCAGCCGCTCGCCGGCGTCGGGGTTCCCGGCGAGCACGCTCGCCTCGGCACGCAGCGCCACGTACCAGTGCAGCCAGATCCAGGTGACCCACTCCCAGACGTCGCCGGGCTCGGGGACCAGCCGTTCCCACGCCTCCCCGGCCCGCCCCTGATGGAGCAGGAGCATGGCGTCGAAGACCGCGCCGTAGCCGTAGACGTGCTCCGGCGGGGTGCCCAGCCGTCGCAGGACCGCGTCCCACTCGCGCCGGGCGTCGTGGTCGTCGCGCAGGCCGTGGATCATCGCCACACCGGCCACGGCCGGGCCGAGGACCGACCGGGCGGGGCTGCCGGCCCGCTGCCACGCCTCCAGGAACCGGGCGCTGCCGGTCAGGACCTCGTCGACGTTGCCGGCGAACGCGTCGGCCACCAGCAGCCAGCTCGTGGCACGGTGGCCGACCTCGGCGAGCAACGGATGATCCGCGAGCTGCCGGGCCCACCGGCGGGCGCCCGGCAGGTCCCCGGCGCCGAGGCCGGCCTCGGTGGCCATGCCGAGCGCGTCGATCAGCTCGTGGGTGCCGGCCGGGGTGCCCGCTCCGGCGACGCGCTACGACCCGCCGGCACGGTGACCGGGACCGCGCCGGGCGGGTCCGGAGGGCCCGCGGCGGGCCGGCCCGGAGTTGACGCCGTGACGCGGTTGTGCCCGGCCGGGCGGGGTAGACCGCCCCGAGCGGCGGGGCCCTCCTCGGCCGGGTTCACCCGGTCTGGCCCCCAGGAGACGACTCGGGGGGCCCATGTCGGACGCGGCAGCGCGGGGCGGGCCGGCGGCGGCCGGCGACGTCGTCGAGCTGCGGGTGCACGGGGCCTCCCGGGCGAGCGCCGGCCAGGTCCTCGACCTGGCGCAGATCGAGCAGGTCGCGGGCGACCGCAGCGGGGGCTTCTACCGGCCCGCCCGCCGCAAGCCCGGCGCCGGCGGGGCCGGGCGGGTGACGCTGGAGGCGTACCGCTGGGGTGACCTGCCCGCCGGGACCGTGGCCCGGACCCTGTCGCTGGTGTTCCTGCTGCCGTTCATGCTGGTCAACGTGGCGATCTGGATGCGTCCGCCGGGCCGCGGCTCCGAGGTGACGGTCCGGTCGCTGTGCCGGTTGCTGGGGCTCACGCTCACCGCGCTGTACGTGCTCGCGTGCGCCGGCGTGGCACTGGACCTGATCGCGTGGAAGTGCACGGCGTCGCCGCACTGCCTGACCGGGCGCAGTTGGTTGTCCTGGCTGGGTGGGCGGCCGGTCGGGCTGCGGCTGGCGGTGCTGGCGCTGGTGCCGGCCGCCGCCGTCGGCCTGCTTTGGCGGGCCAGTACCCGCCCGGGGCGGGTGTTCGAGGCGTTCCGGGCTCCCGAGGCCGACGTGTCCGCCCATCAGCTCGGCACGGTCGGCCGGTGGGACGCCGAGCCGCTGGTGGGCCGGCTGCGCTCCATCCACGTCGCGGCGGCGTTCGCGACGCTCGACGTCACGCTGCTCGCCGCCCGGGCCGCATCCGGCGCCTCGGCCGGCACCGTGGCGCTGGCGGTCGTCACCGGGGCGGTCCTGGTCACCTGCGCCGTCCTGCTCTGCACGCCGCCGCTGATCGACCGGGCCGCCACGGACCGACGACTCGACCGGATCACCAGCACGCTGCGGACCATCGCCCTGGTGCTGACCGTCGTCGTCACGGCGCACGTCCTGACCGCCCCGGCGCCCTGGCGGGCGGGGGGTGGCCTGCCCGGCTACGACGCGATCCTCACCTGGCTGTTCGTCACCCAGACGGCGCTGCTGGCCACCCTGGGCGCCGTGCTGCTGTGTCGCCGGGACCGAGGGTCGGGCGGCACCCCGCTGCTCGGGCTGGGAGCGCTGGCGATGGCGGCCGCGGCGATCAGCCTGGCGGTGGCATACTCCGCCGAGCTGGTCTACCGGGTGGCGGACTTCCTGGACCGCGACGCGCCGACGGGGGCGGCCATCACCGCCGGACCGTCGCGGGCGTACACCTGGGCGATCTTCGGCTTCTTCCGGGCCGTGCTGATCACCCTGGTCGTGGCGGGCCTGGTGACCCTGTTCTCCCGGCCGGGCCGGCTCCGTGCCGCGGCGGCGGCCGTCGCCCGCGACCATCCCGACCCGCCGCCGGAGGCCGGACCGCGGCTGCGGCAGGTGCGGAAGGCGGTGGCCCGGGCGCGGTTCACCGAGATTCTGATACCGCTGGCCGTGGTCTACGCCTGCCTCGCCGGGATCGGCACGGCCACCACCACACTCGGCCGGGTGGAGCTGTGGCCGGGTGACGTCATCGAACGGTACGCGGGGGTGCCGGCCGACCTGGTCACCTTCGCCATCGCGTTCGGCAGCTGGGTGATCGCGGCGATCATCCTCGGCCTGGTGCTCGGCGCGATCTTCGCCTACCGGACCGTCGAGTTCAGGCGTCACGTCGGCATCCTGTGGGACCTCGGCACGTTCTGGCCCCGGGCCGCCCACCCGTTCGCGCCGCCCTGCTACGCCGAGCGCGCCGTGCCGGAGCTGGCGCGGCGCATCACCTTCCTGGTCGAGTCCGGCAACGCCGTGCTGCTCACCGGCCACAGCCACGGCTCGGTCCTGGCCGCCGCCACGGTGCTCCAGTTGCCCCCGGGGATCAGCCGCCGAGTCGCGCTGCTCACCTACGGGTCACCGCTGCGCCGCCTCTACGCCCGGCTCTTCCCCGCCTATGTCGACGACGAGGCGCTGCACGAGATCGGCGCGCGGGTCGGCTGGCGGTGGGTGAACCTCTGGCGCGCGACCGACCCCGTCGGCGGCTGGATCTTCTCCGGCGGCCCGCCGGCCGCGCCGGCCGCGGCGGTGGACCGCCGGCTGCGGGATCCGGCCGCCGTGGTGGCGCCGCCGGGCGACAGCGTCCCGCCGCCGATCCAGGGGCACCGGCCTGCCGAGTCCGAGCAGCCGTTCACCGAGGCGGCGCGCGAGCTGGTCGCGCGCCTCCGCGAGCCGCCCGCCCCGGACGCCGTCGACTGACGGCCCCGGCCGGGTCAGTGGCTGGCCCGCATCCAGTCCCGGTAGTGCGTGGGCGCCAGGTGCGCGTCGGGGCCCGCGGTCAGCACGTCGCCGTCGACCACCGCGAACATGCCGGCTGTGTCGTCGACGACGACGTTCCGGTCGTCCCCCTGTGCGGCCAGGGTGACCCTCCCGAGGTCGTCGAGGGTGAAGACGTCCGGGCCGGCGACGTTGCGGATGCCGTTGAGCGGCGCGCCGGTGGCGACGTCGACGACCGCGTCGACGACGTCCGCGGCGGCCATCGGCTGGATGCGGGTGGCGGGCAGGCGAACCGTGGTGTCGTCGGAGGTCCAGGACAGGACCGCGTTCACGAATTCGAAGAACTGGGTGGCCCGCACGATCGAGTACGGCGTCGGCCCCTGCCGGAGCAGGTCCTCCTGGAGGGTCTTGGCACGGTAGTAGTCGAGCTGGGGCACCTGGTCCACCCCGACGATCGAGAGGACCACCTGGTGCCGGGCGCCGGCGCGCTCCCCGGCGGCCAGCAGGTTGTTCATGGAGGTGCGGAAGAAGTCGAGCGAGGCCTCGTCGAAGGTCGGCGAGTTGGCGACGTTGCGATGGCCGGCGCCGACGCCGCCTGGCGCGACGCCCTCCGGGCCGTCTCCGTCGCGGACCTCGCCCGCGACGTCGACGACGACTACGGCCCCACCGCGCTCGCCGGCATCCGCGACTGGCTGTCTTGACTCCCCCTTCGGTAAGCCGTAGCTTACGTTCGTGGCTACTTACCAAAGGGGCGACGGGTGGGACGCGCTGGGTGACCCCACCCGGCGTGCCATCGTCGCCTGCCTGGCCGAGCGGCCCCGTGCGGTCGGCGAACTCGCCGACGAGCTGCCGATCAGCCGGCCGGCGGTGTCCCAGCACCTCAAGGTCCTCAAGGACGCCGGGCTGGTCACCGACCAGGCGGCCGGCACCCGCCGGGTCTACCGGCTCAACCCGGCGGGCGTGGCCGCGCTACGGGACCAGCTCGACACGTTCTGGCACCGCGCGTTGGACAGCTACCGCGACGCCGTCGACCAACCGACCGAGGAGACCCCATGACCGAGACAACAGCCCCGGCGGTCCGCCGGCAGATCGTCGTCGAGGCGCCGCTGGAACGGGCGTTCACCGTGTTCACCGAGCGGTTCGGTGACTTCAAGCCGCCGGAGCACAACCTGCTCGGCGCGGCGATCGCGGAAACTGTGTTCGAGCCCAAGGTGGGCGGCCACATCTACGACCGGGGCGTCGACGGGAGCGAGTGCCGCTGGGCGCGCGTGCTCGCCTACGAGCCGCCGGACCGGGTGGTGTTCAGCTGGGACATCAGCCCCCAGTGGCAGGTCGAGACCGACCCGGACAACACCAGCGAGGTCGAGGTGCGCTTCGTGGCCGAGACCCCGCACCGCACCCGGGTCGAACTGGAACACCGCCACCTCGACCGGCACGGCCCGGGCTGGCAGTCCGTCCGCGACGGCGTGGGCCACGACGAGGGATGGCCGCTCTACCTCACCCGGTACGCCGCCCTGTTCACCGACCGCTGACCGCGCGTGCGGGGACGCGACCGCCCGGGAGCGTCCCCGCGCCGTCACCGGACGACCGGCCCACCCTGACCATCCATGCCGGGCAACCGTTCCTGATCCCGCCCGGAGTCGTCCACAACGCCCGGAACATCACAGCCGACGTCACCACCATGATGCTCTCGACGTACCTGGTCGACGAGACGCAGCCGTTGGTGACGGGGTGCGACTGACGGACCGTCGATCGAAAGGACTGATCCATGACCGGCACCTCCGCGCGTCCCGGGATGCCCACGGTCGTCCTGGTGCACGGCGCCTTCGCGGACAGCTCCAGCTGGAACGGCGTGGTGGAGCGGTTGACCGCCGCGGGCGTCGCATGGACATCGAGGGCGGCTCCAGGGACAGCGTGCTGACCACGGCGCTGCTGCCGCTGCAGTACCCGACCGCCTCGGGCACCGAGACGGAGTTCCTCATCGACCCGGCGAAGTTCCACGACGCGTTCGCCGCCGACGTCGCCGAGAAGGACGCGGCGGTCATGGCGGTCACCCAGCGCCCGGTCTCCTCGCTGGCCTTCGCCACGCCCACGACGAACCCCGCCTGGAGGAAGCTTCCCTCCTGGGCGGCGGTCGCCACCGGCGACCGGGCCGCCGGCAGCGACGCGGTGCTCCGCATGGCCGAGCGCGCCGGCGCGACGATCACCCGGATCGACGCCTCCCACGTCGTCATGGTCACCCAGCCCCAGGCGGTCACCGACGTCATCATGCAGGCGCTCGACGGCGTCTCCCGGTGACCCACCGGGCCGGCATCGCGGCTCGCGCCGGGACCGGTCACCGAAGGAGCGCGGTCAGCTCGGTCACCACGTCGGAGGGCGGCGGCATCGCGGCCATCTCGGCGCGCACCTCGCCCGCCGCCGTCCTGAGCGCCGCGTCGGTGACGAGCCGGGTCAGGACCGCCGGCGTGATCGCCCGGGCTGCCACCCCGAGACCGGCGCCGCGCCGTGCGACCACCTCGGCGTTGTGCCGCCGGTCGCCCGGGCCGGGCACGACGAGCTGCGGCACGCCCGCCGCCAGCGCACCCAGCACGCTGCCCGCCCCGCCGTGGTGCACGCACGCCGTCGCGTAGGGGAGCACCCGGTCCAGCGGCACGCGGCCGACGGCCCGGACGTTCTCCGGCAGCCGCGGCAGCCGGCCGGCCGGCCGGACGAGCACGATGTCGGCGTCCACCGCGGGCGCGGCCGCGATGATCGCCCCGGTCGGGTCGCCGCCGCCCGGTCCGGCGACGGTGCTCCGGCTGACGATGATCCGCGGCCGCTCCCCGGCGCTGAGGAGCCAGGCCGGCACCGCTCCGCCGCCCGAGTAGGGCACCGCACGCATGGGCAGCCCCGGTCTCGGGCCGGTGAGGCTCGGCGGTGACACGGTGACCGTGGCCGCCGGCGCGACGATCCGGTGCCGCCGCATCGGCCCGCTCGCCGCCACGGCCGCGACGAGATCGGCGGCGGGGAACAGGTTGTTCTCCTGCAGGACGGCGGGGACCCCGACGTGCTCGGCGGCGACGCCACCGGCCACGCCCAGCGGCTCGTAGACGATCAGGTCGGGCCGTTCCCGCCGGGCCAGCCCGACCACCGCGTCCACGAACGTGGCGTTGGCGGCGCCGAACAGCTCACCGACGACCGCGGTGCCGGCACGTCCCGCCAGTTCCCGGCGGGCCAGCAGCGGATGTCGCAGCAGCACCCGGCCGGCGATCCGGCCGAAGGCGAACCCCGGCGCGACGTCGTGCGCCGCCAGGCCGCCGAGGTCGGCGGTGAGCGCGTCGCCGCCACTCGCGACCAGCACGTCGTGGCCGGCGTCCCGCCAGGCGAGGGCCAGCGGGAGCAGCGGCAGCAGATGCCCCGGCAGCGGCGCGGAGACGACCAGGACGCGCATGACCCCATTGAAACCGACGACGCGCGCGGCCGTCGCCCCGTGGACGGTGACGGCGGGAGCAGGCAGACTGCTGGCATGACGCGAGGCATCGCCCTGGTCCGGCGACCCGGCGACCGGCTGACCGAGGGCCTGGTCACCCACATCGAGCGCAGCGACGTGGACGTCGCGCGGGCCCGGCGCCAGCACGAGGCGTACCGGGCGGCGCTCGCCGGGGCCGGCTGGCAGGTGCGCGAGGTCGACCCGGCCGACCAGTGCCCCGACTCGGTGTTCGTGGAGGACACCGTCGTGGTCTGCGACGACCTGGCGGTGCTGACGCGGCCGGGCGCGCCGGAGCGCCGTCCGGAGGTCCCCGGCACGGAGAAGGCGGTCCGGGAGGCCGGCCTGGAGGTCGTGCGTATCGAGGCCCCCGGCACGCTGGACGGCGGTGACGTGCTGCAGATCGGCACCACCGTGTACGTGGGCCGGGGCGGCCGCACGAACGCCGAGGGCGTCGCCCAGTTGCGCAGCCACCTGGCGACCCGCGGTCGCACGGTGGTCCCGGTCCCGCTGCGCGAGGTGCTGCATCTCAAGTCGGCCGTGACGGCGCTGCCCGACGGCACCCTCCTCGCGCTGCCGGAGCTGCTCGACGCGACGGCGCTGCGGCAGCCGGTGCGCGCGGTCGACGAGGAGGCCGGCTGTCACGTCGTACCGCTGGGTGGTGACCTCGTGCTGATGGCGGCGTCGGCGCCGCGCACGGCGGCGCTCGTCGCGGACCTCGGCTTCGCGCCGGTCGTCGTCGACATCGACGAGTACGAGAAGCTCGAGGGCTGCGTCACCTGCCTGAGCGTGCTGATCCCCCGCAGCTGACCGAGGGCACCGCGCCGGCACGACAATTGTGACCCAGGTCACTTCGATTGAACTGTCACCCTCCGGCCACGCGATGCGCGCCTCCGCCTCGGCCGTCACCTCGGTCAGGGCGAAACCGCTCGCCCACATCGTGCCCTCGTCCAGCTTCGCCTGGTCGCTCGGCGTGGCCGGCACCGATCACTGTGGTCACAGCCTCACCCGGCCGGGGCACGCGGCGCCTCCGTGCTGAGCACGGCAACCACCACGGACACCGGGTCGGTGTGCCCGCCGGCAACCGGGGAGACCGGCACCGGCGCGGCGACGAACGGGCCCCGGCCGATCCTGGTGGATCGGCCGGGGCCCGGTGGGAGCGGGATCAGCGGATGTCGAACCGGTCCAGCTCCATGACCTTGGTCCAGGCGGCGACGAAGTCCGTCACGAACTTGTCGCGCGCGTCCTCGCTGGCGTAGACCTCGGCGAGGGCCCGAAGCTGCGAGTTGGAGCCGAAGATGAGGTCGACCGCCGTGGCGGTCCACTTCACCTCGTCGGTGGCCAGGTCCCGGATCTCGTACACGTGCTCCTCGGACTCCGACGCCTTCCACCGGGTGCCCGGGGAGAGCAGGTTGGCGAAGAAGTCGTTGGTGAGCACGCCGGGCCGGTCGGTGAGGACGCCGTGGCGCGCACCCCCGACGTTGGCCCCGAGGGAGCGCAGGCCGCCGATGAGGACGGTCATCTCCGGGGCGGTCAGGTTGAGCATGTGGGCACGGTCGATGAGCAGCACCTCCGGCTGGGTCTTCTCACCCGGACGCAGGTAGTTGCGGAACCCGTCGGCGCGCGGCTCGAGGACCCGGAAGGACTCGACGTCGGTCTGCTCCTGGGAGGCGTCCGTGCGGCCCGGACGGAACGGCACGGTCACGTCGAAGCCGGCGTCCCGCGCCGCCTTCTCGACCGCGGCCGAGCCGGCCAGCACGATCAGGTCCGCGAGCGAGATCTTCTTCGCGCCGCCGGCGGAGTTGAACTCCTGCTGGATGCCCTCGAGGGTCGCCAGCACCGTCGCGAGCTGCTCGGGCTGGTTGACCTCCCAGCTGCGCTGCGGCTCCAGGCGGATCCGCGCGCCGTTGGCGCCACCGCGCTTGTCGGTGGACCGGAAGCTCGCGGCGGAGGCCCAGGCGGTGGAGACCAGCTGATCGGTGGTGAGGCCGGACTCCAGGACCTTCGCCTTGAGCGCGGCGACCTCGGCGTCACCCACGAGCTCGTGGTCGACGGCCGGCACCGGGTCCTGCCACAGCTGGGGCTCCGGCACCCACGGCCCGAGGAAGCGCTCGACCGGACCCATGTCGCGGTGCAGCAGCTTGTACCAGGCCTTGGCGAACGCCAGCGCGAACTCGTCGGGGTTCTCCAGGAACCGGCGGGAGATCTTCTCGTACGCCGGGTCGACGCGCAGCGACAGGTCGGTCGTCAGCATCGTCGGCTTGTGCTTCTTCGACGGGTCGAAGGGGTCCGGGACGATCGCCTCGGCGTCCTTGGCGACCCACTGCTTCGCCCCGCCGGGGCTCGTGGTGAGCTCCCACTCGTAGCCGAAGAGGATCTCGAAGAAGCGGTTGCTCCACTGGGTCGGCCGGTCGGTCCAGGTCACCTCGAGGCCGCTGGTGATCGTGTCCCGGCCCTTGCCGGTGCCGTGGGTGTTCAGCCAGCCCAGGCCCTGCGCCTCCAGCGGGGCGCCCTCGGGCTCGGGGCCCACGTGGTCGTCGGCGACGGCGGCGCCGTGGGTCTTGCCGAAGGTGTGGCCACCGGCGATGAGGGCGACGGTCTCCTCGTCGTTCATCGCCATCCGGGCGAAGGTCTCGCGGATGAAGTGCGCCGCCGCGAGCGGGTCCGCGTTGCCGCGGGGGCCCTCCGGGTTGACGTAGATGAGACCCATCTCGGTCGCCCCGACGTCGCCCACCATCTCCTTCTCGGAGGCGTAGCGCTCGTCGCCGAGCCAGGTGTCCTCCGGACCCCAGAAGATCTCCTCGGGCTCCCAGACGTCCTCGCGGCCGAAGCCGAAGCCGAAGGTCTTGAAGCCCATCGACTCGAGGGAGACGTTGCCGGCGAGCACGAGCAGGTCGGCCCACGAGATCTTCTGACCGTACTTCTGCTTGACCGGCCAGAGCAGCCGGCGGGCCTTGTCGAGGTTGGCGTTGTCCGGCCAGCTGTTCAGCGGGGCGAACCGCTGGGCGCCGTCACCGGCGCCGCCGCGACCGTCGTGGATGCGGTAGGTGCCGGCGGAGTGCCAGCTCATCCGGATCATCAGGCCGCCGTAGTGGCCGAAGTCGGCCGGCCACCAGTCCTGGGAGGTGGTGAGGGCGGTGATGATGTCCTGCTTGAGGGCCTCGACGTCGAGCTTGGCGAACTCCTTGGCGTAGCTGAAGTTCTCCCCCAGCGGGTTGCCCTTCGGCGACTGAGCGTGCAGCACCGACAGGTCGAGCTGGTTGGGCCACCAGTCCCGGTTGGTGCGCGGACGACCGCCGGTCTTCGGAGTCGGCGAGTCGATCGCCGGGTTCTCGCTCTCGCTGCCGTGCGCGGTCACGGAGTCGTGCGCGACCGGGCAGCCGGCCGCCGCCTTCTTGTCCACGCCCTGGGCGCTGGAGGGGGCGTTGTCCTGGGTGTCGCTCATCAATGTCCTTCCGAACTGGCGGATCGCTGGGAGGTGCGTTCGGTCGCGCAGTCGGGGCAGGTGCCCCAGTAGACGACCTCCGCCTCGTCGACCAGGAACCCCTGGTCGTGGGAGGCGGTGAGACAGGGAGCCTGGCCCACGGCGCAGTCGACGTCGGCGATCGCGCCGCAGGAGCGGCACACGACGTGGTGGTGGTTGTCCCCCACCCGCGACTCGTACCGGGCCGTGGCGCCGGCCGGCTGGATGCGCCGCACCAGACCGGCGTCGGTGAGGGCACGCAGCACGTCGTAGACCGTCTGGTGGGAGACGGTGGGTTGGTCGGCCCGGACCAGGGCGATCACGGTGTCGGTGTCGACGTGCGGGTGGTCGCGCAGCGCGGCGAGCACCGCCAACCGGGGCCTGGTGACGCGCAACGAGACCGCCCGGAGCTGGGTCTCGAAGTCGGCCGTCATGCGACGAACATAGCTCACTCTTTTGGAATCAATCAAGTTTTCCCGCGATTCGATTCGCCCAAAAAATACCCCTCATCCAGGACGAACCATCCCTTACGGCCGCCGCGACGCCACGGTGAGGTGGGCGGACAGCGCGCGGAGGAAGTCGGGCGCGTCGAAGATCGCGCCGGCGGAGGCGACGCCGCTCGTCCTCGTCCGGCCGGCGAGAACGCGATCGACCGCCTCGACGGCCAGCGGCGCGCTGACGGCGTAGATGTCCCGGCCGCTGGCGACGACGCCGCGCCGCCGGTCGCCGGAGCGCACGACGACGTCGACCGTGAACGTCTGCCCGGACCGGCCGAGTTCGTCGACCGCTGCCGGGGCGGGCGTGTCCGGGCCGGCCAGGTCCCGGGCGGCCTCGACGGTCATGTAGGTGCGCACCTCGGGGATGGACAGGTGGCTGGGGACCGTGACGACGTCGGCCATCGTGAACCCGTCGAGGACGGTGCGGGGGCCCAGCGGAGCGGGGAAGTCCCAGTCCAGAACCGGCAGGTCGCCCTCGTCGCGGTGGTACTCCAGCCGGCCACCGGTGTAGCGGACCCGCCGGCCGGCACGCCGTTCCCGGGAGACCGCGCCCGAGGCGAGGGTCCCGGCCGTGGGGTGCCAACTACTCAGCCCGTACGCGACGTGCGCCTCGTCGGCCGCCGTCCAGTCGCCCATCGCCGTGGTGACCAGCAGGTCGCCGAGCCCGCCGAAGAAGGCCATGGCCGGGACCACCGCGACGCCGACGCGCCGGGCGCGGTCGGTGAAGCGCGCGAACGTGTCGGCGTTGGCCTCGATCTCCGCCGCCACGTCGACGTACGGGATGCCGGCGCGCAGGGCCGCTTCGATCACGGGGGCCGCGGTCGAGGCGAACGGGCCGGCGCAGTTGACGACCGCGGCCGCACCCCGCAACGCCCGGTCGAGCGAGGCCGGGTCGCCGGCCGAGGCCACCCGGTGCGCGAGCCCCGGATGCGCCGCCACCAGCGCCCGAAGACGCCCCGCGTCGCGGCCGAGCAGGAGCGGGACGAACCCGCGAGCGCGCAACTCCGTCACCACGAACCCACCGGTGTGCCCGTACGCGCCGAACACCGCCACGGTCTGACCCGAACCCATCTGGATCCCTCCTCGAAGATCCGCTGAGAAGATCCTCCAGCGGCGGCCGGCCCCAGACCAGTGTCCGGAACGCCATGCCCCGTACAGTTTCGGACATGGCCACGATCGCGCTCGCCGCCACCGACGGGATGCTGCACTTCGAGTTCGCCATGGCGTGCGAGGTCTTCGCCCACGACCCCTCCGGCGTGGCAGACCCGTGGTACGACCTCGTGGTGTGCGGCTCGGGCCCGGTCGGGATCGGCAGGTTCCGGGTGGAACCCGACGACGGCCTGGACCGGCTCGCCCGCGCCGACACCGTGATCGTTCCCGCCGTGGCGGACATCGACGCGGACCTGCCACCCGACCTGCTCGACGCGGTCCGCGCGGCGCACGAGGCGGGCGCACGGCTGGTCTCGCTGTGCACGGGGGCGTTCGTGCTGGCCGCCGCCGGAGTGCTGGACGGGCTGCGCGCCACCACGCACTGGGCCCACACCGAGGCGCTGGCCGCCCGCCATCCCCGGGTGCGGGTCGACCCGGACGTGCTCTACGTCGACAACGGCACCGTGCTCGCGTCCGCCGGCAAGGCCGCGGCGGTCGACCTGTGCCTGCATTTGATCCGCCGCGACCACGGCTCCACGGTCGCCAACGCCGTGGCCCGCCGCCTGGTCGTGCCGCCGCATCGCGCCGGCGGCCAGGCCCAGTTCGTCACCACCCCGGTGCCCGCCCGCGACGACCATCCCCTCGCCGACCTGCTGCCCTGGGCCATGGCGCGGCTGGACCGTCCGCTGACCGTGGAGGACCTGGCCCGCCGGGCGAACATGAGCTCCCGCAACCTGGCCCGGCACTTCGTGTCGGCGACCGGCGCCACCCCGCTGCAGTGGCTGTCGACGCAGCGGATCCGCCGGGCCCAGGAGCTGCTGGAGAACACCGACCGGAGCATCGAGGCCATCGCGCGGGCGGCCGGCATGGGCACCGCCGCGACGCTGCGCCGGCACTTCAACCGGACGGTCGGCGTGCCGCCGGAGGCCTACCGCCGCACCTTCCGCAGCGCCTGACCCCCGCCCGTTCTCACAGGTCCAGCTCGCTCAGCTCCCCGCGGCCGGCGACGCCGAGCTTCGGGTACGCCTTGTACAGGTGGTACGCGACCGTCTTCGGGCTGAGGAAGAGCTGGGCGGCGATGTCCCGGTTGGACAGTCCGGTGCCGGCGAGCCGGGCGATCTGCAGCTCCTGCGGGGTCAGGTCGGCGCCGGCCGACGCGGCGGGCTGCGGCGCGCGCAGCCCGGTCGCCTCCAGCTCGCCGCGCGCCCGCGCCGCCCACGGCGCCGCCGCCAACCGGTCGAACGTGTGCAGGGCGCGTTGCAGCAGGCCGCGCGCCTCGGCCTTGCGCCGGGCGCGGCGCAGCCACTCCCCGTACAGCAGCTCGGTGCGGGCCTGCTCGAACGGCCGGCCACCGGACTTCAGGGCGAGTAGGTGATCCTGCTCGTCGCCGGTGAGCAGCGCCCAGCACCGGTACGCCAGCGACATGGCCCACGGCTGGTCCACCCGCTGCGCCCAGGCGCGGAAGCGGGCGTACGCCTCGTGGGCCCGCTCGGGCACGCCGGCCCGGACGGCCGCCTCCACCAGGTCGGGCACACTCCGGTACGCGCACACCTGGTGGGCGTACGGGTTCTCCTGCAGGGCGGCGAGCCGCGTCACGGCGGACTCCGCCCGGCCCTGGCCGAGGTCGAGCAGGCCCAGCGCCCACAGCGTCCACGCCCGGCCGCCCGCCTCGGCGCCCGCCGCGGCGCCGTCCAGCGCCGAGGCCACCAGCTCCCGGCAGCGCCCCTCGTCGCCGGCCACCGCGGCGAGCACCGCCTGCACGGCGCGCAACTGGCTGACCCAGAGCGGTTGACCGCCGTCCCGGGCCACGCGCACCGCCTCGTCGAGGCTGACCGTGGCATCCCGGTGCCGGCCGTGGAAGAACTCCGCCTCGGCCAGGAAGAACAGCAGGGTGGGCAGCAGGCCGAGGACGCCGTCGGCCCGGCAGCGGGCGACCAGGGCGCCGGCCAGCTCGTACGTCTCGGCGTCCTGGCCCGCGACGAAGCCGAGCCCGCAGAGCTGCATCCGGTCGCGGGGTTCGCCGCCCACCTGGGCGGCGGTCGCCGCCAGCGGCAGCGGCCGGCCCCGCACGGCGGCGACCTGGTAGCGGGCCACCGGGTGGTCGAGCGTGGCGAGCTGGTCGAGGCAGGCGCCCAGGTGCGGCTCGCCGAGGTACCAGGCCGGGTGGAACGCGGCCACCAGCAGCCCGTCCCGCTGTTCCGGGTCGAGCTTCGCGCCGCCGGTCATCAGGTCGTACGCGGTCTGGTGGCCGCCCTGCCAGAACCAGGCGTGCCCTTCCACCCAGGCGACGCGGGCGTGGAAGGTCGGCTCGTCCACCAGGCCGGCCGCCCGCTCGGCGAGCCGGACCGCGTCACCGAGGTGCCCGGACTGCAGGCCGCTCTCCGCGGCCAGCAGCAGCCGGCGCGCCGTCGCCGCCTCCTCGTCGCTCAGCTCCGCGGCGCGCTCGAAGGCGGCCAGGGCCGCGCCGTAGCCGCTGCGCCCGCGGGCCTGCTCGGCGGTGCGTTCCAGCGCGGCGGCCACCTGCTCGTCCGGCCCGGTGGTGGCCGCGGCGAGGTGCCAGGCCCGCCGGTCGGCGGTGTCCGGCGCGGTGAGCACGTCCGCGAGCGCCCGGTGCGCGGCGAGCCGATCCGGGTACGGCGCGGCGGCGTGCACCGCGGCGCGGACCAGCGGGTGCCGGAACCGCAGCCGCCGTCCGGTGACCTCGACGAGCCGGGCCTCCTCCGCCGCACGCAGGTCGGCGGGGCCGCCGCCGAGCGGTGCGGCGGCGCGCAGCAGCACGTCCAGGTCGCCGGTGTCCTCGACGGCGGCGACGCGCAGCAGCGCCCGGGTGCCGGCGGGGAGCCGGTCGACCTGGCCGTGGAACGCCGCGAGCAGCCGGTCGGTCAGCGGCAGCGGGCCCTCGGCCCCGCCGGCGGCGAGGACCCCGGGCAGCTCGATCAGCGCGAGCGGGTTGCCCTGCGCCTCGCCGAGCACCCGCATCCGTACCTCCGGGGCGAGCCGCGGGTCGAGCAGCCGGACGGCGTCGGCCGGCGCGAGCGCGCCGACGGTCAGCTCGGGCAGGCCCGGGGCGGGGAAGCTGCCGTCCCGGGCCGCGAAGATCATGACCACGCCCTCGGCGTGCAGCCGGCGGGCGGCGAAGAGCAGCGCCTCGGCGGAGACCGTGTCCAGCCAGTGCGCGTCGTCGACGAGGCAGAGCAGCGGGCCGTCCTCGGCGAGGTCCGCCAGGAGCGACAGCACGGCGAGGCCCACCAGCAGCCGGTCGGCCGGGGCGCCGCCGCCGAGCCCGAACGCGGCGGCGAGCACCTGCCGCTGCGGCCCGGGCAGCCGGTCGAGGCGGTCGAGCGCGGGCCGCACGAGCTGGCTCAGCCCGGCGAACGGCAGCTCGGCCTCGAACTCGGCGGCGCTCGCGCGCAGCACGCACGCCGGGTGGGCGGCCGGTGACGTCAGCTCGGCCGCCCAGTCCAGCAGCGCCGTCTTGCCGATGCCCGGGCCGCCCCGGAGCACCAGCGCGGCGCTCCGCCCGGTCCGGGCCCCCGCCACCAGGGCCGCGATCCGGTCCTGCTCCGCGCCGCGGCCGTGCAACATTCCCGCACCCTACACAGGTACGCGGTACCTAAGCGCTACCGATTCCCGGGCGCCGGATCGTCCCTAGCGTCGTGGCCATGGAACTCATCGAGACGTACCTCGCCGCCTGGAACACCGCCGACCCCGCCGCCCGCCGAGCCCTCGTCGACGAGGTCTGGACCGCCGACGGGACCTACACCGACCCGCTGGCCGCCGTCGCCGGGCGCGACCAGATCGACGCGCTGATCGGCGCCGTGCAGCAGCAGTTCCCCGGCCTGGAGTTCCGCCTGGCCGGCCCGGTCGACGCGCACCACAACCTGGCCCGGTTCACCTGGCACCTCGGCCCGCCCGGCGCCGAGCCGATCGTCGTCGGCTTCGACGTCGCGGTCATCGCCGACGGCCGGATCGCCACCGTGCACGGCTTCCTGGACCGGGTGCCGGCATGAGCGTCCTGAGCGAGCGGCCGGTGCGGGTCACCGCACCGGCCGCTCGGCCCGGCGGGTTCCTGCCGGTGCTGCTGATCTCGACGTTCATGACCGCGATCGACGCGTTCATCGTCAACGTGGCGCTGCCGGCGATGCAACGCGACCTGCACGCCGGCCCGGCCGCCCTGGAGTGGGTGGTCGCCGGCTACGTCCTCGCGGTGGCCGCCGGCCTGATCACCGGCGGCCGGCTGGGTGACCGGTACGGTCGCCGCCGGATCTTCGGGCTCGGCCTCGCGCTGTTCACCGCCGCCTCGGTGCTCTGCGGGCTGGCGCCCACCGCGGGCGTCCTGCTCGGCGCCCGGGTGCTGCAGGGGCTCGCGGCGGCGCTGCTCATGCCGCAGGTGCTGGCCATCGTGCGGACCAGCGTCGCGCCCGCCGAGCAGCCGAAGGCGTTCGCCCGGTACGGCCTGACGATGGGTCTGGGCGCCGTCCTCGGGCAGTTGATCGGCGGCCTGCTCATCGAGGCCGACCTGTTCGGCCTGGACTGGCGGCTGTGCTTCCTGATCAACCTGCCGATCGGCGTGGCCGCACTGGCCCTGCTCCGCCGGGTGCCCGAGTCCCGCCACCCGGCGACCCGGCTCGACCTGGCCGGCGTGGTCCTGGTCAGTGCGGCGCTGGTGGCGCTGGTGCTGCCGCTGGTGGAAGGGCGCGAGCAGGGCTGGCCGCTGTGGACGTGGCTGAGCCTGGCCGCCTCGGTGCTGCTGTTCGCGCTCTTCGTGACGACCCAGCGGCGCGGCCGGCAACCCCTCGTGCACCTGGCGCTGTTCCGCGAGCGGGCGTTCTCGGTGGGGCTGGTGGCGACCCAGGTGTTCTGGATGGGGCAGGCGTCGTTCTTCCTCATCCTGGCCCTCTACCTGCAGGTGGAACGGGGCCTGTCGGCGCTGGAGTCGGGCGTGGTCTTCACCGCGATCGGCGCCGGCTACCTGGCCACCTCGACGTACGCGCACCGGATCGCCGCCCGGCTCGGCCGCCAGGTGGTCACGGTCGGCGCGCTGGTGATGGTCGTGGGCCTGTACGGGATGTGGGAGGCGGCCGGACACGGCACCGGTTGGCTCGTGCCGGGGCTCGCCGTGGACGGCGTCGGCATGGGCATCGCGCTCGCGCCGCTCACCACCACCGTGCTCGCCCGGGTCAGCCCGGCGCACACCGGCGCCGCCGCCGGCGTGCTCGCCACGGTCAACCAGACCGGCAACGCGGTCGGGGTGGCCCTGATCGGCATCGTCTTCTACGAGGCCGCCGATCTGACCGGCGGGTTCCGGGCCGGGCTGGTCGCGCTCGTCGTGCTGGAACTCGCGCTGGCCGCGATCATCCAACTGCTGCCGAGACGATGACGCCCGGACACACCGGCCGCCGTCCAGCAGGACGGCGGCCGGCGCCGGCTAGCTCTCCGTCTCCTCGGGCTCGACCAGCAGGCGGGCGTAGGTGGCCATGGAACGCTGGTAGCGGGGCAGGTGCGGGGCCAGCGCGGCAACCGCGACGGCGACCGCCTCACGCTCACGGCCCACGCTGGTCAACGCCAGGGCCAGCGTGGCGCTGACCGCGTCGTCGAGCTCGTCGGCGGGCTGCCGCCGCTCGGCCGTCAGCAGTTCGACCGCCTCCGCGGCCCGGCCCACGTTGCGCAGGGAGCTGGCCAGCTGGATGACCGAACGCCGGCGGCGGATGCCGGTGATGCCGCCGGCCAGCGCGGCCCGGTACAGCGGCACGGCCCGGTCGGAGTGGCCGGTGGAGTCGAAGGCGCAGGCGCGTTCGAACGCGGCCACCGGATCGCCGTCCGGCAGCTCCGCGGCGAGCACGTCGACGCGTTTGCGGAACTCCTCGGGTTCGTGGTCGTCGATGGCGGCCCACAGCTCCGCGCTGCGTCGTTCCCAGTCCGGTGATGTCGTCATGGCGGCGATGGTGGCCGGAGCCGGTAGGGTGGCGCCAGTGATTCGGCGAGGACCGAATCATGGAGGGGGCGGACATGGCGATCACGCTGCGGTTCAGCCCGGCCGACCTGATGCGCTGCCGCTTCGCCATCTCGCCGGTGCTGGAGACGATCGAGGCCATCCGCCTCACCACGCCCGAAGACGCCCCCGGCTATCACCAGGGCTTTCTCCACGCCATGAGGGACCGTCTGGACGCGCTGGACCTGCGCCCGGTCACGCTGCTGCAACCCCGCCGCGGCTACAGCCCGGACTTCCTGTCCCCGCCGCCGACCACCGCGCGCCCCCGCTTCGAGGAAGAACTGGCCCGCATCGAGGCGACGCCGCTCGACCGGGTGGCCGCGGAGATCGCCCGCTCGCTGCGCGCGACCCGGGGCGCGGCGCGCACCGCGGTGGGCCGCCGGCTGCTGGCCGACCCGGCCGACGCGCTGCGCCTGCTCACCGGGGTGATCCGAGACGTGTGGGACCAGGTGATCCGGCCGGTGTGGCCGAACGTCCGCGCCCTGCTCGACGCCGACGTGGTCCACCAGAGCCGCCGGCTCGCCGAGGGCGGCCTGGACCGCCTCTTCGCCGAACTGCATCCCCAGTTGCGCTGGCACGACGGCGTCCTCACCCGCGACCGCGGTGACCACGAGGACCGCCGGCTCGCCGGCGAGGGCCTGCTGCTGATCCCGAGCGCGTTCAAGTTCGACCAGGTCCTGGTGATCCTCGACGAGCCGTGGCAACCCACCGTGATCTATCCGGCGCGCGGCCTGGGCACCCTGTGGCAGTCGACGCGGACGCAGGAGCTGGCGGCCGCGGGCCGCCTCCTGGGGCGCAGCCGCGCGACCCTGCTGGCCGGGCTGACCGAGCCCGTCAGCACGACCGTCCTGGCCCACCGCCACGCCCTGGCTGCCGGCACCGTCTCCCAGCATCTGACCGTGCTCCGCGAGGCCGGGCTGGTGGTGGGCGAACGCCACGGGCATGAGATCCGTTACCGCCGCACGGCGCTCGGCACGGCACTGCTCAGCGGTACCCTCCCCGCGGCCGGAACCTGACGGCGTCGCGTCCGCGAATCGGCGCAGCGGGCACATGACCGGACGAACCAGCCCAGCGGATGACCTGCGGTCCGGGGAATGACGGCGACCGGGGCGGGCAATCGACCCGGGTACCGGCCGGACGAGACCAGCGAGGTGCGCGATGACGGGCAGCAGCGGGCGGGGCGACAGACAGCAGCCGGAGGCGGGGACCCCGTGGGTCACCCGGGACGGCTTCGACGCGGAACCGCCCTGGGGCGCGGGCGAGCACGACCCGATGGACGAGGGCAGCGAGGAGACGGCCGTACCCGAGGGACGGCGCGGCGAGCGCCGCGCCGACGCGCCGGCCGCGCCGTCCGGCCGCGAGGGCCGGCACGGGTTCGGGCGGGTCGAACCCACCCGTACGCCGATGGCCGGTCCCGGGGCGCCCCCGGACCCGGCGCCGACGCGGCGGTCGTTCCCGGACGACGCGGACATCGACGTCCGCTCGGAGGACGCGCTGCGCACGCGCGGGCGGCGGTCCTGAGCACGAGGTCCGACCGGTCTGGGGGACGGTTCAGTACCGGCTGCGGGGCAGCCACCCCAGGAAGCGGGCCCTGGCCTGCGCCAGGGGCAGGGCCGGCAGGTCCCGGGTGGCGGCGACCAGACAGGTTCCCAGGTAGACGGCCAGTCCGGCCGTCGTCCCGCCGAACTCCGCCAGCAGTTGGCTCTGTTTCGTGGGGCAGGGCCATTCGTGGCCGCACCCGCTGCACCGCCAGCCCGGTGGCCGGGGCAGGTGCGCGGGCGGGCCGGAGCTCCGGTAGCGACGGGACGCGCCGTTGCGGGCGCGTGCGTCCCGCCGCGACGCGGCGTCGGCGACGGGTGGCTCCTCCACCAGCCGGCGGCGGGCCGTCGTGAGCGCGGCACCGACCCGGACCAGCGCCTCCGGCCCCACCTGCCGGGCGAGCGCCGCGGTGAGCAGATGGTGCCCGACCGCGTCGAACTCGTCCCGGGTCACCCGCAGCCGCCGGTGAAGCTGCACGAGCAGCACGGGTTCCGCGCCGGGCCGGCCCGCCAGCGCCTCCCGCAGAAGCTCGCGCAGGCACCCGCCCAGGGCCTCCCGGTGGCCGTCGAAACGGCCCGCGAGGCTCGGGTCCCCGTCGATCCGACGCAGGGTCTCGGTCACGACCGCCGACGTCACTTTCCGGGCATCGGTTTCCACCACCACCACTCCCTTCCCGCCGCATCGCGGCGACGGGCTAGCGGAGGACGCGTCGCGACAAGCGCCCCCACAGGTTGAGCGCGACCACACCGGGGACCACTCTTCCCGACCATCCACCGCCGGACTATGCCGTCCAGCGCAGAGGAACGCGGATTCCTGATCGCTCCGCGCAAGTTCCGTGGACGGGACACGTGGCAGCGCGATCCCCGGGTTCGGGAATAGCATCGACCGAGCGAACCTCGGAACAGCTTGTCCCGGCGGCCGGACCACCGTCCACCGCCCTCGTGACTCCGGCCGCCCGCCCACCTCGGCGTTCCTTCCGGCACCGCACACGGCGGCTCCTTCCCACCATCGGTCAGCCCATGGAGGACGGTTGAGCGCCGACGGTCCCATCAGCCACCGCTTCGACAGCCGCGACCCGCAGCGCATCCGCGACTACCTCGCCGGCGCGTACGGGACCCGCGGCCTGCGCATCAGCAGCGGCGACCACGACTACCACCTGCGCCACCAACGGGTGCAGGCCGGCCGGTTCCAAGCCGACCGGCTCGCCCAGTCCACGGACCTGCGGGTCGCCGTCGAGGAGATCAGCTCCCTGGTCGTCTGCGAAACCGCGACCAGCAGGGTGAGCCGCAGCTGTGACGGCGAGCAGGGCGAGTACGTTCCCGGCGACATCTTCGTCGCCGCGCCACCGGGCCGCCGGTGCCGGCTGCGCTGGCAGCCCGGCGAAGTGGTCCTGCTCCAGCTGGACACCCACCTGTTCACCCAGGTGGCCCGCCCCGACGTGCGGCGGCGGCTCGCGGCGATCCACTTCACCGCGCTCGAACCCGCCTCCCCCGCCCTCGCGGAGCACTGGCGCGCCACCGCCCACTATGTCCGCCTGGCCGTTCTCGGCAACTCCGAGGCCAGCAGAGAACCCCTGGTCATCGGCGCCGCGGCGCGTACCCTGGCCGCCGCCGCCCTGGCCGTGTTCCCCAACACGGCGCTGACCGAGCCCACCGCACAGGACCGCCGCGACGCCGTGGTGCCCACCGTCCGTCGGGCGATCGCGTTCATGGAGGAACACGCCGAGCAGGACATCAGCCCCGCCGATGTCGCCGCTGCCGCCGCCGTCTCGATCCGCGCCCTGCAGTTGGCGTTCCGGCGTCACCTGGACAGCACCCCGATGGCCCAGTTGCGCCGGATCCGTCTGGAACGGGCACACCACGAGCTACGACAGGCGGACCCACGGTGGGAGACGGTGAGCCGCATCGCCAGCCGCTGGGGCTTCCCGAGCCACAGCCGGTTCGCCGCCCACTACCGCGCCGTCTTCGGCGTTCCGCCGAGCCGGACCCTGCACACCTGAGAGCGAGTTGCCGCCGCGGAGGAACCCGACCTCGGCCCCGCCGACCGGATCACCGCCAGGCTTCGCCACCGCGACCAGGCGGCCCGGACGCGAACCGGGCGGGCACCTGGTCCGGCCGGTCGCGGAGCTCACGCCCGCGGGCGGCGGACAGGACGAACCGGCTGCGGGGCAGCGCCGGGATGCGGCGCAGCGAGATCGTGAGGTCCTGCTCCGGCACCGTGTAGTCGAGGCGCGCCAGCCAGCCGGCGAAGGCCGCCAGCAGGGCCACCGTGACGTCCTCACCGGGGCAGCGGTGCCCCGTGGCCGGGTCCGCCCCGCCCTGCGGGATCAGCTCGTAGGGGTCGGGAGCGCGGCCGACGAAACGCCCCGGGTCGAAGCGGTACGGCTCCGGCCACAGCCGCGCGTCGTGGTTCTGGCCGTAGATGTCGAGCAGGACGAGCGACCCGGCGGGAATGTGCTGGCCCTGCCAGGTCAGGTCGGTGACCGCCCGGGCGCCGACGAACGGCGCGAACGGGTAGAAGCGGCGTACCTCGTGGGCGAACGCCACCGCGTAGCCGGTGTCCCCGGCGCGCAGCCGGTCGCGCTGCCCGGGCCAGCGGTGCAGCGCGTGTGCCGTGAACGCCACGAACCAGGACACCGCGACGGTGGGGCGGATGATGTTGAGCAGTTCCACGGCGGCGAGGTCGGCGTCCATCGGCTGACCGCCGGGCTGGCGGTGACGGGCCACCGCTTCCAGTGCCGACCCCGGCGTGGCGGAGACCGCCCCCGCGCGGACCTGGTCGATGAGCGCCGCGAGCCACCTCTCCCGCCGGCCGCGGGCGCGCCGTGCCCGCCAGTGCCGCGGGCCCAGGGTGGCGAACCCGTCGACCAGGGCGACCAGGTCACGGGCCACGGGCGCCACCTCGGCACGGTCCAGCGGGACTCCGGCCCAGGCACAGACCCCCTTGGTGATCACCCGGCTGGCCTCGTCGAACAGCACGACCTGCCGCCCGTCGCCGGCTGTCGCGATCGCCTCGTCCCACGCCGCCGCCACGTGGTCGACCAGCTCACCGACCCGGCGCGGATCGGTGAGCAGGGACCGGAACAGCGCCTTGCGGTGGCGGTGGTCCGCGCCGTCGAGGGTGTGGACGGCCCCATGGCCGAACAACGTCCCCTCCACCGGCTCCGGGATGGCCGAGTGCCGTCGCACATGCCGCTCGTCGTAGAAGAACCGCACCGCGTCGGGCCCGCGCAGCGCGACCGCCGGCTGGCCCATCACCCGGGTACGCACGGCACGGCCGCCGCCACGGCGCCACAGCGCGGGCAGCCAGGCGTAGCCGTTGAGCATCAGCCCGAGGCTGTCGTCCAGATACGGTCCGCGCTGGGTCGCCATGAGCGTGAGGTGCCCCCTGCGCCGGGCACGAAACCCCTCCCCCGGCGCGCCGGAGCGCCCCGGCAGGCCCCCAAGGCGACCTCACCGATCTGGCCCTGCGGGGGACGGTGGCCGACGTACGGTGACGGCAGGCCCGGTCACGTGGCGGCCCAGGCGCGGCGGACCGGGGTCGAGCCGCCGCACGCCCGCCGGTCGGGCCGCCGCCCCGAGGAGGGGATGCCGTGTCGGATCAGGTGACGCCGGCCGCGTCCGGCGTGCGCCCGTACGCCGTGGCCGGGGCGCCGCTGCTCTGCGACGCCCGGGACCACGGCCTGACCGGTGACGGCACCAGCAACGACCAGCCGGCGCTCGCCGCGCTGGTCGACCGGCTCGGCGACGCGTACGCCGCGGACGGGCGCGCCCGCGTGATCTACTGCCCGCCCGGCGTGTACGCGATCCGCGACGCCGGCACCGTCT
This sequence comes from Micromonospora sp. NPDC005305, assembly GCF_040607315.1. Classification (NCBI taxonomy): domain Bacteria; kingdom Bacillati; phylum Actinomycetota; class Actinomycetes; order Micromonosporales; family Micromonosporaceae; genus Micromonospora; species Micromonospora sp. NPDC005305. The sequence continues at coordinate 238,565 of NZ_JBEXGL010000003.1, read as the reverse complement.
GGCGCAGCGGGGTGTCGCTGATGGGGGCGGGACCGGGCGCCACCCGGTTCCTGCTGAGCAACGACGCCAACCGGGCCCAGCCGGTGCCGCTGGCCTTCTACACCGCCCGGGAGCACGGGGCGAGTCCGGACCGGCCCCTGGCCTACTGCACGTTCGCCGACTTCGAGATCGACGGATCGGGGGTGGCATCGGCGGAGTACGACCCGCTGGCCAAGGGGCTGGGGTTGCAGTATGTGAACGGTGGGCTGTTCCGGAACCTGTTCATCCACCACACCGCCGCCACCGGCCTCGGCTGCGACTTCCTGCAGGACACCCTGGTCCAGGCGGTCCGCGTGCTCGAGTGCGGCCGGATGGACAACGGCCTGGAGATGGGCGGCGCCGGTATCGGCATCGGGGTCGGCGGTTGGGGCCCGGTGGAGCGGTTGACCGTCGCCAACTGCGTGGCCGTGGGCAACGCGACCAACGGCATCTTCCTGGAGATGCAGAACTCCGACCGGCCGCCGCCGCGGGGCATCCGGATCGTCGGGTGCCACGCCGAGGGCAACCGGTTCGGCATCTCCGACTGGGGCGTCGACGGGCTCATCGTCACCGGGTGCACGATGGTCGGGAACCTGGAGGCCGGCTTCCAGGTCTCGGCGAAGGGCACCACCGGGATCCCCGGCAAGGGGGGCCTGCTCACCGACTGCCTGATCGACGGGAACCTCCGCGACGGGGTGAGCATCGGCAACACCGCCGGCCCGTACACCGTGCGCGGCAACCGGATCAGCGGCAACGGCCGGTACGGCTACCACCACCAGGACCTCGGCGACAGCGACCAGCCGGCCGCCGAGGAGATCGTCATCGAGAGCAACGACATCTGGGGCAACAGCCTCGACGGCATCCGTTTCGACCGGCCGCTGCGGGACGCCGTCATCATCAACAACCGCATCCGCAACAACGGCCGCCAGTGCGCACCCGCCGCCATGGGCGGCGGCGAGTCGGTCCGCTACACGGAGAACCATCTCGTCGACCAGGGCGCGAACTGGCCGGCCGACGGCCACCGCGGCAAGGTCCTCCGCGTCGGCAGCCGGTACGCCGTCGTCGCCGCCAACGACGCCACGAGCCTCACCCTCGCCCCCAACCGACCGGGCATCGACACCTCGTGGAGCGCGGACACTCCCCCGCCCAAGACGCCGTACGAGCTGCCGGCCGCCCCCGCGGGCCGCGGCGGCATCACCATCAACGCCGCCTCCGACTCGGTCACCATCCGCGGCAACCTCATCCGCGACACCAGCTCGGGCACCCAGCTCAGCGGGATCTGGATCACCGAGCGGGGCAGCTGCATCAACTGCCGGGTGGTCGAGAACGACCTGGACGGCAACCGCACGGCGATCCGGGCCGACACCCCGGCGGTCGGCGGCCACTGGGCCGGCAACCACGGCGACCAGTGACCGCGCGGCGGCGCCCTGCACCACCTGGCCGAGCTGGCCGCATCGACGTCCCGGGCCGAGACGTCCGCCGGTTGACCACCCGGCGGCCGACCCACCGCGACCCCGGCCGGAGAGCCGCGGGCAGTACCGACACCCCCCCCCCGAAGGACCAGCATGACCGACACGGCCCGCCAGTCCGCCGGCGCCGCGGACCCGACCGGGCTCGCCGCCCGGGCCGCCGCCCCCACCGCCGCGGAGCCGGCGCCCACCGGCGTCGGCCTGAGCCGCCTGCAGCACATCTACCGGGAAGGGATGCTCGGGCGGCGGCCGGTGCGTGCCGCTCAGGACGGGCCGGTGGTGCGCAGATCCCGGAAGAAGGCGCGGATGTCGCCGACGAGCAGGTCCGGCTCCTCCATGGCGGCGAAGTGGCCTCCTCGGTCGAACTCCGTCCAGCGGACGATGTTGTTGCTCCGTTCGGCGATGTGGCGCAGCACGAGGAAGTTCTCCCGCGGGAACGAGGCGAACGCGGTGGGGGCCGGTGAGGGCTCGGGCGGCTCGCCCCAGTAGGGCGCGTGGGCGCGCTCGTAGTAGAGGCGCGCGGACGAACCAGCCGTCCCGGTGAGCCAGTACAGCATGACGTTGGTGAGAAGGTGGTCGCGGTCGACGGCGTCCTCCGGCCGGTCGGCGGAGTCGGTCCACTCCTTGAACTTCTCGGCGATCCAGGCGAGCTGGCCGACCGGCGAGTCGGTCAGCGCGTACGCGAGGGTCTGTGGCCGCGTGGACTGGATGTCGGCATAGCCCTGCTTGTCGCGGTTCCACGCCCGCATCCGCTCCCAGGAGGCCCAGGTCCGCTCCCGTTCGGCGGGGCTCAGGCCGGCGAGTTCCTCCTGGCTCGGCTCGGCCGCGGCGCCGGCACCGGCACCGGGGATCAGGTTCAGGTGGACGCCGATGACGTTGTCGGGGCGGACACGACCGAGTTCCCGGGAGATGACAGCTCCCCAGTCGCCGCCCTGGACCCCGTGGCGGTGGTGACCCAGGCGGCCCATCAGCTCGGCGAAGGCAGCCGCGACACGGCGGTACTCCCAGCCCGTCTCACGGGTGGGGCCGGAGAACCCGAAGCCGGGGATGCTGGGCAGGACCAGATGGAAGGCGTCGGCCGGGTCGGCGCCGTGTGCTCGGGGATCGGTGAGCGGGCCGGTGATCCGCTCGAACTCCACTATGGATCCGGGCCAGCCGTGCGTGATGGTCAGGGGCGTGGCATCCGGTTCCGGGGAGCGGATGTGCGCGAAGTGGATGTCCGCGCCGTCGATGGAGGTCTTGAACTGCGGCCACTGGTTCAGGCGGGCCTCCGCCGCTCGCCAGTCGTACCTGTGCCGCCAGTGGTGCGCGAGCTCGCGCAGGTAGTCCCGGGGGACGCCGTAGGCCCAGCCGACGTCGGGCAGTTCGTCCGGCCAGCGTGTGTGGTCAAGGCGCCGCCACAGGTCGTCCAGGTCGCTGTCCGGGATCGCCACGCGGAACGGCCGGATGCACTCCTCCGGTGATCTGGTCATGTCGGCGCAGCCTAGGACTCGCCCGAGGGGCCGCTCTGCCTCGGGCGGCTCGCCGGGACATCCGTCACCGCGCACGCGTACCGACGTCCGTTTGGCGCCTTGACGATCATGAATGAGGTTCCGGCACCCCGTCTATGATCCACTGTAGGCGCGACGGGGACGGAGGAACGCGCGGTGATCGACGCGGTGTTTTTCGATGTCGGCGGAACAATTCTCGACGAGACCCGCGAGTTCGGATCCTGGGCGGACTGGTTCGGCATTCCACGGCACACGTTCTCGGCGGTCTTCGGTGCGGCGATCGCCCGGGGCCTGGACTGGCAGGAACCGTTCCGGGTCTTCCGCCCCGATTTCGACCTCGCGGTCGAACTCGAACGCCGCGCAGCCGCCGGCAGACCCGAGTCGTTCGCCGAGGAGGATCTCTACCTCGACACGCGGTCCTGCCTGGCGGCCTTGAAGGACCAGGGCCTGTTCGTGGGCCTGGCCGGCAACCAGCCGGCTCATGCCGAGGCGACCCTCCGCGCTCTCGACCTGCCCGTGGATGTGATCGGCACGTCGCACGGCTGGGGCGTGGCGAAGCCGTCACCGGCCTTCTTCGAGCACGTCATCCGTGCAGGGGGTGGCGACGCGTCGTCGATCCTGTACGTCGGCGATCGGCCCGACAACGACGCACGCCCGGCCCTGGCGGCCGGCATGCAGGCGTGCCTGATCCGGCGCGGTCCGTGGGCTCACATCCTCGACATGCCCGCCGTGGCGGAGCAGTGCCTGTTTCGCATCGATTCCCTCGACGAACTCCCGAGCCTGGTGGCGAAACACAACGCGGCAAGCGGCTGAATCGCCGCTGGTGCGGGAGAAATGACATCGACGACAACCCGAGAGCTCCAAGAAGAGAGCTACAAGAACTTCGTCCCACTTTAATGTATATCGGACCGGGGGCCTTGCGGCAAGACCCGGGTGGTGCCGCAGAATCGTCGGCCGGACCCAGGAACGGACGAAGAAATGGGGCACGACCGCGATGACCGAGCAGTACGTGTGGGGCCTCCATGAGGTCGACGAGCGGCAGATCGCGATCGTCGGCGGCAAGGGCGCGCATCTCGGCGCGCTGACGCGGATCGACGGCATCCGCGTACCGCCCGGCTTCTGCGTCACGACGGACGCCTTCCGGCGGATCATGGCCGAGGCGCCGTCGATCGACGACCGGCTCGATCAGCTGTCACGCCTGAAGCCGGACGACCGGGAGGCGATCCGCGCGCTGAGTGCGGAGATCCGCCGGACCATCGAGGGGACGGCCCTCCCCGACGAGGTGGCAGCGGGGATCAGCCGGGCTCTCGCCCAGGTCGGTGAGGGGGCCGCCTACGCCGTCCGGTCCAGCGCGACGGCGGAGGACCTGCCGACGGCCTCCTTCGCCGGCCAGCAGGACACCTACCTGAACGTCATCGGGACGGCCGCGATCCTCCGGCACGTCAGCCGGTGCTGGGCCTCGCTCTTCACCGAGCGGGCCGTGATCTACCGCCTGCGGAACGGCATCGACCAGGGCAGCGTCCAGATGGCCGTTGTCGTGCAGAAGATGGTCTTCCCGCAGGCGTCCGGCGTCCTGTTCACGGCCGATCCCGTCACGTCCAACCGGAAGATCGCCTCCGTGGAGGCCAGCTTCGGCCTCGGCGAGGCCCTGGTCTCCGGGCTGGTGAACGCGGACGCCTACAAGGTGCGCAACGGTGTGATCGTCGACCGGGCGATCGCCACCAAGCGGCTCGCCGTCCACGCCCTACCGGCCGGCGGGACGACGGAGCAGGCGATCGACCCGGCCCGGCAGGAGCAGCCGGCGCTCACGGATGCGCAGGTCGTCCGGCTGGTGGAGCTGGGCCGGCGGATCGAAGCCCACTTCGGCCACCCGCAGGACATCGAATGGTGCCTGGTCGACGACGACCTCCAGATCGTCCAGAGCCGACCGATCACCACGCTCTTCCCCGTCCCCGAGATCGGCGACGGAGAGAACCACGTCTTCATCTCGGTCGGCCACCAGCAGATGATGACCGACCCCATGAAGCCCCTGGGGCTCTCCATGTGGCAGCTGACGGCCATGGCGCCGATGTATGCCGCCGGTGGGCGGCTGTTCGTCGACGCGACCCGGGCGCTCGCGTCGCCGTCGAGCCGCGCCGGCCTGCTGGAGATGGCGGGAAGATCCGATCCTTTGGTCCGGGACGCGCTGGAAACCGTCATCGACCGTGGCGACTTCATCCCGTCGCTCCCCGATCCGACTCCTGCCGCGCCGCGCGCCGGCGGCGCGCCGGCACCCATCGAGACCGATCCGGCCATCGTCACCGACCTGATCGAACGCAGCCAGGCGTCCCTCGCCGACCTCCGGCGCGACATCGCCACGACATCCGGTCCGGCGCTGTTCGACTTCCTCCTGGCGGCCTTCCAGGAGCACAAACGGCTCCTGGGCGATCCCCGGAGCATGCAGGCGATCATGGCCGGGATGGAGGCCACCTGGTGGCTCAACGAGCAGTTGCAGGCGTGGCTGGGCGAGAAGAACGCGGCCGACACGCTCACCCTGTCCGCGCCCAACAACGTCACGTCGGAGATGGGGCTGGCGCTCCTGGACGTCGCCGACGTCATCCGCCCGCACGCGGAGGTGGTGGCCTTCCTGCAGAAGGTCGAGGACGAGGGCTTCCTGGATGAGCTGGCCACGCTCCCGGGCGGCCGGGAGGCGCGGGACGTCATCCGCGCCTTCCTCGACAGGTACGGCATGCGGTGCGTCGGCGAGATCGACATCACGAGGCCGCGCTGGAGCGAACGTCCCAGCACCCTCGTGCCCGTCATCCTGGACAACGTCCGGAACTTCGAGCCGGGCGCTCGCGAGCGGCGCTTCGACCAGGGGCGCCGGGAGGCGGAGAGGAAGGAACAGGACGTCCTCGAACGCCTTCGGGCCCTGCCGGACGGCGAGCAGAAGGCGGACGAGACCAAGCGGATGATCCGCCGCGTCCGCACCTTCATCGGGTACCGGGAGTATCCGAAGTACGCCATCATCAGCCGCTACTTCGTCTACAAGCAGGCCCTGCTGGCGGAGGCCGAGCGCCTCGTGCGGGCGAACGTGCTTCGCGAGAGCGAGGACATCTTCTATCTCACGTTCCAGGAGCTGCACGACGTCGTGCGCACGCACCGGGCGGACGATCAGCTCATCGACCGGCGGAGGAACGCGTTCAGGTCGTACCACGCGCTCACGCCGCCCCGGGTGCTCACGTCGGAGGGTGAGGGAATCACCGGGGCGTACCGACGCGACGACGTGCCAGCCGGCGCGCTGGTCGGCCTTCCGGTTTCCGGCGGGGTCGTCGAGGGGCGGGCCCGGGTCGTCCTCGACCTGGCCGACGCCGACCTCGAACCGGGCGACATCCTGGTCACCGCCTACACCGATCCGAGCTGGTCACCCCTGTTCGTCGCGATCGCGGGGCTGGTGACGGAGGTGGGCGGCCTCATGACCCACGGCGCGGTGATCGCCCGGGAGTACGGCCTGCCCTCGGTCGTCGGCGTGGAGCGGGCGACCAGGCTGATCCGGGACGGGCAGCGGATCCGCGTGCACGGCACCGACGGCCACGTCGAGATCCTGGACTGACGAACCACGGCAGAGCGGATTGCCCATCGGACCAAGGTTCGGAGGTCCGGGGTGGGGACGGCCGGGAGTTGGTATGCCTATGGGATGGCGGAGCGCGCAGGCGACGAGCAGCCCGGGGCAGCTGCCCCGGAGCCCGCGGCGGGCGGTGGGACGGCGGCCCGGGCGGGCCGCCGGACAGCGCGGCTGGGGTTGCTGCTGGGCGCGTTGGGGGTGGTCTACGGCGACATCGGCACGAGCCCGCTGTACGCGCTGAAGACGGTCTTCACCCTCGACCGCAACCTGACACCGGACGCCCCCGACGTGTTCGGCGTGATCTCATGGGTCTTCTGGTCGATCATCCTGATCGTCTCGGTCAAGTACGTCATCTTCATCCTGCGGGCCGACAACGAGGGCGAGGGCGGGGTGATGGCCCTGGCCGCCCTCGCCCGGCGGGCGCTGCTCACGGTCAGTGAGCGGCGCGCCGAGACCCTGCTGGCGCTCGGAGCGCTCGGCGCAGCCCTGTTCTACGGCGACAGTGTGATCACCCCGGCGATCTCGGTGCTGTCGGCCGTGGAAGGACTCGAGGTGATCTCCCCGACGCTGGAGGTGGTGGTCCTGCCGGCGTCGGCGGTGGTCCTCACCCTGCTGTTCGCCATCCAGCGCTGGGGCACCGGACGGGTCGGGGCCGTGTTCGGGCCGGTCATGCTGCTCTGGTTCGCCTGCCTGGGCGTCGCCGGCGCGGCCGAGGTGATCCGTCACCCCAGCGTGCTGGCCGGGCTGTCACCGACGTACGCGGCCCTGTTCGTCGTCGACCACCCGATGATCGCATTCATCGCGATGGGCGCCGTGGTGCTGTCGATCACCGGCGCCGAGGCGCTCTACGCCGACATGGGGCACTTCGGTCGCGCTCCGATCCGCCGGGCCTGGTTCGGGGTCGTCTTCCCCGCGTTGACCCTGAACTATCTCGGCCAGGGCGCACTGATCCTCCGGGCGCCGGAGAGGCGGGACAATCCGTTCTTCCTGCTGCTGCCCGGCTGGGCGCAGCTGCCGATGGTCGTCCTGGCCACGGTGGCCACCGTGATCGCGTCCCAGTCGGTGATCTCCGGGGCGTTCTCGGTGTCCCGGGAGGCCATGCGGCTGGGCTTCCTGCCGCACCTGCGCATCCGGCAGACCTCGCGCCGCCAGTACGGCCAGATCTACGCCCCGGGGGTGAACTGGGGCCTGTTCGCGGCGGTCCTGGTGGTGGTGTTCGCGTTCGGCTCGTCCACGAACCTCGCCGCCGCGTACGGGGTGGCGGTCACCGGTACCTTCATGATCACCACGACCCTGTTCCTGGTCGTCGCGCGGGCGCGGTGGCGCTGGAGCACGCGGCGGCTGGTGCTGTTCGGCGTGGTCTTCGGCAGCATCGAGCTGACCTTCTTCACGGCGAACCTGGCCAAGGTCACCCACGGCGGTTGGCTGACGCTGCTCATCGCGGGCGTCCTGTTCACGGTCCTGCTGACCTGGCGACGCGGCGCCGAGCTGGTCACCGCCCGGCGGATCGAACGGGAGGGCCCCCTCCCCGAGTTCCTCGACAGCCTGCACGCCACGAACATCCCCTGGGTGCCGGGCACCGCGGTCTTTCCCCATCCGAACAAGGAGACGACGCCCCTGGCGTTACGCGCGAACGTCGCGCACTACCACGTCCGGCACGAGCGAATTGTGATCATCACGGGTCGCACCGCCAACGTCCCGCACATCCCCTGGGACCAGCGCCTCACCATCGACGACCTGGGCGACCCGAACGACGGCATCATCCACATCGACGCCCTCTTCGGCTTCCAGGACCCCACCGACTTTCCCGAGGTGCTTCGCCGCGCGGCCACCCATCCCCACGCCCAGGAGATCAACCTCGACCTGGACCAGGTCTCCTACTTCGTCTCGAGGATCACGCTGCGGTGCACGCGCCAGCCCGGCATGGCCGTCTGGCGCAAGCGCCTGTTCATCGCCCTCGCCCACAACGCCGCGAGCCACACCGAGTTCCTCCACCTGCCCGAGGAACGCACCATCGTCCTGAGCGCCGAGGTCGCGGTCTGAGCGTGCCCCGATCAGGGTGCGCGGCCCACGCCAAATGGGCTACGGGCAAACAACGCCCTGGCGTTATCGTCGTCGACCGGCGCTCCGGCACCAAGGCGGCGACATGGAGTTCATTTCGACGAAATGACGACAGGCTGCTCACCCATCCCGTCCGGACCCGCCCGCGACCCCCGTACCCGCTGGGCCGGAGAAAGACCAGCTGCGGCGATTTCGCCGGTCGTGGGCGCCGGGAAATCGCGCTCGCGGAGCCTCCCGAACGGCACAAGCCGATCGAAGGAGTGCCAGCCGGGCCGAGGCCGGAATTCTCGCCCTCCCCGGACCACTTTCTGCAACCGGGCCGGTGCTCGCATGGCGAGCGATTACGGTGCATTGACGTGACCATCATTCGCATTGTCGCGGTGGCGCTCAGCGCTTTCCTGGCTATGCCCGCCGCCGTTTCCGCGTCGCCGGTGCGGACGGCCGCACCGTACCTGCCCTGCCCGGCCGTGAAGCCGCCGGTTGCCCCACCGGCCGCACCGTCGCCGCCGCCGGTCGGTCCCGCCGACCTGGCCGTCGGCGGCGAGTCGCTGGCGACGGCGGGACTGTCCATCCCGGCCGGTGCGCCGATGGCCCCGGCGGTGACCGCCACCTCGTGGCTGGTGGCCGACCTCGACAGTGGCGCGGTGCTGGGTGGCTGCGGACCGCACGAGCACCGCACGCCGGCCAGCGTGCAGAAGATGCTGCTCGCCGCGGCCCTGATGCCCCACCTCGACCCGACCCGGGTGGTCGAGGTGACCCGGGCGGACCTGCAGGATCTGGATCCGGCCAGTTCGGTGATGGGGGTGGTGCCGGGCGCACGGTACTCGATCGAGAGCCTGTGGCTGGGGCTTCTCCTCAAGTCGGGTAACGACGCCGCCAACGTGCTGGCCCGCGTCGGCGGCGGCAGCGCCGGCCGGCAGGGCGGCGTGCAGGCGATGAACGACGAGGCACACCGGCTGGGCGCACACCAGACCCACGCGGTGACACCGTCCGGGCTGGACGGCCCGGGCCAGTACACCAGCGCGTACGACCTGGCGCTGATCGCGCGCGCCACCTACGCCCGCGCGGACTTCCGGCGGTACATCGCCACCCGGGTGGCGGAGGTGCCGGCAGGGCCGGGACGGCCCGGCTTCTCCCTGACCCACGACAACACGCTGCTGGACCACTATCCGGGGACGCTCGGCGGGAAGACCGGCTTCACCGACCTGGCACGGCAGACGTACGTGGGGGTGGCCGAGCGCAACGGCCGGCGGCTCGCCGTGACGCTGCTCGGCGCGGAAACCGCGCCGCTGGGCAGCCTGGGCGAGGCGGCGGCGCTGCTGAACTGGGGCTTCGCCCTCTCCCCCGACGCGTCGGTCGGTCGCCTGGTCGCTCCGGACGAGAAGAAGTACGACCGTCCCGTCGCCCAGGTCAAGGCCGAGCAGCAGGGGCCGGCGCGGACCGGACGGTCGACGTCGTGGGTGGCCGTCGTCGGCCTCGGCGCCGTCGCTGCCCTGACCGTCCTGCTCCTGACGGCGCCCCGGCGACGCAGGGCGGCGCGGGCGAAGCCGTAGCAGGCGCGCGCGGCCCGGTGGTTGCGTACATTGCGGAGGTCACGCCGTCGCGAGGAGGAGAACCATGTCGAAGCCGCCGCTGCCCGAATCCGCGGTCACCATGCTCCGGAAGGCGAACCCCGCGGTCATCGCCACGCTCCGGGCCGATGGTCAGCCGGTCTCCGCGGCCACCTGGTACCTGTGGGACGACGGTCGGATCATGGTGAACATGGACGAGGGCCGCCGCCGGCTGAGCCACCTCCGCAACGACCCCCGGGTCACCCTGACCGTGCTGGACGGGCAGGCGTGGTACACCCACGTCACGATCCTCGGGCGCGTTGTCGAACTCCGCGACGACGAGGACCTGGCGGACATCGACCGGCTCTCCCAGCACTACAGCGGGCGGGCCTATCCACGGCGCGATCGGCGGCGGGTGACCGCTGTCATCGAGATCGACCGCTGGCACGGCTGGGGTGCGCTGAAGGACAACGACCAGGTCGGCTGACCCGGGCGTGCCGACGACGTTCGGCCCGTGAACGGGTACCCGCCGCCGGGGGTCAGGCGAGGGCGGGCGCCGCCAGAAGCCCGCGCAGCTCGCGGACGGCTGCCCGCCCGGCGCGGTTCGCGCCGACCGTGCTGGCGGACGGCCCGTAGCCGACCAGGTGGATCCGGGGATCGGTGACCACCCGGGTGCCGTCCATGACGATGCCGCCGCCGGGGCCGCGCAGGCGCAGGGGCGCCAGGTGGTCGAGCGCCGGCCGGAACCCGGTGCACCAGAGGATCACGTCCACGTCCTGCGCGGCACCGTCACGCCACCGGACGCCGCGGGGGACGATCTTGTCGAACATCGGCAGGCGCCGGAGGAGACCGCGTTCCCGGGCTTCGCGCATCTGCGGTGTCCAGGCCAGCTCGGTCGCGCTGGCGATGCTTCCCGGGGGCAGGCCGGCCCGTACCCGGGCGTCGACCTTGGCGACCACCTCGCGCCCGTAGTCCGAGGTGAACGGCCCGTCCCGGAACACCGGCGGGCGGCGGGTGACCCAGGTCGTCGTCGCCGCGACGTCGGCGATCTCGACCAGGAGCTGCACGGCGGAGGCTCCGCCCCCGACGACGACCACCCGCTTCCCGGCCAATTCCGCCGGTCCCCGGTAGTGGGCGGTGTGCAGCTGCCGCCCCAGGAACGTGTCCTGTCCGGGGTAGTACGGCACGAACGGCCTGGTCCAGGTTCCGGTCGCGTTGATCAGTGCCCGGGTGATCCAGGTGCCCCTGTCGGATTCGACGAGCAGTCGTCCGTCGCCGGCGTTCCGGACCGCCGTGACCGCGACCGGACGCTGGACGTCGATGCCGAATTCACGCTCGAAGGCGGCGAAATAGGCCGGCACCGCGTCGGCGGCCGGCTCGTCCGGCGGCGGCGGCGTGAAGTGCATTCCGGGCAGGTCGAAGATGCCGTGCACGGTCGCCATGCGCAGCGTCGGCCACCGGTGCTGCCAGGCCCCGCCGGGCGCCGCGTCGGCGTCCAGAAGCGCGAAGTCAAGACCTGAGGAGCGCAGGTGGTACGCGCTGGACAGCCCCGCCTGCCCGGCGCCGACAACCACCACATCCGTCTCCGGCATGTGTCGCACAACATCTCCGGCTCACCCGGGACTTCCCCCGGGCGATGGATCTCACACCGGCCGGACGCGGCGGTCGGGGCGACGACGCACCTGCCGGGCCGGCAGGGCCGGAGACGGCTACCGAAGGTCGATGAGCTGCGGCGGGACCTCGCACCGCAGCCCCACCGAGTTCATCCGGTCGGTGAGCGGCCCGCCGTCGGCGGTGGGCACCACGAAGTGCGGCCGGCGGCCGGCGGCAAGGTCGGCCGCGTACCGCTCGCGTGCCCCGACGAGGGTCTCCCAGTCGGCCAGCCACGCGTCGGTCGGACGATCGTCCGCCAGCAGGTCGCGGTCCAGGTCGCGCACCTGCGCCACCATGACGGTCACGGCGGCGTTCTGCTCCCGGATCGAGCGGACCCGCGCGTCGACGGGGGCGTCGGGCGGCGCCGCCTTCGCCGCCACGGTGGCGCGCATCGTGGCGCACGCGTTCTCCGCCACCTCGCTGACCGGCGGATTGTCGATCAGCTCGGGCCGGTCGTGGTTCGCGTACGTCCAGAGACCGGCGCAGAACACGACGACGCCTCCGACCGCGATCACGACGACCAGGACGGCGCCGAGGACCCACCAGCCCGCGCTGCCCCGCCCCGGCGGCGCGGACCCGGGATAGGGCGGGAGTGTGGGCGGACGGCTCACGCCTGAATCGTGTCGCCCCTGTCAAGGGCCGCCGTCCGGCCGCCGAGCCGCGTTCCACCACCGGGAGGTGGACCTCGCCGGTCGGCGGGTTAGGGTCGGGCCGTAGCTGCCGGTCCGGATCACGGGGAGTTCTCGGATGAGCACGCGTCAGACGTACGCGCACCGCGGGTCGTCCGGTATGGCGCCGGAGAACACCGCGGCCGCCTTCGAGCTGGCGATCGCCGACGGCGCCGACTACATCGAGACCGACGTGCAGCTCAGCGCCGACGGGGAGTTGGTGATCATCCACGATGCCACGCTCGCCCGCACCACGGACGCCCGCCTGGCATACGCGGACCGCGCGCCCTGGAACGTGCACGACTTCACCCTCGCCGAGCTCACGAAGCTCGACGCCGGGGGATGGTACGACGACGACTTCACCGGCCAGCACATCCTGACCTTCGACGATCTGCTCGACCTGCTCGGGGGCCGGGTCGGCCTGAACCTCGAACTGAAGTCGCCCGCGTTGAATCCCGGGCTGGCGCGCGCCGTCGCCGCTCGGCTGCGTGAGCGTCGCGGCGAGATCGAGCTGGGCTCTCGCCCGTGGCCGCTTGTCGTCGGGTCCTTCGACGAGCAGGCTCTCCGGGACTTCCACGCGCAGTTGCCCGGCGTCCCGGTCGCGCTGATCGCCTACGACGTGCCGACGAGCGGGAAGCTGACCGAACTCGCCGCGTGGCTCTTCTCCGTCAACCCGGACATCCGCCGGCTGGAGCCCGAGGACGCGGCCCGCGTCATCGAGGCGGGCCTGGCCCTCGTGCCGTGGACGGTCGACTCGCCGGAGTTGTGGCGACGGGCCCTCGACCTCGGCGTCGCCGGCATGATCACCAACTATCCGGGTGCCCTCACGAACATGCTGCACGGCCGCGACCCGGTGCCCGGAGCGGCGGGGGTGGTCGTCGAGGATGTCGTGCACCACTCCCCCGGCGACGAGCCGCAGTGGGCCGGCGAGCACGTCGTCCTGCGCAACGTCTCCGGACAGCCGGTGGACGTCAGCGGCTGGTACCTGCGCAGCCAGTCGTCCGCCAGGGTCCTGGTGGGCGACGGCTACGTGATTCCGGCGGGTGGGCTGCTGCGGGTGTGGACCGGCCCGGGCCGGAACGACGCCGCCACCTACCACAACGGCCGCACCGCCACTGTCTGGAACGGCACGAAGGGCGACTCCGCCGGACTGCACCGCGCCGACGGCACGATCGTCGACCTGTACGCGTACATCGTCTGATCTGGACGGGAGGCCCCCGCGCGGCCGGCCGAGCGTCGAGGGGCCGGCTCCCTACGGAGCCGGCCCCTCTTCTGAGGTGTCCCCTCGGTGGGTCAGCTGACCGACTTGTTGTAGCTGTCGATCGCGGGCTGCACGCTCGCCGCGGCGTCCTTCATGGCCTGGTCGGCCGGCTTGCTGCCGACGATCGCCGCCTCCAGCCCGTCCTCGGACGCCTTGCGGGCCTGCGGCATCACGCCGAGCAGGCAGCCGGCCGAGGCGACCGACGGCGGCAGCGCGTGCAGTTGGTCCACGGCCGTCTTGAACTGCGGGTACTGCGCCACCCAGTCCTTGTCGATCTGCTCGTCCAGTGCCTTGGCGTTGACCGGCACGTACCCGGTGCCCGTGTGCCACTTGGCCTGCTGGGCCGGGCTCACCGCGAACTTCACGAACTCCCAGGCGGCGCGCTTCTCCTTGTCGCTGTGACCGACGCCGTTGATCCACAGCGAGGCGCCACCGATGATCGGCCCGCCGGTGGCCGCGCTGCTCGCCTTCGGGTACGGCGCGGTGAGCACCGTGAACTTGCCCTTGGCCGCGTCGACGTAGCCGCGCATGGCGCCCGTGGACTCCAGATGCATGGCCACGGTGCCCGCCTTGAAGGCGGCCTGGGCGTCGTCGGTCTTGCGGCCGGTGTTCGTCGCGTAGCCGCCCTTCACCAGGTCCACCCACCACTGCGCGACGCGGACGCCGGTCTCCTGGTCGAACTGCACCTTCGTCGCCAGGCCCTTGCGCCCGTTGCCGTTGTCGCAGTATTCCTTGCCGTCGGTGGCGATCAACTGCTCCAGCAGCCAGCCGTAGATGGCGGCCCCGAAGCCGTACTGGACGGTCTTGCCGCCGGCGTCCTTGACGGTCAGCTTCTTCGCCATCTCCCCGATCTCGTCGAGGTTCGTCGGCGGCTTCGTCGGGTCGAGGCCGGCCCGGACGAAGGCCTCCTTGTTGAGGTACAGCAGCGGGGTGGAGGTGTTGAACGGCATCGACTGGAGCTTGCCGTCGATCGAGTAGTAGTTGGCGATGTTCGGCTCGATGTCGCCGGCGTTGAACTTGTCCTTGTCGATGAACTTGAACATCGGCACGGTCTGCTTGGAGTCGACCATGAAGCGGGAGCCGATGTCGTAGACCTGCACCAGGGCGGGAGTGTTCTTCTGCTGCACCGAGGCCTTGTACTTGGCGATCGTCTCGTCGTAGTTGCCCTGGTAGATGGGCTTGACCTCGACCTTGCCCCCGCTCTGGGCGTTGAAGTCGGCGACCAGCTTGTCGATCGCCGCGGCGTTGGCGCCCTTCATCCCGTGCCAGAACTCGATGGTGGTCTTGTCGGTGGCCTTCTCGAGCACCTCGGCGCCGGGCGCCTCGAGCGCGTCCTTGGCCGAATCGCTGCCGGACCCGGAACCACCGCACGCCGTCAGCGCGGCGGCGGCTGCCAGGGCGACGAATGCCGTCATGGCCCGACGGAGCTTGGGTTGTCTCACGGGTTCTCCTCTTCTCGAATTACTTCAGCGCGCCGGCGGTGAGGCCACGGACGATGTAGCGCTGACCGAAGAGCACGACAGCCAACGTCGGCAGCAGGGACAGCGCGACGCCCGCGAGGACCAGGCCCGGTTGCGCCACCTCGGCGTCGTTGAGCTGGGAAATGCCGATCTGCAGCGTCTGGAAATCCGAGTCGCGGATCAGGATCAGCGGCCAGAAGTACTGGTTCCAGGCCGACAGGAAGACGTAGACACCGACCGCCGCGATCGACGGCTTGGACAGGGGCACGATGACCCGCCACAACAGGCGCCAGTGACCGCACCCGTCGATCACCGCGGCGTCCCGCAACTCGGTCGGGAACTGCAGGAAGGCCTGCCGCAGCAGGAACGTGCCGAACGCCGACGCGAGGAAGGGCAGCACGAGACCGAGGTAGGTCATCCCACCCCGCGCCAGACCCCATCCCGAGATGGCCAGGTAGTTGGGGATGATGATCGCTTCCCACGGCACCATGAGCGTGGCGAGGAACAGCGCGAACGTCACCGCCTTCGCGGGCAGGCGAAGGAACGCGAAGGCGTACGCGGCCAGGATGCTGGTGACGATCTGGGCCAGCGTGATGGCCCCGGCCTGGATGGCGGAGTTCACGTAGAAACGGCCGAGCGGCACCGAGCGGAAGACGTCGGTGATGTTCTGCCAGTAGAGCTCGTGCGGCACCAGCGCCGGCGGGTAGGTGGCCAGGTCACCGGGACCCATCACCGCGCCGACGAAGCCGTAGTAGATGGGGAACAGGACCGGGATCGCGGCCAGGCCGAGCACGACGTAGACGGCGACCCGCCCGAGGCTGAACTTTTTCATCGGTAGTGGACCCGCCGCTCAAGGATGCCGAACTGGACGGCCGTGCAGCCGAGCATGACGACCAGCAGCACGACGGCCTGTGCGCTGGCCGACCCGAAGTCGGAGGACCCGAAGGCGAACGCCTTCTCGTAGATCGAGTAGACCAGCGTGGTCGTGGCCTGGTCCGGGCCGCCCTTGGTCAGGATGTGGATCTGTCCGAAGCTCTGCAACGCGTGGATCGTGGACACCACGACGAGGAAGAACAACTGCGGGGAGAGCAGCGGCACGGTGATCCGGGAGGCCAGCCGCCAGCCGGACGCCCCGTCGAGCCGCGCCGCCTCGACCACCTCCGGTGAGATCGCCGCGACGCCGGCGGAGAGCACGAGGACGTTGTAACCGAAGTTCATCCACACGGTCGCGGCGCAGACGGCGGGCAGCGCGATCGACGGGTCGGTGAGCCAGTTGACCCGGTCGATCCCGAGGGAACCGAGCACTCCGTTCGCCACGCCGATCGCCGGGTTGTAGATGACGGCGAAGACGACCGACGCCGTCGCCACCGAGAACGCGAACGGCAGCGCGAAGGCGGTGCGCAACACCCGTATGCCGCGGATGCGCGCCTCCAGCAGCAGCACCACGAAGAGCGCGCCCAGGACGGCCGGCACCACCGAGAACAGCGTGAACAGGCCCGTCGTGGCCAGCACCTTGCCGAAGTCGGCTGACAGCATCTCGCGGTAGTGCTCCGCGCCGACGTAGACCGACGGGGCGCCGAAGAGGTCGTTGCCGTGGACGGACAGGTACAACGTCCGCCCCAGCGGCCAGAACACGAACAGCACGAAGACCACGACCGACGGCAGCAACAGCAGCCACCCGAGACCGGATTCGGTGAAACGTGCCGGCTTCCCCCGCCGGACGGTGGAGCGTGTGGACTCTACGGTCGAGGCGCGGTCATCCGGTGGGGCGTTGACGGTGCGAGGGGGAGGCACCGCAGCACAGTACCAACGCGATCGAGCGAAAGAAATCCTTCCCTGCGTGACCCGGAGCTGGAAGTTCTTGCCAGCGAGCCCCCGCGGCCGATGGCTGCCCGAGGGACACCGTCCCCAGTGCTCGCCGAGGATGCGCAAGAGGGTCAAGGTTGACCCCGGCTCACCCCGACCGTGGCGTTCACCCAACGCCCATTGCAACGATTCAGGCTCTCCGCGTTGCGTTCCCGCCACGGTCGTTGCAACACTTTCGGTCCGTTGAGCTGTGAGTACGTGCGCCGCACGCAACAGCGGCGTTGCCGAGATTTGGAAAGCAACGTAGCGTTTCCGATGTCAGAAACAGTGCGTGAACATGGGAGAGCATGATGCAGACGTTCGACACCCCCGCCCCGATCTCCGCTGTCCTGGACATCCCCTCGGGACGCATCCAGTTCATCGCCGCGGACCGCTCCGACACCACCGTCGAGGTCCGGCCCGCCGAGCCCGGCAAGAGCCGCGACGCCACGACCGCCGAGCAGACCAGCGTCACCTACGCCGGCGGCGTCCTGCGGGTCACGGCCCCGACTCCCGACAACCGGCTCTTCGGCCCGTCCGGATCCGTGGAGGTCACCGTCCAGCTGCCCGCCGGCTCCCGCATCGAGGCGAAGGCCGCCGCCGTCGAGCTCCGCGGGGTCGGGCGCCTCGGTGACGTCGTCGTCGACGGCGCGTACCGCCAGATCAAGCTCGACGAGGCCGCGAGCGTCCGCCTCACCGCGGTCGACGGGGACGTCGAGGTCGGCCGGCTGAACGGCCCAGCGGAGATCAGCACCGCGCGGGGCGACATCCGGATCGCCGAGGCCGTGCGAGGCGCGGTCGTGCTCCGCACCCAGTCCGGCGACATCTCGGTCGCTGCCGCCGGCGGCGTCTCGGCCGCGCTGGACGCCGGCACCGGCTACGGGCGCATCAGCAACGCCCTCAAGAACGACGGCACCGCCGAACTCGACATCCGCGCCACCACCTCCCAGGGCGACATCACCGCCCGCAGCCTCTGACCGGCCGGCCGTTCCCCGGGCACCGTCAGCGTCGCTCGGCGCCCGGGGTACGGCGATTCAGCGCGGTGAAGGACAACACGGAGACGGCCGAAGTGCGAGGATCTGGCAGATGAAGCGGAGATCTCTGATCCTCGGCGCGGCGTCCGGCGCCGCCGCTCCCGTCATCGCCTCCGGGGCGACGCCCGCCGCGGCGTCGACCCCTGACGCCACCATCGACAGGCCCCGGCCGCGCCGCTCCTCGCGGAACAACAAGGCCCACAACCTCACGACCCTGCCGGCGACCACCCGGCAGGTCGTCATCGTGACCGCGGCCAGCTACCGCACCAGTTACGCCACGCTGGAGACGTTCGCGAAGGTCGACGGGAGCTGGACCCCAATCTCGGCGGCGCTGCCCGCGCGGATCGGATCCCAGTTCTTCAGCGACCATCACGTGGAGGGTGTTCCGACCACGCCGACCGGTGTCTACTCCATCGGCCCGACGATGTACGGCATCGCGGCCAACCCGGGCGTCCGGTACCCCTACCACCGGCTCGTCGTGAACGACTGGTGGAACGAGAACCCGAACTCCCCCGCCTACAACACCTTCCAGCACACGACCACCAGTCCCGGTGGCCTCAGCGAGGCGCTGTGGCAGGAGAAGCCCGCCTACACGCACTTCGCCGTGATCACCTACAACATGCCGCCGAACGTGGCGAAGCCGGTGCCGAACGCGGGCAGCGGAATCTTCCTGCACGAGTTCAGCAAGACCCCGTCCGGCCCCACCGCCGGCTGCGTCAGCCTGTCGCACACCGACCTGGTCAGCGTGCTGCGCTGGCTCGATCCCGCGGCCCAGCCGCGCATCGTCATGTGCCCGCTGGAAAGCCTCGGTCGCTACTGACCCTCGGCGATCACGCGAGGACGGCAGCCTCGACAGGTCCGAACCACCGGCGCCGACGTGAGGCCGCCGCACCGCACGGCACCGGGGGCGGGCCGCTCAAGCCTCGCCGTCGGTGGCCCGGACGAGGGTCAACGCCTGAGGTACGCGGCCAGGCCGCCGAGTTCCTCGCTGGCGATGAACACCGAGCGCACGTTGATGATGGCTTCCTCGACGTGCGTGGGGCAGCCCCACGCCGAGTCGCCCCACGAATCGGCGATCTTGATCTCGGCCGGTGCGGGGCACCCGCCGGTACCGCCGAGCTGGCACTGCTCGGGGTGCGGTGTGGCGGCCTGCGCGGCGGCGGCAGCGCGCATCCGGGCGGTGAGTTCCGCGGCAGCGGCGGCGCGCTGCTCGGCCTCGGCGCGCAGTTCGCGCTCCGCCTGCACCACCTTCGCCAGCTCGTCATGCGCTGCTCGGGCTCGTGCGTCGGCGGCCGCCTTCGCCTGTTCGATGTGGTGGCGTTCGATGGCCAGGGCCGCCGTGCCGGTGAAGACCCGGGCGAGGGCGAGATCAGTGTCCTGCGGAACGCGGGGAAGGCGCTGGTACATGGCGAAGGTGCCCAGCAGGCTGCCGTCACGGGCCAGGATCGGCGTGGACCAGCAGGCGCCCAGTCCCGCCCGCTCGGCCAGGTCCCGGAAGTCGTCCCAGAACGGGTCGGTGGCGATGTCGGTGACGATGACCGGTTCCCGGCGGTGCGCGGCGGTGCCGCAGGAGCCGACGCCCTCACCGGTGGCGATCCCGTCGATGGCCTGGTTGTAGAAGTCGGGCAGGCTGGGCGCGGCGCCGTGGCGCAGGTGCCGGCCGTCGGGATCGGCGAGCAGGACGGAGACCAGGACCTCCTGCGGTGCAAGGTTCTCGATACAGCGGGCCATGCCGTCGAGCACCTCGGTCAGCGGTGCCTGACGGGCGATCTGCTCCACGAGGGCGCGATGTTCCGCCATCAGCCGTTGAGCGTGCTTCACCTGTGTGGTCTCCACGCCGATCACACGGATCCCGGTCACCTTGCCGTCGGCGTCCCGCCGCGGCTCGTAGGTGAAGTCGAAGAACGACTCCCGCGCGTGCGGCCCGGCGCCCAGCACCACCCGGACGTCACGGCCGGTGTAGGGCTCGCCCGTGCGATAGACCTCGTCGAGCAGAGCGATGACGCCCTGGCCGGCCAGCTCGGGCATCAGATCCACGAGCGGCGCTCCGGTGCGGGCCCGCGTCTCGCCGATGGTGACGAAGAACGCCGGATTCGCGCTTTCCAGCAGGTGCGTCGGCCCGGCCAGCGAGGCGAAGACGGCGGTGGACTGCCCGAACAACGACCGGAGATCCTCCTCCGCTCCGTGCCCGGCAACTGAGGAATCCACCGCAGTCGGCTGCTGGCCCGCTACCGCCGTCATGGTGTCATCCCTCTCTGCCCTGCGTGGTGACGGGCGTGCCAGCCCGGGGCTCCGCCTCGCGGCTGTCCCGGACCGCCGGTCCTGCCCGTCGCGGAGCAGCAGGCATGCCGATCGGGACGCCGGTCGCTCCGGAGAGCGTAACGGATGGGCGGGCGGACCTGCCCGGTTCGGTGGCGGCGCCCGTGCTCGACCCGCCGTTGCGCCGGGTTCGCCGACCCGTCGAGATGCCGGGGACAGTCAGTCGGCCGGACCGGCGGAGCCGGCCCCCGCGGGGCCAGCACGTGGCACCGCTCGAAGCCCCGCTGGCCGGGCCGGAGAGGTCAACCCAGCGCGGCCGCCTTGCGCAGCAGCACCGAGCGTTCGCGCTGGTTGGCGCACAGCCGGGCCGCCAGCTCCAGCTCGGCGCGCGCCTCCGGTCGCCGTCCGAGCCGGGCCAGCAGCTCGCCGCGTACGGTGGGCACCAGATGCGAACCGGGGAGCCGATCGGAGGCGACCAGCTCGTCCACGATGGCCAGGGCGTGGGCCGGACCTGAGGCCATGGCCACGGCGACGGCCCGGTTGAGCTCGACCACCGGCGAGGGCGCGACCCGGCCGAGCGCCTCGTAGAGCACCACGATCCGGTCCCAGTCGGTCGCCTCGACGGAGGGCGCGGACGCGTGGGCGGCGGCGATCGCGGCCTGCAGGCCGTAGGGGCCGAGGCCGCGACTCGATGCCTTGGCCAGCGCGGCCAGCCCACGGCGGATGGCCGAGAGGTCCCACCGCCGCCGGTCCTGGTCCTCGAGCAGGACCGGTGAACCGTCTGGGCCGGTCCGGGCCGGGAAGCGCGCGGCCGTCAGCTCGCACAACGCCAGCAGCCCGTGCACCTCCGGCTCGTCCGGCTGCAGCGCGGCCAGCGTGCGGGCCAGCCGGATCGCCTCGTACGCGACGTCCGGACGCAGCAGACGATCGCCCGACGTGGCCGTCGACCCCTCGGTGAAGATCACGTAGAGGACGCTGAGCACGGCGCCGAGCCGTTCCCGACGCTCGCCCGCCGTCGGCAGTTCGAACGGCACCCCGGCCGCCGCGATCGTCTTCTTGCCCCGGGTGATGCGGGCCTGCACGGTCGGCACGGACACGAGGAACGCGCGGGCGATCTCCTCGCTGGACAGGCCGCCGACCACGCGCAGGGTCAGGGCCACCCGGGATTCGGGCGACAGCACCGGATGGCAGCTGATGAACATCAGCGCCAGGACGTCGTCGTCGATCTTGTCGAGGTCGATTTCCTCGTCGACCGCCGGGTCGGCCGCCAGCAGGGCGTACCGGTCCTGGAGGGCGGTCCGGCGACGGATCACGTCGACGGCCCGCCGCCGGGCCGTGGCCATCAGCCAACCGGCCGGATTGGCCGGAGCGGCGAGCGGCCACGACACCAGTGCCTCGGCCACCGCCTCCTGGGCCGCGTCCTCGGCCAGTCCGAAATCGCCGGTGAACCGGGTCAGCGCGGCGACGATCCGCGCCGACTCGATCCGCCAGACGGCCTCGACGTCGGCCGTACCCATCAGATCTGGCCGTTGCTCTCGCGCCCGGCCCAGTCCTGGACGGTCACGCCTCGACCTGCGGGACCTCGTCGCTCCCGGGCACCCGCCGGACCTCGACCTTGGCACCGCGGGCCGCCGGCACCCGCTTGGCCCACTCGACCGCCTCCTGTTTCGAGGCCACGTCGAGCAGGAAGAAGCCCCCGAACAGTTCCTTGGTCTCCCCGTACGGCCCGTCCGTGACCACCGGGGCCTCGCCGCTGAAGTCGACCACCACGCCCCGGCCCGGATCGTCGAGCCCTTCCGCCGCGAGGAGGACGCCGGCCTTGACCATCTCCTCGATGAACTGGCGGGTCGTGGCCATCATCTCGTCGATGTCGGCCATCATGGCCGCGTTCGACTCGTCGGTGCCCCGCATGATCAGCAGGTACTTCGGCATGGCGCTCTCCTCGTCCGCCGGGGCCGCCTCTCGGCCCTCGCACCCTAACGTCGAACGAGCGGCGCGCGGATCGACACGGCCCCGGAGAAATCTCCCGCCGCACGGCAGCCGGGCTGCGCAACCCGGATTGGTCAACCGGCGGCGAGAACCTCTCGTAGCCTCGCGGCGAACTCTTCGGGCTTGCCGGCGTAACCGAACTGACCACCGAGGAATCCGCCGTGATGGCTCGGGAACACCGTGGCTTCCTGGCCGAGCAGGGCGGCGGCGCCGACGGCCGTGCGGGCGGTGTACGTTCCCGCCGACTCCTCGCCGACCGCGATCACGATCCGGGTCGGTGCCGCGGTGAGCGCTTCCGCGTCGGGGCGGTAGTCGGTGATCGCCCACGAGTTCTTCGACAGCAGCGGATCGTCGCGGGTGCCGTCGTCGTCGGTTGGCAGGCCGAACATCGCCGGGTCGGGCTCGGGCTGGGCAAAGTAGGCGTCGGTGAACTCGCCCTGCCAGGACGTCATCGCGATGAACGCGGCCATGCCCGCACCGGTGCCCTTCGCCTGGTACGCCTCGTGGAAGGCGGCCCGCGCGCGTTCGGCGGCCGCGGCGTCGGGTAGCACGGCGTTGATCGGCGGCTCATGCGCCACCAGCGTGACGACGTCGCCGGGGTGGCTCGCGACCAGTTCGAGCGCGGTCACCGCACCACCGCTGCTGGCGAACATGTCGACCGGACCGGCGCCGAGCGCCTCGACCAGAAGGTGCAGGTCGGCGGCCTGATCCTGCGGCGTGTGATCGGACCGGCCGTCCTTGCGGACGCTGCGGCCCAGCCCGCGCGGGTCGTAGGTGACGACCGTGCGGTCCGTGAAGTGGGCGGCGAGCGCGTCGAAGCCTTCCGCAGTCATCGGCTGGCCGATCATGACCAGGGCGGGACGCCCACCGGCTGGTGGGAGCGGGCCGCGAACGTCGTAGACCAGGTCGACGCCCGGCAGGGCGAGGGTATGCGTCTGTGGCTGCGTCATGACGCTGAGACTACGGCCGCCGACACAGCAGGCCTCGGCTGTGATCTCCGCCCACCTCTCCCAGCGTTCGGTTGACACTTGTGCTGGCACATGCAAATAAGGCATCAGCCGGCCCTGCTCCAGGTGCACCTGAAGAAGCTGGAGCGGGCCGGTCTGGTGACCGCCGACCTCGAGCTGTCGCCGGACGGCAAGGCGCTGAAGTTCTACCGGGCCGCGCCGTTCTCGCTGTTGCTCACACCCGAGGTCATCGCCGCTGCGGCGACCACCCTGACCACCGATCCGAAGGAGCAATGATGGACATCGCCTCCATTTTCCTCATCGTGGCCGGCGCGCTGATCATCGCGGTCATCTGGTTCCTCAGCACCCGTTCCCGGGCCGAGCAGCAGCGGCGTCACGCCGATCTGACCGAGCGCACCGAGCGCACCATGAGCCAGGTACGCGATCAGCTTGCCGAGCTCAACCGACGCACCGGCGAGGTGGAACGCATCTCAAGAACGCCGAATGAGACATGCGCCCACGCGATCACCGCGGTCCGGACGGTGGTCGCGGTCGGGCTGGGGGTGACGGCCCTGGCTCAGCGCAGCCCGGCCCTGCTGATCGCGGCGTACGCCACCTACTGGGTCGGCGACATCGCCGACGGCGCCGCCGCCCGCGCACTCGGCCAGGAGACCCGGGTGGGCGCCGTCTTCGACATCGTCGCCGACCGCGCCTGCACCGCCACCTGCCCGCCGCGTTGATCGTCCTGCGACCCGACACCGCGCTGCCGGTGGGCGTGTTCCTCTTCCAGTTCATGGTCGTCGACCAGCTGCTGAGCCTGGCGTTCCTGCGCTGGCCGTTGCTCAGCCCGAACTACTTCGCCCAGGTCGACCGCCGGATCTGGTGGTGGAACTGGTCGCCGCCGGCGAAGGCCGTCAACACCGGCGCCCTTATCGTCCTGGTCGTGCTCAGCCCGTCACCGTGGCCGCCGCTGGCGTTCGCGCTCGCGGTCACCGCCGTCAAGGTCGCCTCGCTGGTCGCCGTGACCCGGCTGACACCTCCCACGACAATCTTCCCCACCCCGGTCTGCGGCTCGCGATGATCGCGATCCTGGCGGCCGCGGCCGTCGGGATCGTCTCGGCCGTGCTGCCATTCGTCCCGATCGAGCCCTACCTGGTAGCCACCACGGCCGCCGGGCACGGTCATCCGGTGGCGCTGGGCCTGGCCGCCGCGGCCGGCCAGACCGCCGGGAAGGTCGTGCTCTTCCTGGCCTCGCGGGGCGAGGTGCGGTCGGCGTGGCTCCAGCGCAAGCTGGCTTCCGTACGCCGCACCGGCCGGCACCGCCGCCCACCACCCGACCGGCCGTGGCCCGCCGCAGCCCTGCTCGCGGTGAGCGCCACCACCGGCCTGCCACCCCTGCTGGCCACCAGCGTCTACTTCGGAACGACGACGATGCGCCCGGTCGTCTTCACCGGGATCTGCCTGGCCGGCCGCGCGGTCCGCTTCGTGGCCGTCGCCTATGCCCCCGGCCTCGCCTGACGTCAGGGATCCGGCCGTCTGCGCGAGGGACGAGCAGAAGCCCGTCGTTGTTGAGGTTCACCCGCTGGCCCGGCTCACCCCGTGATGATGACGTGCAGGTTCCGCGGTCCGTGGACGCCCTCGACCCGGTTGAGTTCGATGTCACTGGTGGCCGACGGCCCGCTGATCCACGTCAGGGGTCGGTGCGGATCGACCCGGGTGAGGGCGTCCGGCACGGTGGCGACGACCTGCTCGGTCCGCACGACGCACACGTGCACGTCCGGCAGCAGTGTGATGATCCGGCGGCCCTGGTCGGGGGCCCCGTCGAGCAGGATCGTGCCCGTCTCAGCCACGGCCACCGCCGCCGCGGTGACGACCCCGTCCAGGGTCGCGATCCGCGCCGCGGTGAGGTTGTCGTCCAGCACCGGGGTGACGCTGTCCGGCAGCCAGTGCCGGGGCAGTTCGGGTGGCACGACGATCTGCCGGCCGCCGAGCAGTTCGTCGACGGTCCGGGCGACGTCGGTGTCGGCGCACCGGTGCACCGTGGCCCGGTAGTCGGTGAGTCGGTGGACGAGCAGGTCGAGGTCGGTGGCGACGGCGCCGGCGGGCCGGTAGTCCCGGAGCATCTCGGCCGGCGCGGTCCGTGGCTCGCCGAGTGCGGCCCGGAGCCGGCCGAGGACGAGGTCTCGCGCGCTCACCGCTCGGCCCACCACTGGCGGAAGGTCTGCGGCGGCGGCTGCGGCAGGTCACGGCTGGCGGCCCAGCCGGACAGCGGTGGTGGCAGGCCGCGTCCGCGCGGGCCGGCGAGCCGGCTCAGCTTCGCGGCGCGCTGCGCGGCCGCGTACAGCGCCGGATGGTCCATGGTGTACGCGGCCACGGCCATCGCCGCCGCCTCGGCGCGGGGGTGGGGGGCCTCGGCGCGCAGGTGGACCAGGATCGACGGGATGTCGATCATCACGGGGCAGGCGTCATAGCAGGCGCCGCAGAGCGACGAGGCATACGGCAGGGAGGCGTTGTCGGCCACGCCGGTCAGCTGCGGGGAGAGCACCGCCCCGATCGGACCCGGATAGACCGACCCGTACGCGTGCCCGCCCGTGCGTTCGTACACGGGGCAGACGTTCAGGCAGGCCGAGCAGCGGATGCAGTGCAGCGCCTGCCGGCCCACCTCGTCGGCGAGCACCGCGCTGCGCCCGTTGTCCAGCAGCACCAGGTGGAACGCCTGCGGCCCGTCACCCGGCGTGACACCGGTCCACATCGAGGTGTAGGGGTTCATGCGCTCCCCGGTCGACGCCCGCGGCAGCAGTTGGAGGAACACCTCCAGGTCCCGCCAGGTGGGGACGACCTTCTCGATGCCCATCACCGTGATCAGCGTGTCGGGCAGGGTGAGGCACATCCGCCCGTTGCCCTCCGACTCCACCACGGCCAGGGTGCCCGTCTCGGCGACGGCGAAGTTCGCCCCGGAGATCGCCACCTTCGTGCTGAGGAAGGTCCGCCGCAGATGCCGGCGGGCCGCCGCCGCCAGGGCCGCCGGCTCGTCGGTCAGCCCTGGATCGACGTCGGGCATCTCACGCAGGAAGATCTCCCGGATCTCGGCCCGGTTGCGGTGGATCGCCGGCACCAGGATGTGGCTGGGCTTGTCCCGCCCGAGCTGGACGATCAGCTCGGCCAGGTCGGTCTCCACCGGCTCGATCCCGGCCGCCTCCAGGGCCTCGTTCAGGCCGATCTCCTGGGTGGCCATCGACTTGACCTTCATGACCCGGTCGGCGCCGGCGGCCCGGACCAGGTCGGTGACGATCCGGTTCGCCTCGACCGCGTCGGCCGCCCAGTGCACCGTGCCGCCGGCCGCGGTGACCGCCGCCTCCAGCTGTTCGAGCAGCTCGGGCAGGCGGGCCATCGTGTCGGTCTTGATCGCCCGGCCGGCGGCGCGCAACTCCTGCCAGTCCGGCACCTCGCCGATCACCGCCCCCGACTTGCCGCGGATCGTCGTGGTGGCGTGCCGCAGGTTCCGGCGAAGCTGGGCGTCACCCAACGCCCGCCGGGCCGCGGCCGGGAACGGCTCGTCGCCACGCAGATGCCCCACCCCGCGCGGAGCAGGCGTCGGCATGCCCAGGAAGGTCCTGCTCACGGTCGCACCTCCAACCGGTCCCGCTCACCGGCCGTCTCCGACCGTTCCGTGCTGGCCAGGATCTCCGCCAGGTGCACCGTCCGCACCCCCGCCCGCAGGCGGGACAGCCCGCCACCGATGTGCATCAGGCAGGAGGCGTCCCCGGCCGTGCACACGTCCGCCCTCGAAGCCAGCACGTTGCGCATCTTGTCCGCCAGCATGGCCGTCGAGGTGTCCGCGTTCTTCACCGCGAAGGTGCCACCGAAGCCGCAGCACTGCTCCGCCTGCGGCAACTCCACCAGCTCCAGGCCCCGCACCTCGCGCAGCAGCCGCAGCGGCTTGTCCCCGACGCGGAGCATGCGCAGGGAGTGACAGGTCGGGTGGTACGTCACCCGGTGCGGAAAGTACGCTCCGACATCGGTCACCCCCAGCACGTCGACCAGCAGTTCCGACAGTTCATGCGTCCGCGCGGCCACCTCCTCCGCCCGGCTCGCCAGCCGCTCATCCCCCGCCCGGCGCGCCACCGTCGCATGCTGATGCCGCACCGACCCGACGCACGAGCCGGACGGCGCCACCACCACGTCGTACGGGGCGAAGACCCGCACGTGCCGGCGCACCAGCCGCAGCGCCTCGTCCGGATAGCCGGTGTTGACGTGCATCTGCCCGCAGCAGGTCTGCTCCTCGGGGAAGACGACCTCGTGGCCGAGGCGTTCCAGCAGCCGCACCGTCGCTCTGGCCGCCTCCGGGAAGAGGGTGTCGGCGAGGCAGGTCACGAACAGGGCGATCCGCATCGTCAGCCACCCGGCCCGTCTTCGGCATGAGCGCGCCTGGGGTTCAGCACCTCGGCATCTGCCGGCAGGCCGGCACGCTCAGACAATGCGGCCCAGCCATTCCTCGACGCCGGCGATGTGGACCGTCGCCCACGATCGGGCCAGCTCGGGTTGCCGGGAGGCGATGGCCTCCAGGATCGCGGCGTGCTGTTCACGGGTCTTGTGGACGGCGCCCTCCTGCGTCAGTCCCCGCCAGATGCGGGCGCGGGTGGTCGGGCCGGAGAGGCTGTCGAGCAGCGAGCTGAGCAGTTTGTTGCCCGCGCAGGCCGCGATCTGCCGATGGAACTCCAGATCGTTGGCGACGAGTTCGTCGATGCTCGGATCCTCGCCGAGCGCGTCCAGCACGCTCCGGAGCTTGCCGAGTTCCTCATCACCGATCCGCTGCGCGGCGAGCGCGGTGGCGGCCGGCTCGAGAATGCGGCGTACCTCCAGGAACTGGAGGACGGTGTCGTCCCGGTGAAAGTCGACGACGAAGCTCAGCGCGTCGAGCAGCATCGCCGGGTCGAGGCTCGTCACGTATGTGCCGTCGCCCTGGCGCACGTCGAGCACCCGGATCAGCGACAGCGCTTTGACCGCCTCGCGCAGGGAGTTGCGGGACAGGCCGAGCCGCTCGGCGAGGTCGGGTTCGCGCGGCAGCCGATCACCGGGGCGCAGTTCGCCCGCGACGATCATCTGCTTGATCTTGCCGATCGCCTCGTCGGTGACCGCCATGCGTTCCTTCACCGTCCCTATCTACCACGAAAACCGGTACGTGCTCAGGGGCCGAGTCGGTAGGTTCGCGCCGCGGTGTCGCCGAACACCGCCGCCCGCTCCTGCGGCGACAGCGGAGGCAACGCCTCGGCCACCGCCGACAGCACCGCGCCGTAGTCGGCGGCCAGCCGGCAGACCGGCCAGTCCGAGCCGAACATCAGCCGTTCGGGGCCGAACAGCTCCACGGCCGCGCCGACGAACGGGCGCAGGTCGGCGACCCGCCACCGGTTCCGGTCCGCCTCGGTGACCAGCCCGGAGAGCTTGGCGGTGACGTTCGGCAGTGCCGCGAGTTCCGCGACCGGACCCGCCCATTCGGCCAGGCCGGCCGCGCCGTCGCGGATGCGGGGTTTGCCCAGGTGGTCGAGGACGAAGCCGAGCTCCGGCACGGCGCGGGCGGCCCGGGCCACCGCCCCGAGCTGGTCGACCCGGACCACGACGTCGAATGCCAGGCCGGCCTCGGCGACGGTACGAAGCCCGCGCCGGACCTGCGGGCGGTCGAGGTATTCCGGGTCCGCCTCGCCCTGCAGTTGCGGCCGGACGCCCACCAGCAACCCGCCCCCGGGCAGCTGCCGGTAGCGGGCGATGGTGTCGGCGAGCGCGGGGTCGGCCGGGTCGGCCCACGCGACCACCCCGCCGATCGCCGCGGTGCTGCTCCCGTACCCGAGCAGGACGGCCGCCTCCGCGGTGTCGCAGCGCCCGCCCTCCACCAGGATCGTCCGGTCGACGCCGGCGGCGGACAGCTCCGGCTGGAGATCGGCGGGCAGGAACGACCGGCGGATCGGGGCCAGGTCCGGCTCGTCGAGCCACCGGTAGCCGTCGTCGATCCGCCACAGGTGGTGGTGCGCGTCGACGATCATGGCCGGCCCGACGGACGGATCGGGACCGGGGCATCCGGGCGCAGCAGTCCTTCGACGACCAGCTCGGACCAGAATTCGGCCGGCGGTGGTGCGGCTGCCTGCAGCGCCTCGTTCCGCCGCACCTGCCGGGAGTCGTGCGCCCCGACCACCACCGCCGCCACCGCGGGGTGCGCGCCGGCGAAGGCGAGCGCCGCCGCCGGCAGCGAGGTCCCGTGCCGGGCGCAGACGGCGGCGATCGCCCGCACCCGGTCGACCATCGGGGCCGGCGCGTCGTGGTACTCGTAGGGCAGCCCGGCGTGTGGCCGGTCGACGGCGAGCAGACCGCTGTTGAAGACGCCCGCGTTGAGTACGGAGACGCCGCGCTGCGCGCACTCCGGCAGCAGCGTGTCCAGCGCGGGCTGCTCCAACAGCGTGTACCGGCCGGCGACCATGACGGCGTCGAGT
The DNA here is from genome assembly GCF_040607315.1 of Micromonospora sp. NPDC005305. Taxonomy (NCBI): domain Bacteria; kingdom Bacillati; phylum Actinomycetota; class Actinomycetes; order Micromonosporales; family Micromonosporaceae; genus Micromonospora; species Micromonospora sp. NPDC005305. The sequence goes on along the minus strand of NZ_JBEXGL010000003.1, from coordinate 208,775 downwards.
TCGGTCTCGGTGACGAACCGGTGCAGCACCTGCCACCGCTTGGACCCGACCCCGATCGCGCCGACGACACCCTGCGCCCGCAGGTCGTGCAGGGCCGGATAGGCCTGCTCGAGCGCCTGAGTCTGGTGGTCCTCCGGATCGTGGATGAGCACCACGTCGATCCGGTCCAGGCCGAGCCGGACCAGGCTCGCCTCCAGCGAACGGTGCACCCCGTCGGCGCTGAAGTCCCACACCCGGCGGTGGTCGGCCGGCACGTGGAAGCCCGCCGGGTCTGGTCGCGCCGCTCCGGCGGGGTCCGGCACGAGCAGGCGACCCACCTTGGTGCTGACCGAGTACGAGGGTCGGGGCAGGCTGCGCAGCGCGTCGCCGAGCCGGCGCTCGGAGAGCCCGAGCCCGTAGTGGGGAGCGGTGTCGAAGTACCGGATGCCCGACTCCCAGGCCGCCGCCACGGTGTCCGCGGCCTCCGGGTCCTGCAGCGCCGTGTACAGATTGCCGAGTTGGGCGCAGCCGAGACCCTGCGGACTCACGGTCACCTCGGACCGCCCCAACCGGACAGCGGTCACGGCAGCTCCCAGACGAGGCGCAGCCCCGAGTCGGCACCGGAGTAGTCGTCCTCGACCTCCAGCAGCTCCGCCATCCGGGCCTGCCAGGGCACGTTCGCGGGATGATCCCGCAACTCGTGTCGCATCCGCTGGTAGTCCTCGACCTCGACCAGATGGAACAGGTCGCGCCCGTCCCGCCAGATTCGCCACGAGCGCACCCCGGCCGCGCGTAGCGCGCTGTCCAGCTCGGCGGGGATGACGCGGTGCACGGTGTCGTACTCGCCTTCCTTGCCGGGCTTGAGCCGGGTGTGCAGGGCGATCCGTTGCATGGGGCAGCTCCTTCCCTCAGTCAGGACGATCCGCGGCGGGGCGCGGCCGCAGCCCCTGCATGCCGCCGTCGACGGCGAGGACACTGCCGGTGGTCGACCCGGCGAGGGGGCTCGCGAGGTAGGCGATCGCCGCCGCCACCTCGTTCGCGCTGACCAACCGGCCGAGGGGCTGGCGGGCCTGCAACGCGGCCAGCTCCGCCGTCGGGTCCTCGGCCGCCTCCAGCAGCCGACGCACCCACGGCGTGTCCGCCGTGCCGGGGTTGACGCAGTTGACCCGGATCCCCTCCCGCAGGTGGTCGGCCGCCATCGCCAACGTCAGTGACTGCACGGCCCCCTTGCTGGCGCTGTAGAGCGCCCGGTCCGGCAGCCCGGCGGTCGCCGCGATGGAGCAGGTGTTGACGATCACCGCGTGGGACGACGCGCGCAGGTGCGGCAGTGCGGCGCGGGTCACCCGGACGATCCCGACCACGTTCACGTCGAGCACCCGGTGCCACTCGTCGTCCGGGTTGCTCTCCACCGTGCCGCGGGCTCCGATGCCAGCGTTGTTGACCAGTACGTCGATGCCACCGAGCGCCTGGACGGCGGCGGCCACGGCCTCGCGCACCGAGGGATCGTCGGCGACGTCCGCCGCGAAACCGAGCAGCGGCTCGGGCACTGCGTCGGGGCGCAGATCCAGACAGGCCACGCGGGCGCCACGCTCCGCCAGCAGGGTCGCCGTCGCCAGCCCGATGCCCGACGCCCCGCCGGTCACCAGGGCCCTCAACCCGGCGAACTCGCCTCGTTCACCCGTCACCGTTCCACCTCACCATCGGTCCGGTCGTCCTCGTCGCGGTGCCGCCCGCCGCCGCTCCCACTCACCGTGGGACCGGGCGCGCCCGCGGCGGACCAGGCCGGGCCGTGCGGGAAGACGTACTCGGCCAGCGTCTCGGGCCGCATGGTGGCGCTGAAGCCCGGTGCGGTCGGCGCGTGGTAGCGGCCACGCGAGACCTCCACCGGATCGACGAAATGTTCGTGCAGGTGGTCGACATATTCGATGACCCGGTCCTGCATCGAGCCGGACACGGCGACGAAGTCGAACATCGACAGGTGCTGGACCAACTCGCAGAGGCCCACCCCGCCCGCGTGCGGGCACACGGGCACACGGAACTTCGCCGCCAGCAGCAGGATCGCGAGAACCTCGTTGACCCCGGCGACCCGAGCCGCGTCGATCTGCACGTAGGAGATCGCCTCGAGCTGGAGCAACTGCTTGAAGACGACCCGGTTGGCGATGTGTTCGCCCGTCGCGACCCGGATGGGTGCCACCCCGCGGGCGATCGCGGCGTGCCCGACGACGTCGTCCGGGCTGGTCGGCTCCTCGATCCAGTACGGGTCGAACGGGGCCAGCTCGCGCATCCAGCTGATCGCCTCCGGCACGTCCCAGCGCTGGTTGGCGTCGACCGCGATGCGGACGTCCGGCCCGCAGGTCTGCCGGGCAATGTCCATCCGCCGGATGTCGTCGGCCAGAACCGCGCCGACCTTCAGCTTGATCTGGGTGAAGCCCTCCGCCACCGCTTCTTTGCACAGGCGGCGCAGTTTGTCGTCGTCGTAGCCCAGCCAGCCCGGCGACGTGGTGTAGGCCGGGAACCCCTCGCGCCGCAGCAACTCCTCCCGTTCGGCGCGTCCCGGTTGTGCGGTGCGCAGGATCCGCAGCGCCTCGTCGCGGGTCAGGGCGTCGGTGAGGTAGCGGAAGTCGATCAGCTCGACGAGCTCCTCCGGGCTCAGCCGGCTCAGCAGCTGCCACAGCGGCAGCCCCGCCCGCTTGGCGCGCAGGTCCCACAGGGCGTTGATCACGGCGGAGATCGCCATGTGCATGACGCCCTTCTCCGGGCCGAGCCAGCGCAGCTGCGAGTCGTGGACGAGCTCGCGCCAGAAGCCGCCGAGGTCGGCCAGGACCGCCTCCACCGACCTGCCGAGCAGGTACGGCCGCAGCGAGGCGATCGCGGCCGCCTGCACCTCGTTGCCGCGCCCGATGGTGAACGCGAAGCCGTGCCCCTCGTGCCCGTCCACCTCGTCGGTGCGCACCACCAGGTAGGCGGCCGAGTAGTCGGGGTCGGGGTTCATGGCGTCGGAGCCGTCCAACTCGCGCGAGGTCGGGAAGCGGACGTCGAGGACCTCCAGCTCGGTGAAGTTCATGCCTGCCCCACCTCCTGGCGCTGCCGTCCCAGCCCGTCGATCTCCAGCTCGACGACGTCACCCGCGACCAGGTACGGCTTCGGTTCGGGTTGCCCCAGTGCCACTCCGGCCGGGGTGCCGGTGTTGATCACGTCGCCCGGGTGGAGGACCATGAACTGGCTCAGGTAGCGGATGATCTCCCCCACCGGAAAGACCATGTTGGCGGTGGTGCCGTCCTGCCGCAGGTCACCGTTGACCCACAGCCGCAGCCTCAGGGCCTGTGGGTCGGGCACCTCGTCGGCGGTGACCAGCCAGGGTCCGAGCGGGTTGAAGGTCTCACAGGACTTGCCCTTGTCCCACTGGCCGCCACGTTCGAGTTGGAACTCGCGCTCGGAGACGTCGTGGGCGACGGCGTAGCCGGCGACGCAGTGCATGGCCTCGTCGACGCTGGACAGGTAGCGGGCGGTGCGTCCGATGACGACGGCGAGCTCGACCTCCCAGTCGGTCTTCGTGCTGCCGCGTGGAACGAGAACCGTGTCATCGGGTCCCACCACGGTGTCCGGGGCCTTCAGGAAGACGACCGGCTCGGTCGGGAGCGGGGCACCGGTCTCGGCGGCGTGGTCCCGGTAGTTCAAGCCGATGCATACGATCTTGTTCGGCCGCAGCGGTGGTCCGATGCGCAGTCCTCCGGTGGTGAGCACCGGCAGCGCGGCCGTCGGGACTTCTGTCAGCCGCCGGATGCCGTGGGTGGCGAAGAACGATGCGTCGAGGTCGTCGATCAACCCGCTGAGGTCGCGCAGTCGCCCGGCCTCGTCCAGCAGTGCCGGGCGTTCCTGTCCTGGTGCGCCCACCCTCAAGAGCCTCATGCGTCGCCCCCAGAATTCATGTCGCACATCCAATACGTCAGTTCTCACACAGCTCACGTCAATGCGCCGCGGCGCCCCGGCTATCCCTTGGTGGCGCCTCCGGTCAGGCCTTTGACGAACTGTCGTTGGAGAGCCAGGTAGAAGATCAGCACGGGCAGCGTGGCCAGGAACATCAGCGCGAAGAGGCTGCCGAAATCCGCCTGGTACTGCCCGATCGAGCGGTAGATGCCGGTGGTGATCGTGGTCCCCTGGCTCGGGCCGAGAATGATCAGCGGATTGATGAAGTCGTTCCAGATCCACACGCTGAGGAAGATGACGACGCTCGCGGTCGCGGGGCGCAGCAACGGGAAGACGACCCGCCAGAAGACCTGCATGCGACTCGCACCGTCGATGCGTGCCGCCTCTTCGAGTTCGACCGGTACGGCGCGGATGAAGCCCATGAAGACGAAGATGCCGAACGGTACGTAGTAGCCGACGTTGAACAGCACCAGACCCTGCAGTGTCGCCATCAGGTGGGTGAACCGCAGCACGTCGGTGATCGGTATGAGGATCACCTGCGGCGGGATCATGAGCCCGCACAGCAGGAGCAGGGTCAGTGCCCGCGTCCACCGATTGCGGGTGCGGGCGAGGTAGTGGCCGAGCATCGCGGAGAGCACGATGAGCACCAGCACCGACAGGAGGGTGACGACGATGCTGTTGGTGAGGCTGACCCAGAACAGGCGGTCCGGTCGGGTGAGCACCGCCTCGATGTTGGCCAGTGTGGGCGGCAGCGGAAGCTGGGCGGGTTGCTTGGCGATCAGGTCGCCGTGTTTGAAGACGTTGGCCAGGACGAAGTACAGCGGCACGAAGAAGACCGCGGCGAGCGTGATCGCGACCCCGGGGCGCAGCCACGACGGTTTGCCATGTTTCACAGGTCCACCTCCCGGCGCTGCAGGAACCTCAGCGCGATCGCGGTCACGACCGCGACGATGAGCAACATCAGGATCGCCATGGCGGAGGCGTATCCACCGTGGTTGGCGTCGAAGCCGGTCTGGAGCACGTTGAAGGCGATGGTGGCGGTGGTGCCGGATCCCGGCCCACCGTTGGTGATCACCTTGATGTAGTCGTATGCCTTGAACGCCGAGATCAGCAGGACGACGGTGTTGACGGTCAGGGCGGGCGCCAGCATCGGCCAGGTGACGGCGCGGAACCGGCGGACCGGGCCGGCGCCGTCGATGGCGGCGGCCTCCTGCAGCTCGACGGGCACACCCTGGAGGCCGGCGAGGTAGACCACGACGCAGAAGCCGAGCATCTGCCAGCTGATGATCGACGCCACCGAGTACAGGGCGACGGCCGGATCGGAGAGCCAGCCGGGGGGCTGGTCGACCCCGAGGGCCCTCAGCGCCTCGTTGAGCGGTCCTTCGCTGTCCAGCAGGCGCGACCAGATGACGCTCACGACCACGGAGCTCAGGATGACCGGGGTGAAGAAGACGCTGCGCAGGGCGTTGTAGAGCCACCCGTGCCGGTCGAGCAGCAGCGCGACCGCCAGCCCGAGCACGTTCGGCACGATCACCACGATCACGGTGAGGATGCTCGTCACCCGCAGCGCCGTGAGGAACTGGTCGTCGCGCAGCAACAGCTGGTAGTTGTCCAGTCCCACGTACCTGGTCGGCGGGTTGAACGGGTTGTAGTTGGTCAGGCTGTAGCCGAGGCTGACCAGGATCGGCGCCAGGACGAAGCAGGCGTAGACCAGCACCCCCGGCGCGGCGAACGATGCGAAGTGCCCGAGGGCCGGCCCCAGGGGGCGTCGTCGCCGGGTCCTTGTCGTCTCCTCCGGTGCGGGCCGTGTGGCAGGCCTGGCGACCTGGGCAACCATTGCGCCTACTCCTTCCATTCCTACCGGTCGACCGTCGCCGGCCTCGGTGCGACCGCGGGGGTGTGGAGAGCGAGGGCGCTCTCCACACCCGGTCGTGCGCGTCGCCGGATCAGCCGGCCTTCGACCATTCCGTGTCGAGGAAGGCAGCGGCCTGGGCGGGCGTCCTGCGTCCGGTGATCAGGTCCTGTGCGGCCGCGTCGACCTTGTCGGCCATTCCGGGGAGCAGCCCGTCGTCGGCCGTCTCCCAGCGGAATGCAGGCACGACGGCCTGCTGAGCCTGCGCCTGCTGGTAGAGCTCGTATCCCGCCTTGAACACCGGACCCACGTCGGAGGGCAGTGTGTAGCCCTTGATCGCGGGGAAGAGTCCGTCAGCCTTGACGGACGCGTCGAGCTGCTCCTTGTCGAGCTGGAACGCCAGCGCGAACTTCTTGGCCGCGTCGAGGTTCCTGGCCTTCGCGCTGACGATCATGCCGCCGCCGGTGTAGGCGGGCGCCACGACCCTGCCGTCCTCGGTCGGGAAGTTGAACACGCCGATCTCGAAGCCGGGCTTCTTGGTGTCGGCGTTCGCCGCGAACCAGTTCCCCATCGGATACATCGCGCCCTTGCCGTCCAGGAACGCCTGTTCTGTGGCCGCGTAGTCCCGGGAGACCGCCGACTTGTCGAGGTAGCCGTTGGCGGCCAGGTCGGCGAACTTGCCGAGGGCCTTCTCGAAGTCGGGGTCAGCGAACTTCGCCTGGTTCGCCCGTCGCTTGGTCAGCCAGTCCGGCGTCTTCGCGTACAGGTCCACACTCACGAGACCGGACAGGATCATCGAAGAGGCGAAGCCGTCCTTGCCGCCGCCGATGACGAACGGCGTCATCCCCTTCGCCTTCAGCTTCGCCGACGCGTCGAGCAGCTCGGCCCACGTCTTGGGGGTCGCGGTGACGCCGGCGTCGGCGAACATCTTCTTGTTGTAGTAGACCGGCGGGATGGTCTGGGTGTTGGCCGGCAGCTGGTAGTACTTCCCGTTGATGGGGTTCGCCGTCGGATAGAGGAAGTCCTTCAGCTCGTCCGGCTGCCACGCGTAGAGGTTTCCGGCCTCGGCGAACCCGGCCGGGGAAACCGCGATCATGACGTCCGGGAACTGGCCCGACTGCAGCAGCTGCTTGGCGTACGCCGTCCGACCGTCCGCGGTCGGGGCCACCAGCTTCTTGACGGTGATGTCCGGATTCTTGTCGGTTACCCGCTTGATCGCGGCATCCCAGTACCCGGGGGTGAGGTTCGGCGTCTCGAAGGTCAGGAAGGTGACCTCCTGCTTGCCGTCCACGGTGGACGAGTTTTCACCGACCGTGCAGGCGCTGAGGGCTACGACGGCCGCGAGTGCGGCCGCCACCCGGAATGCTCGGGGCTTGTTCCGCATTGAGCCACCTCTCGTGTGGTCGGACAGTGGTGGGAGTGGCGAAGAGGCAACGCCGGAGCGCAGTACATCCGATCTTTGGGCGGAGTGTCAACGCCCGAACCCGGAAAAGGCGTCATCCTCCCCCGGATCGATCGGATGACTGCCCGGTTCGCGGCATTCCTTGGAATCGAGCGACTTCGCCCGTTTGGGCCAGTGCCGAATGCCGCCTGGGTGACTGACGTACCGAACTTCTTGACCGGGCGGACCCTGCCGCTGCGGTTCCGCTTCCACGTGGCCATGGCCGGCGTGCTGGCCATCGGCGGCAACCTGCCGGCTTCGACCAGCGGGGACCCGCGCTGGTCATCCGATGAATGACGGTCCGGCCGGCAGTGATCGGATGACTCGTCATCGCACCAGCCCAACGCCGGAACAGCCTGGCGACCTCCCCCATCGTTCGGCGTTATCTGCCTGCGGCGATGGTCGTCGCGCCGTGCGGCGGACCAAGCGAGGCCTTGACCATCGCCGATGGCAGTTGCAATCATCGGATGTCTTCATTCGAAACCTCGATGTAACCCCTGACCACACAGACCATCGAGAGGCGATGTCCCCATGAGACTTCGACCGCACGGCGGTACCCGACCACGATCCGAGCGGGCGTGGAGCAGGTGGCGCCTGCTGGGCGCCGCGCTCGTCCTCGTCCTGACCGCGGGGCTCATCGGCGCCCCCGCCGCCCACGCGGAGGTCCAGCATCCGCGACAACAGTGGATGCGTGAATCCACGGCCGGCCTGTTCCTGCACTGGGGAATGTTCACCGCCCCGGCCCACCGCGACTGCGCGGAGTGGGAGGACGACGTCACCGAGGGCGGCTGGACCCCGGACTACTGGGTGGACGAGGCCCGCAAGCTCGGTGCCTCCTACATCGTCCTGGCCACCTTCCACAGCCGGCTCGGCTACGCCCGCCCCTGGCCGTCGAAGATTCCCGGCAGCTGCGCCACCGAGCGCGACATCCTCGGCGAGCTCATCGAGGCCGGCAAGGCCAAGGGGGTCCGGGTCATCCTCTACATGACCGACGACCCCCAGTGGCACAACGAACTCGGCGTCGAGACGCTGGACTCGGCGGCCTACTCGGCGTACAAGGGCCAGCAGGTCGACCTGACCAGCCGCGACGGGTTCGGCATGTTCAGCTACGACCTGTTCTTCGAGGTGATGGAGAAGTACACCGACCTGGGCGGGTTCTGGATCGACAACGACAACGCCTACTGGGAGCGGAACCACCTCTACGAGCAGATCCGGGAGAAGCGCCCGTCCTGGTTGTTGAGCAACAACAACGAGGACACGCCGATCATGGACACGGTCAGCAATGAGCAGAAGACCGGCATGACGCCGGCCTACGACTATCCGCAGGCCGCCTTCACCCCCATGCCACGCCTCACCGAGGCGGACTACAAGCTGCCGACGACCGGCTCCTGGTGGTACGACGGCGGCGACCACGCCGTCGACGTCCGGCTCAGCACCGGTCGCTACATCACCAACGCCGGATCGTCCATGAAGTCGCTCATGGCGGAGACACCGATGGTGAACGGCACGTTCCCCGCACAGCAGGAGTCGTTCAACAACTTCATGGCCGGGTGGGTGCCGCCGATCCGGTCCTCGCTGGTCGGCACCGAGGGCGGTGGCTACCTGTACGGCGGCATGCAGCCCGGCTTCTGGAACGACGGGGCTCACGGTGTCATCACCGTGAAACCCGGTGCGACGACCCAGTACGTGCACGTGCTGACCCGGCCGCGGACGGATCAGGTGCGGTTGCGCGACAACGGCTACCGGGTGACCGGAGTGAATGACCTGAGGACCGGCGAGCGGATGCGGTTCAGCCAGTCCGGCGGGTACCTGACGATCCTCGGCATCGACACCTGGGACACCTACGACACGGTGTTCCAGGTGAGCACGGCTGGCCAGCAGTTCTTCTACCCCCAGTCGATGATCAAGGCGTCCGCGTCCTCCTCCGGCGCGGGCCACCCCGCCGCCGCCCTGGCGGACGGAAGCTTCGAGAACTACTGGGACAGCAACGGGCAGCTGCCGGTCTCGCTGACGCTGGACCTCGGAGACACCCGCAAGGCGAGGTACCTCGCGGTGAACCAGCGGGAGTGGTCGCCGACGTACGCCCGGGAGTCGTTCGGCCGGCCGGAGGACTCGGCGCGGATCAAGGACTACCGCGTCTACGTCAGCAAGGACGGCGTGCGCTGGGGGCAGCCGGTGCGCAGCGGCGCGATGCCCAGCGCCCGTGGAGTCCAGTTCGTCGACATCGGCGACCAACGCGCCCGATTCATCAAGCTGGAGGTCCTGAACACCTGGGGCGGCCCGCAGGCGCCGACGTTCTACCGCCAGCTGCGGATCGACGAGGTCAAGGTGGCCTACGACTATCCTGCGGCGGCGGGCACCCAACTGCCGCTGGAGGCGGAGTCGCGGAGCAACGCGCTCGACGGCAAGGCGAAGCCGGCGAAGTGCGTCGCCTGCTCCGGGTCGCACCAGGTCGTCGGGCTCGGAGGCGGCGCCCGCAACTCGGTCACCTACCGGGGCGTCACCGCAACGGAGGCGGGTACCTACCGGCTGCAGGTCGACCACACCGCCGGCGGCGCCGACGCCTCGCTCACGGTGAGCGTCAACGGCGCGACCGGCGTGGACGTGCCGGTCGTCGCGGACAACCCGGAGGTGCCCGTCGCCTCGGCGGTCGCCGTGCCGCTGCGGGCCGGCGCCAACACCATCACCGTGTTCAGTTCGACTGCCCGGGGCCCGGGAATCGACCGGATCTCCGTCGGACCCCTGCCACCGGCGTCTTCCGTGCCGCGGACCACGATGACCGTGGAGCCCGCCGGTGTGCAGTGGGTCGGCCCGGGGCAGCAGTCGGTCACCGTCACGGCGCGGCTGCGGCTCGACGTCGACGACGCACTCGACCAGGTCAGCATGGCCCCGGTGGTTCCCGCCGGCTGGTCGGTCACCGGCGGCGCCGCGACGTCGAGGGAGATGCGCCTCGGACAGGTTCTGGAGGGCAGCTGGACCGTCACGTCGCCGGCCGGCCAGGACGTCAGCTCGGCGAAGATCCCGGTCGTGGCGTCGTTCAAGACGCTCGGCAGGCCGAACCAGGTCAGCCGCGACCTGCGGGTGCAACTGCGCCCGGCGGACCGGGTGTTCATGCGCGAGGCGGAGGACTCGGGCAACCAGCTCGGCAGTTCCGGCATCACGAGCTGCTCACCCTGCTCCGGCGGACAGAAGGTGCGCAACATCGGCGGCAGCTCGGACGCCTACGTGCTGTTCGAGAACATCACCGTCGACACGGCTCGCCAGTACACCCTGTTCGTCGACTTCACGGTCAACGGTGACCGGTCGTTCTTCGTGACCGTCAACGGCGGTACGCCCGTCGAGGTCAAGGTGAGCGGCGTCGGTAACAACACGCCCTACACGACCTCGGTCCCCGTCACCCTTCAGGCGGGCGCCAACACCATCAAGATTCACAACGACGAGGACTCCGCACCGGACCTCGACCGGCTGTCGCTGGGCTGACCCTCCCCGCGGCACCCACCCCGCCGTCGATGCCCTGCTCCGCCAGGTCGTGCGCGAGCAGGGCATCGACTGAGGCGCTCACCCGCGCCGACCACCGGTCTCCCCACCACATTCGAGGAGGAGTCACCTGTGCAGCACACACCAGATCGGTCGGCGCGGCGGGCTACCGCCGCCCACCCGACCCCCCGGATCGCGGCCCTCGCGGTCGCCCTGATCGCCACGCTGCTCGCCGGAACTCTCACGGCGACACCCGCTCGGGCGGGCACCGCCCGATGGACCGTCGCGGCGGCCTCCGAACCCGGCGCCCCGAGGGCGGAGGTCATTCACGACAAGGCGGCGGGCACCATCTCGTTGGCGGTGTCCCGCGGCGGCCGGACGGTACTGGCGCCCAGCACGTTGGGCATCCGCACCGAGGGCGCCGACCTGACCGGCGGACTGCGGTTCCTCGGCCGCAGCGACCGCACCGACATCGAGCGCTACACGACGACGGTCGGAAAGCAGCTGCGGCGGCTCGCGATCTTCCGGGAGGCGCGGTTCCGGTTCGCCGGCGCGGGTGACGCCCGGGTCGACCTTGTCGTCCGGGCCGCCCGCGACGGGATCGCCTACCGGTACGAACTGCCCGGCGACTACGGGTCGGTGCTCGGCGAGGCGTCCGCGTTCACGGTGCCTCCCGAGAGCACGGCCTGGCTGGCGAACCACCGCCGGGACTACGAGAACCCCTACGTCCAGACCACCGCCGCCGCCGCGGACGACCGGGAGTATCTCGCCCCAGCGCTGTTCGACGTCGACGGCACCTACCTGATGATCGCCGAGTCCAACCTCGACGGACGGTACTCCGGCGGCAGCCTGGTGCACGACGGCACCGGCACGTACCGGGTGAAGCTGTGGGACCAGAACGTCCTGGTCGACGGGCCGCTGGCGACGCCGTGGCGGGTGATGGTCGTCGGCGACCTCGACACGATCGCCACGTCGACGCTCGTCGACGACCTGGCGCCGCCGTCGCGGATCAGCGACACCTCGTGGATCCACCCCGGCCAGGTGCTCTGGACCTGGCTCGCCGGCGGGCGGGCCGCCGGGCAGAGCCTGACCAAGCAGATGGGGTACGTCGACTATGCCGCCCAGCGCGGCTGGCCGTACGTCGCCGTCGACGCCGGCTGGTACTTCGATCCGCAGCAGTGGGACGTCACCGACCCGAACTGGCGCACCACAAGCTGGATGCCGGAACTCGTCCGCTACGCGCGGGAGCGCAACGTCGGCATCGTCGTCTGGATCCACTACCGGGACCTCGACACGGCGCAGGAGCGGTCCGAGTGGCTGCCGACGCTGCATGAATGGGGCGTCAAGGGCGTCAAGATCGACTTCATGGACTCCGAGTCGCAGGAGCGGCTGCGGTGGTACGACGAGATCCTGCCCGCGACAGCCGCGAACCAACTGCTGGTGAACTTCCACGGCTCGAACGTCCCGAAGGGCATTCACCGGGTCTGGCCCCACGTCATGACCATGGAGGGCGTCCACGGCGCCGAGAAGAGCAGCCTCACCACGAGCCACATCACCGCCCTTCCCTTCACCCGTAACGTGGTCGGCTCGATGGACTACACACCCATGGGGTTCCATCGGAACCGGCCGACCTCCGACGCCCACGAGTTGGGGCTGTCGGTCGTCTTCGAGTCCGGCCTGCAGGACCTCGCCGGCACTCCTGAGTCGTACGAGGCGCGGCCGGAGGCGGTGCGCTTCCTCGAACAGGTGCCGACCGTCTGGGACGAGACAAGGCTGCTCGCCGGCCGTCCCGCCGACAGCGCCGTCTTCGCACGCCGCAGCGGAGAGCGCTGGTTCCTGGGCGGGAGTTCGGCCGGCGCCGCCCGGACTCTGGACGTACCGCTGAACCTGCCCGCCGGACGGTGGTTGGTGGAGCTGATCACCGACGGGGAGGGCGGGCTCGTGCGCAGCCAGCGGGTCATGCAGGCCGGTGACACGCTGCCCGTCGACGTGGTCGCCAACGGCGGTTTCGCCGGCCTGGCCTGCCGGTGGCAACCGAAGATCACCACCTGCGACCGACCGTAGCTGTCCGCGTCAGCGTGCGATGCCGGGCCCGCGCGGCCCGGCATCGCACGCGCCTCGTTCGACCGTTCGAGCCAGTCCCTTTTCCGAGGAGGATGCGATGGGCACACCATCACCCGGCAGTCCGCCGTCGCGGCGGAGCACCATCGGCACGGCCGCCGCCGTGGTCGCGGCACTGCTGTTCGCGCCGCTCGCCACCCCGGCCCACGCCGCGGGTCCGGAGACCACGGCCGGGCTCGACCAGGGACCCATCACGGTCGCGAGTTCGTCGCCGCAGCTCACCGACGCCGTCAACTGGGCCATGTCGCGCGCGCGGCAGCACGTGCAGACCGGCAAGCGCGGCCCGGTGAACGGAAACGGCAGCAACCCCGGCACCGGCGAGGCCGACTACATCCCGTCGTACTGGGCCGGCTACGCCCACCGCACCGCCTTCTACTCCCGGGACTTCGTCCACCAGGCCGCGGGCGGCCACCTTCTCGGCCTCGAGGAGGAGAACAAGTCGATGCTCACCGCCTTCGCGGCGAGCGCGAACGAGGCGCGCAAGTGGTATCCGCTCTGGGCTTTGAACTTCGACGGCAGCCCCTACAACGTGGACTACCGCAGCGACACGAACTTCGTGCGCGAGGTGCCCGCGGTCTTCGAACTCCTGCAGGAGGCCGAGGAGCAGTATCGCTGGACCGGCGACGCCGACTACCTCGACGACCCGGTGCTCTGGCGGTACTACACCGAGGCGGTCACCGACTTCGTCGCGCTCCACGACACGCAGCTGCCCAACGGCATCGCCGAGGGCACCGGCCGGGGCATCTTCCAGGGCGCCGCGAGCTACAACGAACGTGGCGACCACGCCGTGATCGAAGCCGGCGACGGGCTCGCCTCCCAGTACCGGGCGTACCTCGCCTACGCGTACCTCGCCCGGGAGAAGGGCGATCTCGGAACGGCGGCGACCTTCGAGCAGAAGGCCGCGGCGCTCAAGCGGCACTTCGAGGACGAATGGGGCGTCGTCCGGGGCAGCTGGGAGTACGTGCGGGGTCGCGGGCCGGCGAACGAGCCGTACGCCGGCTTCGGCCGCGAGAACTCCGTCTTCTACGCGGTCAAGGAGTTCCTCGACGCCAACGACAAGCGCACGTGGGACTTCCTCGGGTACCTCGACCGCATGTACGTCGAGGACCGGCCGCCGAACATCGAGGCGACGACGTACGTGCCCGACGCGATGTTCAACTACGGCTTCGACGAGCAGGCGTGGACCTGGATGAAGGACATCATCGCCAAGCTCCACCTTCCGCACGAGGTGCCCACGCAGGGCACGAACGGCGACTACCCCGAGACGAGCTTCACGCTCGTGTCGCAGACCGTCGAGGGACTCGCCGGGGTCCGGCCCGACGCGCCCGAGCACGCGGTGTCGGTCCGCTCGCACCTGCCCGCGGAGATCGGATGGCTCGACCTCGACCACATCCGGGTGGGCGAGCATGACTTCGGCGTCCGCCACGACGGCACCACGAAGACGGTCGTCAACCACAACGCCGGACCGCAACCGCTCGAGGTCACCGTGCAGTTCCCCGGCGGCTGGCCGAAGCTGAAGGTGGACGGCAAACCCGTGAAGCCCGAGTACGTGCACGTGAACGGCCGCGCGCTCACCCAGGTCACGCTGACGGTTCCCGTCGGCGCGTCGGTCACCGTCACCACGAGCGGTGACGTGAACCCGAACCGGCACGGTGACCTCATCCTCACCCACCCGCAGGACTACGCGCTGCTCTCGCCGGCCGACGGTGCGACGGGCGTGCCCGCCAAGGGTGTGACCTTCGCGTGGGAGCCCGCGGTCAACGCGCGGGAGTACCGTCTGCGGGTCGCTCGCGACGCCGGGATGACCGCCGTCGTCGCCGAGGCCACGGTCACGAAGCCCACCGCCGGGATCGCCTCCCTCGATGCCGGGCGGACCTTCTACTGGGAGGTCACGGCCGTGAACCCGAAGACCGGACAGGAACTCGTGGTCCCCGGCGGGGAGTGGGGGTTCCGCACCATGCCCGCCGCCGTGCCGGAAGCGCCGTCCCCGGTGGCCGCGTACCGCGTCGGTGACGCCGTCGGCGTCACCTGGACGGCGGCCGAGGGCGCGCTGACGTCGACGGTCTACCGCGCCCCGGCCGGGAGCGACGACTTCACGGCCATCGCGACCGGGCAGACCGGCGGTTCCTTCCTGGATCGCGAGGCGGCCGGCGGACCGTACCGGTACCGGGTGACCTCGACGAATGAGATCGGCGAGGGGCCGGGCACCATCGTCGAGGAGCAGGCGGCGCCCGCCGACGGCCCGGCCGAACACCTCAGCGACCGTGACTGGGTCTCGGCGACGGCCGGGTGGCGCTCGGTGCTGAAGGACCGGGCCGTGTCGGGGAACCCGATCCGCCTCGCCGGCACCGAGTACGCCAAGGGCATCGGCACCCATGCGAACTCGGAGGTCGTCTACGACCTCGAACCGACGGACACGAGGTTCGTCGCGATCGTCGGCATCGACGACGTGCAGCGCACGTCGCCCAACGCGTCGGTCGTCTTCCAGGTGCTCGCCGACGGCAAGGTCGTGTACGACAGCGGTCTCATGCGCGCGCAGCCGTACTCGCCACCGCAGCGCGTCGAACTTGACGTCCTCGGTGTCGAGCGGCTCGTGCTGCGGGTCACGGACGCTGGCAACACGAACAACAGCGACCACGCGGACTGGGCCGACGCCAGGGTCCTCCGCCTGCCGGGGAGCTGACGCCCAGCAGAAGCCAGTCGAGCCGGAGCCGCGACGAGCCCGGGCGCCCCGTGATCCGTGGCGCCCGGGCGGTCGGGCCTGGGATCAGGGCACCATCCAGCTCAGGACCGGGGAGCCCTGGAGCGCGACCAGCACGCACATGAACAGCAGCAGCACGAGGCTCCAGCCGAACACCTTCCGGAAGATCTCCCCCTCCCGGCCGGCCATGCCGACGGCGGCGGCGGCGATCGCCAGGTTCTGCGGGCTGATCATCTTGCCGAGCACTCCGCCGGACGAGTTGGCGGCGGCCAGCAGCAGCGGGTCCAGCCCGGCCCGGGCCGCCGTCTGCGCCTGCAGGGCGCCGAACAGCGCGTTGGCGGAGGTGTCCGAGCCGGTCACCGCGACGCCGATCCAGCCGAGGATCGCCGACAGGAACACGAACGCCCCGCCGGCCGCGGCGAGGAACGCGCCGAGGGTGTTGGTCTGGCCGGACTGGTTCATCACGTACGCCAGGGCGAGCACCGCCATCACCGTGAGGATCGCGTAGCGCAGCTCGACGTAGGTGCGGCCGTAGGCGCGCAGCGCGCGGCCCGCCGAGACCCGCAGCACCAGCGCGGTCAGGATGCCGGCGAGGATCATCAGGGTGCCGGCCGCGGGCAGCCAGTTGAAGGTGAACGTCACCGAGGACAGCGGCTTGCCGTTGCCGCCCAGGAGGTCCAGCCCCGGCCAGGGGAACTTCACCGTCCACGGCTCCTCCGCCAGGGCCGTCTTCACCGCGCCGACGTTGGCGACGGAGAAGATCGCGATGATGATCAGGTAGGGCGCGTACGCCCGGGCGACCTCGGCCGGGGTGTCGGCGATCCGCCGACCGCCCGCCGTGGCGGCGCGCACCTGGTCCGTGGGCCGGGGCTCCAGGTCGTCGTCGCCGCGGTGCCGGCCGGCGGGAGCGGTCTCGTCGACGCGCGGATCACCCGGCGGGGTCTCCCCACCGGAACCGCCCAGTCCGGGGGCGGCTGTGCTGGTCGTATCGGAGCGGGCGCCCGCGGCGGTGCGGACCGTGCCGGGGCCGGCCAGCTCCGCGTCGGCTGCCCCGCGGGCGGCCGGCACGGCGGCGGTCTCCGGCTCGCGGCCGAGGTCGGCGGGGGTGACCGGCCGCCAGACGCGGACCAGCAGCACCACGGCGGCGGCCGAGACCAGCGCGGCGACGATGTCGGTCAGCGGCACCGAGATGTAGTTCGCCGCGACGAACTGCGCCAGGCCGAAGCTCACCCCGGCGACCAGCGCGGCCGGCCAGGTCTGGCGGACGCCGCGCCGCCCGTCGACGAGGGCCACCAGCATCAGGGGTACGACCACCGCGAGGATCGGGGTCTGCCGGCCGACCATCGCGCCGAGGGTGTCGACGGTGAGCCGGGGGTCGGGGCTGGCGCCACTGCTGACGCTGGCCAGCGTGACGATCGGGGTGGCGAGCGCGCCGAAGGCCACCGGCGCGGTGTTGGCCAGCAGGGACACCGAGGCGGCGTGGATCGGGCGGAACCCGAGCGCCATCAGCATCACCACGGTGATCGCCACCGGCGTGCCGAACCCCGCGAGCGCCTCCAGCAGCGCACCGAAGCAGAACGCGATGATGATCGCCTGGATACGCATGTCCGGGCTGACCCGTTCGAAGGAGCGGCGCAGCACGTCGAAGTGTCCGCTCTCGACGGTGAGGTTGTAGACCCAGATCGCGTTGATGACGATCCAGAGGATCGGGAAGAAGCCGAAGGCGGCGCCCTCGGTGGCGGAGAGCACGGCCTGCCCGATTGGCATGGCGTAGACGGCGATGGCCACGATCAGGGCGACCACGAGGGAGATCACGCCGGCCAGCCAGGCCCTGACCTTCAGGACGCCGAGCAGGACGAAGAGGGTGAGCAGGGGTAGGACCGCGAAGATGGCCGAGAGCGCGACGGAGTCACCGACGGGATCGGTGACGACGGTGAACTGGTCGAACATGGGTCACCTCGACGCTGTGGGGGGACGGGGGTCAGCGGTGACGGTGGATCTCGCCGTCAGGACGGGGTTCGGTGGTGCACCAGCTCCTCGATCCCTCGTCCGCGGATCGAGGCGTCGAGGACCTGGGCGGTGTGTGCCAGCGCGATGTCGCCGCCGGCGCGGGTCACCGAGGCGGCGACCTGCATGAGGCAGCCGGGGTTGGCGGTGACGAGCAGCCGCGCCCCGGTGGCCAGTACGGTGCGGGCCTTGCGGTCGCCGAGTTCGGCGGCCGGCCCGGGTTGGAGGATGTTCCAGATGCCCGCCGAGCCGCAGCAGATCTCCGGATCGGCGATCTCCCGCAGTTCCAGCGCGGGGATGTCGCGCAGCAGCCGGCGGGGTTGCGCCCGGACGCCCTGGGCGTGGGCCAGGTGGCAGGCGTCGTGGTAGGCGACCGTCACCGGCAGCGGGTGCCGGGTGGCGACCGGGCCGAGCTCGACCAGCACCTCGGAGAGGTCGCGGACCTTGCCGGCGAAGTCGGCGGCGAGCGCCGCGTACCGCGGGTCGTCGCGCAGCAGGTCGCCGTACTCCTTGAGGGTGGAGCCGCAGCCGGCCGCGTTGACCACGAAATAGTCGATGCCGGCGGCGGCGAACGTGTCGACCATCCGGCGGGCGAAGCGGCGCGCTTCCTCCTCCCGTCCGTTGTGCACGCTCAGCGCCCCGCAGCAGCCCTGCCGGTCGGGCAGGATCACCACCTCGCAGCCCTCGGCGGCGAGCACCCGGGCGGTGGCGGCGTTCACCTCGGGAAAGAAGGCGCCCTGCACGCAGCCGGTGAGCATGCCGACCACGGCCCGCCGGGTGCCGACGGCGGCCACCCGTTGCGGCGGGCGGGCGGCCCGGCCCAGCCGGGGGGCCAGCGACTCCACCGCCGCCAGGGTGGGTGCCAGCCGGCGCAGCAGCCCGCTGCGACGGATCAGCCGGGGCAGGCCGGTGGCCTGGTAGGCCCGCAGTGGCCCGCGCAGCAGCCGCAGCCGCCTGCGGTACGGGAAGAGTGCGAAGATCGCCGCCCGCAGCGCCCGGTCCCGAGGACTGCGGCTGTGCCGGCGTTCGACCTGCTGGCGGGTGGCCCCGATGAGCCGGTCGTACTGGACGCCGGAGGGGCAGGCGGTGACGCAGGACATGCAGCCGAGGCAGCGGTCGAAGTGGGTGACCATGGAGTCGGTGAGCGGCTCGCCCTCCAGCCCCTGCTTCATCAGGTAGATCCGTCCGCGCGGCGAGTCCATCTCCTCGCCCCAGAGCACGTAGGTCGGGCAGGTGGGCAGGCAGAAGCCGCAGTGCACGCAGTCGCCGACCATCTCGGCGGACGGCGGGTGGTGCTCGTCGAAGGCGCCGACGCCGGGCGGCTGGGCGGCCGCGCCGAGCACGTCCCGGGGACCGCTGGCCGGTTGGCTCCCGCCGGGTGAGGTGACCGGGGTCGGGCCGGGCTGCTGGGGGATGCTCATCAGATCCCTCCCACGAATCGGCCGGGCGCCAGCCGGGCGTCCGGATCGAAGCGCTGCTTGACCCGGCGCATCAGCTCCAGGCCGGGTACCGGTCCCCACAGGTCGACCCGGTCCCGCACGGGCGCGGGTGCGGTGAGCACCACCGTGTGCCCGCCGACGGCGGCGGTCGTCGCCCGGAGCGCGTCCACCAGGCCGGCGACCCGCTCCGGGTCGGATGCGCCGGGCAGGCCGGCGTAGAGGACACCGACGCCGGCCGAGCCGCGCAGCGACAGCGGCAGGTCGTGCCGGTCGGCCGTCGCGCGGGCGTCGCTCAGCAACCGGGGTACGCCGGAGAGCGCGGCGGTCAGCTTCAGGCCGACGTCCCCGTCCCGCCACGGACAGCGTGCCCAGCCTTCGGGCGGCTGGTCGGCGGCGGTGGCGTCGGCGCCGAGCAGCCGGCGGGCCGCGGCGGCCCGGGCGGTCACCCCGGCCGGGGTGCCCTCCAGCAGCACGGTGACCGTCGCTCGCTCGCCGGCCGGCGCGTCCACCTCCAGCGCGGTGGGTACGAGCTGGGCCGCCCGTACCGTGCCGGCGAGGCGGCCGGCCTCGGCCGGGTCGTCGACGGCGCGGGAGACGTAGGCGACGGTGGCGGGCAGCGGGTGCAGCCGGAACGCGCACTCGGTGATCAGCCCCAGCGTGCCGTACGCGCCGGTGACCAGCTTGCCGAGGTCGTAGCCGGCGACGTTCTTGACCACCTTGCCGCCGGCGTGCGCCACCACCCCGTCCGCGCGCACCAGCGTGACCCCGATGAGCAGGTCGCGGACCGTTCCGTAGAGCATCCGGCGCGGGCCGCTGGTGTTGGTGGCGACGGCGCCGCCGACGGTGCCGCCGGGCAGCGGCGCGTCGAGGGCGAGCTGCTGCCCGGCGCCGGCCAGGGTGGCCGGCAGCTCGTCGAGGCGGGTGCCGGCCCGGACCACGGTGATCAGGTCGCCGGCGGCGTGCTCGACCACTCCGGTCAGGGCGGTGGTGTCGAGGATCAGGTCGAGTCGACGGGGTGGACTCCCCCAGTCCTGCCTGGTGCCGCCGCCGCGGAACGTGACGGCCAGGTCGAGCGCGGCCGCCGCGCGCAGCAGGGAGGCGGCCTGGCCGGTGTCCCGGGGCGCGGCGACGTAGCGGGCCGCCACCCCGGCGACGGTGTCGTGCTCGCCGGCGGCACGGATGACCTCGGCGGCGGCGCGGAGCTGGTCGAGGGTCCGGTCGGCGGGCATCAGAACACCTCCGCCAGGCCGGCCTCCTGCGCCGGGTGGACCCCCTTGCGCCGGCCCGGCACCTCGCCGCAGAGGCGGGGCGTCGGGAAGACCTTGCCGGGGTTGGCCAGCCCGTCCGGGTCGAACGCGCAGCGCAGCAGCTGCATCGTGTCCAGGTCGTCGTCGGTGAACATGCGGGGCATGTACTTCGCCTTGTCCATGCCCACGCCGTGCTCACCGGTGATCGAGCCACCGTGGGTGATGCAGAGGTCGAGGATCGCGCCGGAGACCTCCTCGGCGCGGACGGTCTCGCCGTCGACGGCGGCGTCGAAGAGGACCAGCGGGTGCAGGTTGCCGTCGCCGGCGTGGAAGACGTTCGCCACCCGGATGCCGCGCTCGGCGGAGAGCTCGCCGATGCGGCGCAGCACCTCCGACAGGGCGGTCCGCGGGATCACCCCGTCCTGGACGATGTAGTCCGGGCTGATCCGCCCCACGGCGGCGAACGCGGACTTGCGCCCCTTCCAGAACAGCGCCCGCTCGGCGTCGTCGGCGGCGATCCGGATCTCGAACGCCCGGTTCTCCCGGCACAGGCTCTCCACCTGCGCGAACTGGGCGGCGACCTCCGGTTCCGGCCCGTCCAGCTCGACGATCAGCACCGCCCCGGCACCGGGCGGGTAGCCACAGTGCACCGCCGCCTCGGCCGCCTCGATGGCCAGGGCGTCCATCATCTCCACCGCCGCCGGCACCACCCCGGCCGCGATGATCGCCGAGGTCGCCGCACCGGCCTGGTCGGTCGTCTCGAACGCGGCGAGCAGGGTGCGCACCGACTCCGGCAGCCGGGTCAGCCGGACGGTCACCTCGGTGGCGATGCCGAGGGTGCCCTCGGAGCCGACGAACGCGCCGAGCAGGTCGTAGCCGGGGGCGTCGGGGGCGCGGCCGCCCAGGCGTACCCGGTCGCCGTCGGGGGTGACCAGCTCGACGCCGAGGACGTGGTTGGTGGTGAAGCCGTACTTCAGGCAGTGGGCGCCGCCCGAGTTCTCCGCCACGTTCCCGCCGATGGAGCAGATCTGCTGGCTGGACGGGTCCGGCGCGTAGTAGTAGCCGTACGGGGTGGCGGCCCGGGTGATCGCCAGGTTGATGACGCCGGGCTGCACCACCGCCCGCTCGTCGTCCGGCGCGACTTCCAGGATGTCCCGCATCTGCGAGGCGACCACGAGGACGCCGTCGGCGCGGGGCAGGGCGCCGCCGGAGAGCCCGGTGCCGGAGCCGCGGGCCACGAACGGCGTACCCGCGGCGACGCAGGCCCGCACGACGGCGGCGCACTGTTCCGCGTCCGCCGGGAGCGCCACCAGCGCGGGGATCACCTTGTACTGGGCCAGCCCGTCGCACTCGTAGGTGCGCAGCTGCTGCCGGTCGCTGATCACCCGGTCGGCGCCGATGGCAGCCCGCAGGGCGGCGGCGAGAGCGTCGAGGTCCGTCGTGGTCCTGCTCATGGCCACCTCCACGTCGCGTCGGTCGTCGGTCAGGGCATCCGTTCGTACGCGGGCACGGTCAGGAAGTCGGCGAACTCGTCGGCGACGGCGACCTCCAGGAACAGCGCCCGGGCGTCGGCGTAGTCCCCGGGAGCGCCGGGCAGTTTCCCGATCTCCTCGTCGGCGAGCCGTTCGACCAGCTCCCGGGTGACCCGCTCACCGGTGTCGTCGAGGGTGACGTCGTTGTGCAGCCACTGCCACACCTGGCTGCGGGAGATCTCCGCGGTGGCCGCGTCCTCCATCAGGTGGTAGATGGCCACCGCGCCGGAGCCACGCAGCCAGGCGGCCAGGTACTGCACGCCGACGCTGACCGCGTTGCGCAGCCCGCCCTCGGTGTGCTGCCCCGGGGTGGACCGGACGTCGAGCAGCTCGGCGGCGGTCACCCGGACCTCGTCGCGGGTGCGGTCGAGCTGGTTCGGCCGGTCACCGAGAACCTGGTCGAAGACCTCCCGGCAGATCGGCACCAGGTCGGGGTGGGCGACCCAGGAGCCGTCGAACCCGTCGCCCGCCTCCCGCGTCTTGTCGTCCCGGACCTTCGCCAGCGCCGTCTCGTTGACCTGCCGGTCACGGCGGCTGGGAATGAACGCGGCCATCCCGCCGATGGCGTGCGCCCCCCGCCGGTGGCAGGTCCGCACCAGCAGTTCGGTGTACGCGCGCATGAACGGCACGGTCATGGTCACCGAGTTCCGGTCGGGCAGCAGGAAGTCGTCGCCCCGGGTGCGGAACTTCTTGATCACGCTGAACATGTAGTCCCACCGGCCGGCGTTCAGCCCGGCGGAGTGCTCGCGCAACTCGTAGAGGATCTCGTCCATCTCGAACGCGGCCGGGAACGTCTCGATGAGCACGGTGGCCCGGATGGTGCCGCGCGGGATGCCGAGGCGCTCCTGCGCGAGCAGGAACACGTCGTTCCACAGTCGCGCCTCGAAATGGCTCTCCATCTTGGGCAGGTAGAAGTAGGGTCCGGCGCCGCGGTCGAGCTGCCGGCGGGCGCAGTGGAAGAAGTAGAGGCCGAAGTCGACCAGGCTGCCGGAGGTGCGCTCGCCGTCGACCAGGATGTGCTTCTCGGTGAGGTGCCAGCCGCGCGGCCGGACCACGATGGTGGCCAGCTCACCGTCGTGCAGGGCGTACTGCTTGCCGTCCGGCGAGGTGAAGTCGAGCTTACGGTCGATCGCGTCACGCAGGTTGAGCTGGCCTGCGATGACGTTCTCCCAGAGCGGGGTGTTGGCGTCCTCGTGGTCGGCCAGCCACACCTTCGCCCCGGAGTTGAGCGCGTTGATGGTCATCTTGGCGTCCGTCGGGCCGGTGATCTCCACCCGGCGGTCGACCAGGCCCGGCGCGGGTTCGGCGACCCGCCAGTCGGACTCGCGGATCTCCCGGGTCTCGGGGAGGAAGTCGAACAGCGCGCCTCCGGCGAGCTCGGCCTCGCGCCGCTTGCGCCGGTCGAGCAGTTCGCGACGGCGGGCGTCGAAGGCGCGGTGCAGGTCGGCGAGGAAGCTCAACGCCTCGGGGGTGAGGATGTCGCCGTACCGGGGGTGCATCGGCCCGGTGACCTCGACGCCGGCAGGGTTGGCCATCGACTCGCTCCTCACCGTGACATCTGTCGCGATCTATCCGGTGGTGCTCCAGCCGACTGTAGTTCTCGCTGGTCATGGCCGCGAGCTGAGCGACGGCACAGTGGCCGGGAACGGTCGATCCACTGCGGCGAGCGGTGCCTGACCTGCGGCGAACGGTCGGGCCGGCGGCCACCGCGAGCCACCCTCTCGAGGCGCTCGCCGGGTCTGCGAAGCTGGCGGTGCTCGCACCCTCGGAAGGAGAGCCGGCCATGACGACCGACCGACAGGACATCACGCATCTCCGGCGTTGCGTAGCGCTGGCCGCAGAAGCACTGGCAGCGGGCGACGACCCGTTCGGGTCGGTCCTGGTCGGCCCGGGCGGAGACGTGCTGGCGGAGGCCCGGAACCGGGAGACGTCCTCGGCGGACCCCACGGCGCATCCTGAGCTCGCCCTGGCGCAGTGGGCGGCCGCACACCTGCCGCCGGCCGCGCGAGCCACCGCGACCGTCTACACCTCAGGCGAGCACTGCCCGATGTGCGCGGCCGCCCATGCCTGGGTGGGACTCGGCCGCATCGTCTACGCCGCATCGAGCTCGCAGCTCGCCACCTGGCGAGCGGAGTGGGGCCTGCCGGCCGGGCCGGTGGCCGTGCTTCCCGTCACCGCCGTCGCGCCCGCTCTCCCGGTTTCCGGCCCGGTCGCTCCACTCGACGAGGAGATGCGGCTGCTGCACGAACGCGCCGCGCATCGGCGCGCCGCACAATAGCCCCGCGCAGCCACCTCTCCGTTCTCGCGGCGCCGCCTCGCCACGGTCGAACACCCGCAGGCCCCCGCATCCCGCCTGCGGGCCCGGCACAGGACGATCGCCGCATAGCCGTGTGCGCTCTCCTGGGCGACCTGCCGGACCTCGATCAACCCGTCCAGCGGCCCGAATTCGGGCCGCAGCACCGCCCGGAGGTCGTGTTCGTCGACATCCGCGCTGGGAAACGTCCTCCCCCCGACGGTGTAGCCGCGGCATCGGCGCAGGGCCGCGGTGACGAAGAGACCCCCGGGGCGGACCAGGCCGGTGATGTGGCGCATGAGGAGCTGCCAGACCGCCCGGTCGCCGGTGGCGGAGTCCGCACAGTAGGCGCTCACCACCGTCGCGTAGAGGCGGTCCACCGGGCGGGGTCGCCGGCCGTCCACCCGGATCAGCGCGGTGATCTTCGCCCTGGTGAGATCCTCGCGGGTCGCCACGTCCTCGTCGGTCGGGCAGCTGACCCCCTCGCACTGCAGGGTGTAGCGGACGAACGGTCGCCAGTCGTGGGCATCGGGTTCGCGGTCGATCCACCGCTGGATCTCGCTGAGGTTCGCCGGCAGGTAGTCGCCCAGGTGGATCTCCGACGCCACCTCGGCGGCCGCGAACACGTGGTGCAGGGTGGGCCCGACCCCGACGAACAACACGGGCTGACCGCGTTCCGCGTGGCGCATCGCCTCGACGAAGAACGCGATGGTGGCGATCTCGTCCGATTCGAGGGTGCGGTAGTAGTCGGCAAGGTACTCGGCCGGCGCCCAGTCCGTGTCGAACGACGCATACCTGCGGCGACGGCGCAGGAGGAAGGCTCGGGTGAGACGGGCGAGCCCGTACTCGTACAGCGCGGCGCCGAGGTTTGCCCCGCCGAGGAACACGAGTGCCTCGTGCGACGTGATCGAGTCGGTGACCGCGGCGACCCCGAAGGCGCCCGCGTAGTAGGGCACTTCCTTGGCGACCTCCGTACCGGCGTATCCGACGGCCGCCGCCAGGCGCGGTGCCCGGGCGCTGCTCGTCATGCGCCGAACCACGTCGCTCGCCGCCTTGGACAGCACGTTGGTGCTGGTTCCCGTCGTCGTCAGGAGCGTCCAGTTCGCTCGCACACCGGCGTGCAGGCCGAACCCCCAGACGGTGTAGCTCGCGACCAGAAATGCCATCAGCCACTGGTGATCGAGGCCGCTGAGCAACCCGGAGGCGACCAGACCTGCTCCTGCCGCCACCACAGCCGCCTCCAGCGCATAGGCCGATGCCGCCGTGGCGGCGACGCTGAAACTCCACGTCCTGAGCCCTCGGCGCCCCGCCCGAACGCGGTCCGGTGGCCGGACCGCCTGCGCCACCCCGATGTCGTTCATGCCGGTGCCGCCGCTCGGGCCGATCGACGGGGTTCCACCGGCAGACCACGGCCGACGGCCGCGGCCACCCGGATGTTCATCGTTCCGACCGGATGCGCTCGGCCTCGACCAGCACCCGCCGCGACAGCTTGCCCGACGGCGCCCTCGGCACCGACGGGGTGAACCGGACGGCACGGAGCCGCTTGTAGGGGGCGACCCGCTCGGCCACGTAGGCCAGCAGCTCCTCAGCGGTCGCCGGTCCCCGCAGCACCACGTGCGCGACCGGCACCTCGCCGGCGTCCGGGTCGGGCCGGGGCACCACGGCCACGTCGGCGACCGCCGGGTGGGTGAGGAGCAGGTGCTCCAGCTCGGCCGGTGCGACCTGGTACCCCTGGTACTTGATCAGTTCCTTCAGCCGGTCGATCACGTACAGGTAGCCGTCCTCGTCGAAGTAGCAGAGGTCCCCGGTGTGCAGCCAGCCGTCGGCGTCGATGGTGGCGGCCGTGGCCTCCGGACGGTCGCGGTAGCCCCGCATGAGCTGCGGGCCACGGATCCACAGCTCGCCGGCGCGCCCGGCACCGACGTCGGCGCCGCCGTCCGGGTCGACGACGCGCGCCTCGGTGTTGGGCACCAGGCGGCCGACCGACCCGCGCCGCGGCTCGTCGAGTGGGCCGACCGTGACCATGGCGGCCGCTTCCGTCATCCCGAGGCCCTGACTGACCACGCAGCCCAGCCGCTCAGCGCACCGCTGTTCCACCTCGGCGGCGAGAGGTGCCGCGCCCACGCCGAGGCTCCTCAGCGAGGACAGGTCGTGGTCGTCCACCAGCGGATGGTCGGCCAGCGCCATGGCCATCGGCGGTGACACGATGGTGACCGTCGCCCGGTGCTCCTCGATCGCCTGAAGGAAGGCCTCGAGGTCGAAGCGAGCCAGGGTGACGACGGTGGCGCCCGCCGCCAGGCTGCAGGGCAACAGGACGTTGAACCCCATGACGTGGAAGAACGGCGCCGCGGCGAGGACCACGTCGTCCTCACGGAAACCCATCACCGCCTGGCTCTGGCGGACGTTCGTCACCAGGCTCGAGTGGGTCAGTTCCACTCCCTTGGGCAGACCGGTCGTGCCGCTCGAGTAGGGCAGGGCGGCGAGTTCGCTGTCGGGGTGGATCGCCACCTCCACCGGCGGATGGTGGTGGGCGATCAGCTGGCGGAACGGCGTCGCGCCCGCCGCCTCCCCGAAGACCAGCACCTCCTCGACGCCGGCCAGCTCGGCGGCTGCCATCGCGCGGTCCAGGAACGGCGGCACGGTGACCAGCAACCGCGCCGCGGCGTCGGCGAGCTGGCCGGCCAGTTCCTCGACGGTGAGCGTCGGGTTGGCGCCGGTGACGATCCCGCCGGCCGCCATCGTTCCGTAGGCCGCCAGGGCGTACTCGGGCAGATTGGGGCTGTAGAGGGCCACGACGTCCCCCGCCGCGAAACCTCGGGCGACCAGACCGGCCGCGATCCGCTCCACACCGGCGGCGAGCTGGCGGTAGCTGATCGCGCGGCCGGTCGCGCCGTCGACCAGGGCCGGCTTGTCGCCGAGGCGGGCGGCGTGCCGCAGTACGAGCGATTGCACGCTGGTCCCGCCGACCGGGACGTCGGGCAGGTCGCTGCGGGACGGGTGGACGACTGCCATGGTGACTCCTTCACCGTTGGCGCCGGCACCAACCGGGGGCGGGTTGCCGCTGGTGGGCCGGGTTCCGACACTCATGACCCGACCGTAGGGAGCCGGCGTGTGCAGACCGTTTCCCGACCGTTTTCCCCGCGTGGATCGCGATAGAGTTCTCCCCGGACGACGACGGTGGTGGCTATGCGGGACCAACAGCTGCGTGTCCGGGTGCTCGGCGGGGCCGAGCTGACGGTCGACGGGCGTCCCCTGGTGGAGCTGGCCTCCGCCAAGGCGACGGCGCTCCTGTTCTATCTGGCGGTCACCGGCACCGCACACTCACGCTCGGCGCTGGCCGGGTTGCTCTGGAGCGACCTTCCGGAGCCGACGGCCCGGGCCAATCTGCGGCTGGTGCTGACCAAGCTGCGCCGGGTCGTCCCGGAGCACGTGGCAGTGAGCAGGCAGACCATCGCGCTGGCGGACAGCCGGCAGGTGTGGGTCGACGTTGCGGAGGTGGGCCGGGTGGCCGCCTCCCACCGGGACGACGAAGAGCTGCTGGAGGCCGTCCGGCTCTGCCGAGGCGACTTTCTCGACGGTTTCGACGTCCCCGGTGCCCCGCTTTTCGACGAATGGCTGGCCGAGCGGCGCGCCGCTGCTCGAGCGGACATGCTCGCACTCATGGACCGTGCCGTGCAGCGGGCCACCGAG
This sequence comes from Micromonospora sp. NPDC005305, assembly GCF_040607315.1. Classification (NCBI taxonomy): domain Bacteria; kingdom Bacillati; phylum Actinomycetota; class Actinomycetes; order Micromonosporales; family Micromonosporaceae; genus Micromonospora; species Micromonospora sp. NPDC005305. The sequence goes on along the minus strand of NZ_JBEXGL010000003.1, from coordinate 181,069 downwards.
CGGCGGGATGCCGCCGGCGGGATCGAGGTGACCCGCCGCCTGCTGCAGCTGGAGCGGCTGCACGAGGAGGCACACCGCGCGTTGATGTGGTTCCTGGCCCTGGGCGGTCAGCGCAGCGCCGCGCTCGCCCAGTACGAGACCTGCCGCTACCTCCTCCGGGAGGAGCTGGGCATTGAGCCGGCGGCGGACACGCTCGCCCTGCGTGACGAGATCGCCGGCACCCGTGGTTTCACAGCGCTGGGTGTCCTCCCGCCCGCGGCAGCCGGGCGGGAGGACCGGGCCCCGGCGGCCGGGTCGCCGACGACCGATCTGCCTCGCCCGCTCACCGCGCTGGTCGGTCGGGAGAAGGAGCTGGCGCGCCTGCACGAGCTCCTCGACGATCCCGCGTGCCGGCTCGTGACCCTCGTGGGCCCCGGCGGGATCGGCAAGACCCGGCTGGCGGTGGAGGTCGCCGCGCACCGGCAGGAGCGTCATCGTGACGGAACGGTATTCGTGTCGTTCGTGGGAACCAGCCCGGCCCGCCCGGACGAGGCCGCCGATCTGGTCGTCGCCGATCTCGCCCGCGCGCTCGAGATAGAGCTGGCCGTGCCCCGCGAGCCGCTGGACCTGCTCGCCGACCACCTCGCCGGCCGCGAACTGCTGCTGGTGCTCGACAACCTGGAGCACCTCCGCGACGCCGCCGGAGTGCTCGCCGAACTGCTGCGACGGGCACCGGGCACCCAGCTGCTGGTGACCTCCAGGCGGCCGCTGGGGCTGGGCGTGGAGTGGCTGGTCGAGGTGCCCGGCCTGCCGTACCCACCGCCGGACGCCGACGCGGACGCCGCCGGCTACGAGGCGGTGCAGCTCTTCCAGGAGCGGGCCCGGCTGCTGCGTCCCGGCTTCCCCGCCGCCGTCGGCGCCGAGGGAGTCGGTCGAGTGTGCCGGCTGGTCGCCGGCGTGCCGCTGGCCATCGAGCTGGCCGCCCGCTGGGTGCGGTCCGCCAGCCCGGCCGCCATCGCCGATCGGCTCGCCGACGGGCTCGAACTGCTGGAGACCACGGCACCTGACGTGGAGCGGCGGCACCGCAGCCTGCGCTCGGTGATCGACTGGTCGTGGCAGCTGCTGACCGACGAGGAACGCTGGACCTTACGTCGGTTGTCGGTGCTGCGCCGCAGCTTCGACCTCGAGGCCGCCAGCGCCGTGGCGGGCGCCGGACTGCCGATGCTGGCCGGCCTGGTCGACCAGTCGCTCATCGCGGTCGACGGGGACGGCCGCTACGAGATGCACGAGTTGCTCCGGCAGTACGCGGCCGAGAGCCTGGCCACGGACCCCGCGGAGGAGGCGCGGACGCGGTGGCGCCATGCCGAGCACTACGTCGCGCTGCTCCCCCGGCCGGGCGAGGCCCGCGCCGAGGGCGGGCCGAGCCTGGAGGCCGAGCAGGAGAACCTCCGCGCCGCCACCGACTGGCTCATCCTGGACGCCGACCCGACCGCGCTGGACGCCCACCTGGTCCGGCTGTGGGCGCTGTACCAGCGCCTGGGCTGGTTCCGGGAGGCTCAGGCCTTCTTCCGCGCCGCCCTGGAACGTCAGGTCACGACCCTGCAGCGGGCCCGCTGGCACCGCATGCTCGGCGAGACGCACCAGCAGCTCGGGGAAGCGAACGCGGCGCGACACCACCTGGAGCAGGCGCTGGATCTGCTGGGCGGCGGCGTCCCGGCGTCGACGACCGGCCGGCTCGGGATGCTCGCGTCACAGGTGGCACGCCGGACGCTCGACGGCCTGCGACCGGGTGGTGTCGTCGACCGGCGTGCGGACCGGCGCGAGGCAGCCCGGGAACGCGCGGCGACCTGCTTCACGATCGCCGAGGTCTACTGGGTGCTCGATGAGCACTTCCCGATCCTCGCGGCGTCGATCTCGTCGCTGAACGCCGCCGAACGCGCTGGGGACCTCGATCTCATCGTCCGGGCGCAGGCCGGTCTCGGGATGATCGTCGGCACCGTGGGGCTGCACCGCCTCGCGGGCCGCCACCTTCGCGCCGCGAGTGGCGCCATCGACCGGACCAACGATCCGCTCACCGCCTGCTGGCTCGGCATCGTGGGTGGGCTGCACTGGACCGGGGTCGGCGACTGGGCGGCGGTCGACCTCGGCGCCGATCGGGTCCTGCAACTCCGACGCCGGACACCGATGCACCGGTGGGCCGATGAGGTGCTTCTGATCAGCGCGGTCAGCCGGTACCTCACGGCCCGCTATTCGCAGGCGGCCGCAGCGGCCACCGAGGCGATGGCCTCCGGCCGCGACCGCCGCGATCCCGTCGTACACCTCTGGGGTCTGCTCGTCCTGATCGAGACGGCCCTGCGCGCCGACCCCGACGACCCGGCGCTGGCAGGCTGGTCCGCGGAGGCCGCACAGCTGCTGCCCGCGGCAGCCAGGATCGACGCCGCCCGCCTCCACGCCGCCACCGCTCGCCAGCGCCTCGCCACCGGGCAGCCGTCAGACGCGTGGCAGGCCATCCGCACCGCCGACCACCTGATCGGCCCGCACCCGTCGTTCGAGCAGTACGCCGTGGAGGCGCACGCCGGCGTTCCCGAGGTCTGTCTGGCGCTGCTCGAGCTGGCGGGTCCGCGTCGAGGGTCGGCGCGCGGAGCGGGCGAGCCGGAGCCGGCCGAGCTGCGCGAGACCACCGGAGTCGCCCTGCGCCGGCTGCGCCGCTACGCCCGCACCTTTCCCATGGCTCGTCCGAGGGCCCTCATCTGCCTGGGCTGGTACCGCTGGCTCGACGGCCGGGCCGAGCCCGCCCGGCGGGCGTGGGTCCGGGCGGTCCGCGAAGCCGAGCGCCGCCAGCTGCCCTACGATCTGGCGCGCGCCCACCACGAACTCGGCCGTCACCTCGCCGCAGGACAGCGGTCCGCCCTCGGGCTCAACCGGGCCGAGCACCTCGAGCGAGCGATGGCCGGATTCGGCGTCGTGGGGTGCCGAGCCGATCTGCGCCGAGTTCAGGCGCTCGCCGGGCCGACCGTCTCGTAGCCGGGCAGCCGGACCGGGAGGACCGGGCACCTCGGCTACGAGACGGGGCCGGAGGCTACGCCGCGCCGTTGAGCGAGGCCGCCAGGGCGTCTGCGAACCCGGTGTCGGCAGGCGCACCGCTCACGCCGATGCGCCACGTGCCGCCGGCGAGGTCGCCCACCGGCAGCGACCGCCCGCCCGGCTGCCACAGGGGCTGCCAGGCGACCGAGCCGCTCGGCCGGTTGAACCAGCGGTTGTCCTCGCTCCAGGCCGACCCGTCCCGGTACGCGACCGCCAGTGTGGTCGTGTCGTCCGTGGCGAGCGTCCACGGCGTGAAGCCCGCCGCGTCCCCGTCGCGATCGGCGCCGGCAGGGTCCGCGAGCCGCGGCAGGGCCGAGTCGACGTTCCAGGCCGCCTCCCAGACCGGCGCGCTGGTCGGGCCGGTCACGTGCCAGGCGAGGTCCACGTCCACCGTGGTCGGTGCGAACCGGAAGCGCCAGTCGACGGTCACCGGCTCGTCGCCGAGCGGGATGCCGGCCAGGAGCACGTCCGTGCCGTCGGGCGACACCGTCACGTTCCGGGCGGCCCCCGCCGTGTCGGTGGGGCCGAAGGTGCCGACCGCGAGGTAGGGCGCCGTGGAACGGAACGACGAGTCCGTCAGGGACCGGTACGCCCCTCGGCCGGTCGGGTCGGCCTCGTAGGAGACCAGCCGGGACTCCGGCGCGGTCTGCACGACGGCCCGGTAGTAGGGCGTGCTGACGAGCCGGCCCTTCGTCACCACCGGCGTACGCCAGTTCAGCGGCGCCAACCAGAGCCCGCTCTGACCCCAGCCGGCGCCCGTGACGTACCACTGGCCGGTGCCGGAGTCGTCCTTGACCACCTCGGCGGCGTGCGCCTCGATCCGGCCGGCGAGCTGGTCGACGGTGAAGTGGAAGGGGTCCTCGCTGCGGTACACGCGGGTGTCCTGGTAGCCGCTCTCACAGCAGACGAAGAGATACCACGAGCCGCCGCGGTGCACCACGAACGGCGACTCGGTCGGCCCGCCGAAGGTGCCGGTGGCCGGGTGCTCGAAGGCCGTCCGCCGGTCGCTCCAGTGCACGAGGTCACGGCTCGTGCGGTAGGCGACGATGTGGTGGCCGCCGGCCGGGGTGCTGTTGGCGGTGTAGTACATGACCCACTGGTTGCCCACCCGGGTCACCATCGGGTCCCGGCCGTCGAAGCCGTCGGTGAACAGCGGGTTGCCCGGATGCCGCGTCCAGGTCGTCAGGTCCTTCGACGTGGCGAGGTGCATCCGGTACGCCTCGTGGTCGGCGGTGCCGCCGGCGTAGAACATGTAGTAGGTGCCGCCGTGGAACAGCACGTACGGCGCCCAGATGTGCATCTCCCCCGCGCTCGGGTCGGCCTCGAGTGCGAACGGCTGCTTCGTCCAGGGGCCGCGGGGTGACGGCGCCGTGGCATGGCCGAAGAACTTCTCGTCCAACGGGTTGGCCGGCTCGGCGTGGGTGATCGCGAAGACGTGCCACAGGCCCGTCGCGCGGTCACGGACCATCGTGTGGTCGTTGTAGTACCAGCGCTCGTCCTCGCCGACGCTGGGGTCGTACACGTTCACGAACTCGCCGGCGGTGACCTGGACGGATCGGTTCTCGTACGGCTGGTTGGTCAACCCGGCGGGGTCGGCGGCCCGGGCCGGCGCCGGGGCCACGATCAGTCCCAGGGCGAGGGCGAGCAGCGCGGACAGCCGACCGACGCGGGACGGTGGGCGGGGCATGCGTACCTCCAGAGCTCTACGGGTGGCGAGGTGGTGCCCCGGTCCGCCGCCTGCTTCCGGCGGCGGACCGGCGCTCGGGCCCCTACTGCTTGCCGCCGAGCGTGGTGTAGACCTCCGCGGCGTTCTCCTTGGTGATCTGCTGGGTGCCGAGGGTGGTCGTCTTCGGGACGTCCTTGGCGCAGTCGACGAGGATCTTCTTGGCCAGGTCGATCGCCTCACGCCCGCCGGTCGGGTACTGGAACGTCGCCTGGAGGCGACCCTGCTCGACGGCCTTGATGCCGCCCGAGGGGACGGGCAGCGCGTCGATCCCGGTGAACTTGATCGCGGTCTCCTTGCCGGCCGCCTTCGCCGCGAGGTACGCACCCTCCGCCATCGGGTCGTTGTGCGAGTACACCGCGTCGATGTCGGGGTTCGCCTTGAGCATCGCGTCCATGACGCTCTGCCCCTTCTCCCGCAGCCACTCGGCGGTCTGGCTCGCCACGATCTCGATCTTCGGGTTGCTCGCGATGCCCTCCCGGAAGCCCTGGGCGCGCTCGGCGGCCGGGGTGGAGCCGGGCAGGCCGGAGATCTCCACGACCTTGCCACCCTGCGGCAGCAGCGTCTTCGCGTAGTACTCGCCCGCCGCCTTGCCGATCGCGACGTTGTCCCCGCCGATGAAGGCCGTGTAGGCGTCACCCTCGACCTTGCGGTCCAGCACGACGACCGGGATCCCCTGGTCGTACGCCTTCTTGACCACCGCGGTCAGCGGCTTCGCCTCGTTCGGCGAGATGATCAGCAGGTTGATGCCCTGGGAGAGGAAGTTCTCCACGTCGGCCACCTGCTTGCTGTTGTCCTGGGCGGCGTCCGAGACGACCACCTTGAAACCGGGCACGGACTTCGCGGCGGTGCTCACGTCGTCGTTCATGACCTGCCGGTACGGCTCGGCGTTGTTGGCCTGGGACATGCCGATCAGGAAGTCCTTGCCGCTGCCGCACTTCGCCGAGGCGTCGGAGCTGCTGCTGCCGGGGTCGTCCTCGACGCTGCACGCCGAGGTGGCGACGAGCGCGGCCAGCGCCAGGATCGTGGCGGCTCTTCGGGCGTAACGCATGGTTTCCTCCATGGGGTGGTGGGTCAGGCGATGCGAGGACGTAGCTTCTGCAACGCGGCGGCAGCCACGATGACCAGGCCCTTGACGACCAGCTGCACGTTCGCGTCGATGTTGTTGAGAGCGAGGATGTTGTTGAGGATCCCGAGCAGCAGTGCGCCGGCGATGGTGCCGCCCATCGATCCACTGCCACCGGCAAGGCTCGTCCCGCCGATGACCACGGCCGCGATCGCGTCCAGCTCGTAGCCGGCGCCGTCGTTCGGGCTGCCCTGGTTGAGCTGCCCGGCGTGGATGATCCCGGCCAGCGCGGCGAGCAGGCCGGCGATCGCGAACACGGTGACGCGGACCCGGCGGACCGGCACCCCGGACAGCCGGGCCGCCTTCTCGTTGCCGCCGATGGCGTACACGTGCCGGGCGAAGGCCGTGCTGCGCAGCACCAGCAGCGCGCCGACGCCGATGGCGAGGAACAGCAGCGCCGGCACGGGAAGGATGCCGTTGATCGATCCGCTCAGCACCGAGAACGACTCCGGCGCCTCCTGCGGCCCGTCGCCGTAGGCGATGGGGATGCCCAGACCACCGGACCACATCCGGGCGATGCCGCGGGCCGCCTGCAGACCGGCGAGGGTGACGATGAACGACTGGATGCCGAGCCGGGCGACGATCGCACCCTGGGTGGCGCCGAACGCGGCGCCGATGAACAGCACGATCAGGACGGTCGGGAGGACGCCCATGCCGCTGTCGACCATCAGGGTGGCCGACCCGACCGCGGCGAGCCCGAGCACCGCCCCGACGGAGAGGTCGATCCCGCCGATCAGGATCACGAACGTCATCCCGACCGCGATGATGCCGATCTCCGAGACCGCCCGGACGATGTTGGCCAGGTTCCCGGAGCTGAGGAAGACGTTCTCGCCGTTGCGGACGGGCGACACGGCGATCGCGATGACGAAGACGGCGACCAGTCCGAACAGGCTCTGGAACCGGAAGAAGCTGTCGACGATCGCGTGCCGGTCCCGCGGCAGCCGGATCGGCCGGCGACGGGGCGGTGTCTCGGGCGGCGCGTCGGCGACGGCGGTGGGGCTGGGCGGGTTCATGGGGCCTCCTTGGCATCGTCCCCGTTGGCCGCGGCGAGGATCGCTTGTGGGGTGGCGGACGCGCGGGGAAGCGCGGCCACGGTGCGACCGCGGTGCAGGACGACCACCCGGTCACAGAGGCTGAGCAGCTCCGGCAGTTCGGACGAGGCGAGCAGGATCGCCATGCCGGTGTCGGCGAGTTGGTGCAGCAGCCGGTAGATCTCCGCCTTGGCCCCGATGTCGACGCCTCTGGTCGGCTCGTCGAGCAGCAGCAGCCGCGGTCGCGTCAGCAGTTGCTTGGCGAACACGACCTTCTGCTGGTTGCCGCCGGAGAGCGTGGCGGTGGCGACCGCGGGCGAGGCCGCCTTCACCGCCAGGGCCCGGAGCTGTCCGGCGACGGTCCGCCTCACCGCCTGCCGGCGTACCAGGCCGAGCGTCGTCAGCGACGACAGCGCGGAGAGCACGACGTTGTCGGTCACCGAGTGCTCGAGCATCAGTCCGGCGCCGCGGCGGTCCTCGGGGACGAACGCCACCCCGCGCGCCAGCGCGGTCCGTGGGCCGTGCGGCCGGTACGGGTGGCCGTCGATCGTCACCTGGCCGGCCCGGCGGCCGGAGCCCCCGGCACCGAAGAGGGTTTCGAGCAGCTCGGTGCGGCCCGCGCCCATCAACCCGGCGAGTCCGACGATCTCGCCGGCGCGCACCGAGAGGTCGACACCGGCCGGCTCGGTGCGCCCGGGTGTCGGCCGGCGTGGCGTCACGGCGAGTTCACGGACGTCGAGCAGCACGTCCCCGGGCTCGTTGCGCCCCTCGCCGAAGAGCGCGTCGACCGACCGGCCGACCATCAGCTGGATGATGTCGTCGCGGGAGGCGGTCTTCGGGTCGACGCTGCCCGCGACGCTGCCGTTGCGTAGCACGGTGACCCGGTCCGCGACGACCTCGATCTCCGCCATCCGGTGCGAGATGTAGACGATGCCCACGCCGGCCCGGCGCAGCTCCGCGATCGTCGCGAAGAGTCGTTCGACCTCGGCGTCCGCCAGTGCGGCGGTCGGCTCGTCCATGATCAGCACCCGCGCGTCCAGCGACAGCGCCCGGCCGATCTCGACCAGTTGCTGCTCGCCGACGCGCAACGACCCGACGAGCCGCCGTGGGTCGAGGTCGGCGCCGAGCGTACGCAGGTGGTCCGTGGCCTGCCGGCGCATCCGGCGGATGTCGACGGTGCCCACCCGGGTGCGCGGCTCGCGGCCGAGGAACATGTTCTCCGCGATGGACAGCCCGGCCACCAGGTCAAGCTCCTGGTGGATCGTGGCGATGCCGGCGCGTTGAGCGCCGGCCGGGCCGGCGAAGCTCACGGGCCGTCCCGCGACCTCGATGGTGTCCGAGGGGCCACACGAACCATTGCCCCACCGCCGATGACCGTGAGGACCTGCAGCCAGAACTTGGCGCCCTCGCCGCCGTCGCCGGCCCACAGACCGAGGATGTCCCGGGTGCCCTCGACCCTGACGGCCAGGGCCAGGTAGATGGGCCGGTTGGCGACCTTCCCATCGCGGATCTTCACATGCACCGCGTCGAGGAAGATCACCGGATAGACCGGGTCCAGGGGCCCGTTCTGCCACTCAGTCATGCCCTCGACGACCTTGTCGGTGATCGTCGAGATCGTCTGCCGTGACACCTCCGCGCCATACACCTCAGCCAGGTGGGCCTGGATCTCTCCGGTGGTCAGGCCTTTGGCCGACAGGGAGATCACCATGTCGTCCACCCCGGACAACCGGCGCTGGCGCTTCCTCACGATCTGCGGCGTAAACGACCCGTCGCGGTCGCGCGGCACATCGATCTCGACCGGGCCTACGTCAGTCAGCACCGTCTTGGCCCGCACACCATTGCGGGAGTTCCCGCCGTTCTTGCCCACCGGATCGCCCTTGTCATAGCCCAGGTGATCAGTGATCTCACCCTCGAGCGCCGACTCCAGAACCCGCTTCGTGAGCTGCTGCAGCAGACCACCGTCCCCGGTCAGCTGCAGACCCGCCGCACGGGCCTGCTCCACCAGCTGGGCGACCAGCTCCGCGTCCACACCCTCCGCCGGTTGTCCCGGCGCGTTCTTCGCCACCGCGGCAGTATCCACGGCGACCATCGATCCTTCGGACACCAGGTGCTGCTCCTTGATCAGGAGTTACACCGTTCGTCTTGCAGTCCCACCCGGCCGCAGACAACGCCTCCACACAGTTACGAGACAGCCCTTAGTGCGATGACCGGATAGGTCCACCGGGCTGCGGCCCCGGCACGGCAGATTGGACCTTCCTGACCACGATGCGGCTCGCATCGAGCCGGGCGCCGTCCCCGTGTCAGTGGCGTCCGTTACGGTCCCCGAATGATCGGACTGGACTCACTGCCCGCCACCCGCGACGCCTACGACGCCGTCGCCGCACGCTACGCGCAGCAGTTCACCGACACCCTGCGCGACCGGCCACTCGAGCGGGCACTGCTTGCCGCGTTCGCCGAGTCCGTGCGCGCTGGTGGTGAGGGCGAGGTTGCAGACCTGGGGTGCGGGCCAGGGCATGTCACCGCTCATCTGCGGGGGTTAGGGCTACGTGCCTTCGGCGTCGATGCCTCACCGGCGATGATTGAGCTGGCCCGGCAGGCCAACCCGGATCTGCGGTTCGAGGTGGGCTCGATGGCAGCGCTCGACATCGCGGACGGCGCGCTGGGCGGGGTGCTCTCGCGGTCCTCGATCATCCACACCCCGCCGAAGGACCTCCCGGCCGTGATCGCGGAGTTCGCCCGCGTCCTGGCCCCCGGCGGCCAGCTGCTGATCAGTTGCTACGCCACCGACGACCCCACGATCCCGACACAGTCCTTCGACCACTCGGTGGTGACGGCCTACCGCTGGTCGCCCGACCATCTGGCGGGGCTGCTGCGCGACGTCGGCGTCAGCGAGGTCGCCCGGATGCTGTGCGAACCGAAGCCCACGGACAAGCGGCAATTCCAGGAGTTGCAGCTGCTGGCCGCCAAGCACCAGTGCTCTGACCAGTAGGGTCACCGAGTAGGTGTTCCAGCGGTGGTGTGGTGTCGTCCGGTCCGGCTGCTGGGGGTGTGGTGGCTGAGCCTTTCCGTGTGCCTAGGTTGACCGACCAGGAGGGGCAAGAACTGCAGCGGGTAGCGCCTCGGGGCAGCACCAGCTCGGGGCGGTTCCGGCGCGCGACGATGCTGCTGGCCCCGGCCGGCAGGAACCGCGTCCCGGTGATCGCGATGCTGGTCCAGGCCGACGAAGACACCGTCCGGGATGTGATCCACCGGTTCAGGAGACGTCCTCGGTAAGGAGGCGGCGATGGGTCACGGTCATGAGCTGGGGACGAAGCGGCTGCGGCTGCGGCGTTGGCGGGAGGCCGACCGGACAGCGTTCGCGCAAATGAACGCCGACCCCGAGGTCATGGAACAGTTCCCCGCGCCACTCACCCGCCGCGACAGTGACTTGCCAGTCGACCGTGTCGAGGCCGGCTTCGAGCAGCACGGGTTCGGTTTGTGGGCCATCGAGGTGGTTGTGACCGGGCAGTTCGTCGGGTTCACCGGCATGTCGGTGCCCGGGTTCGAGGCCCACAGTGGGTGCGGTGCTGCTCGCTCCAGCCGATGCCGACGTAGAGGATCGTGTCGGCCAGGTCGGTGTGCTCGCGCAGCCACGCCCGGCAGCCCGCTGTTTCAGGTCGACCGGGACGGGAAGTACCCGGCGCTGATCGACCAGATCCTCGCCGACGCGGGGATCACGGTCGTGCGCAGCGGCGTCCGGATGCCCCGAATGAACGCGATCATGGAACGCTCGGTGAGGACCTGCCGCCGGGAGCTGCTCGACCGCACACTGATCTGGAACCAACGCCACCTGCTGCAGGTGCTGCGCGAGTTCGAGATCTTCTATAACGAGCACCGGCCGCACCAAGGCATCGCCAACGCCCGACCACTCGCACCGCTGCCAGATCCGATCACCGATTCGGACCGGCTCGCCCACCTGCACATCCACCGACGTGACCGCCTCGGCGGCATCCTTCACGAGTACGAACATGCCGCCTGACCTGCCTGGATGGAATTCTCGGCAGGCACAACTCGTCGACCTGGCGCGAGGAGTGATGCGCAAGAAGAGCCCCGATCTGACCCTCGCGCTGGCCGGCCGGTTCGCCGACGACCACGCCCTGTGATGCCGGCTGCACCTGACCCACATCAATCACCTCAAGGACATGATCGGCAAGCTGGAGGCCCTGCGCATGGGTGATCGCCTGCTGAGCGCCGGGCGGTGTCGCGAACAGGGCCGCATAGGGCTCCCAGGATCGCGGCGCAGGCAACACCTGAAGTTGGCGCGTCCAGAATGTCGATTCTGGGCAAGCTGCACGCCGCCGACCGGGGCGAGGTGGTCAGTCAGGCCCGCGCCCGCGGCCTCGGCCGTGACTGAGCCCGACATCGGGCACAGTGCCGCCCGGGCGGCTGTTGGACCGCCCCCAACCGGTATGAGCAGGGCGGACGGCTCCCGTTGGCCAGCGGGCGGGCTGACTCCGGAAACCGTTCGCCTGATTACTCGACTGCTGTCAGTCCCCGAGGCTCACGGGTTGGGCACTGTGCTCGTGCTGCCCAGCCGGGGAACCTGCTCGTTCCTGTCCCGTTCGGGCTGGCGACGCGGTTGCTGATCGCGTTGACCGAGCGGACGGGACGGCTGGTTCAGCGCCTCGGATCGGTCCGGGCCGCGGTGCAGGACCGGCTGGCCGGATGTCGCCAGCGCGGTGAGACGCCGGCCCAGCAGGGGCGTGCCGAGGAGGTCGACGAGGCTGCGTACGGCCTGCCGCCGGGAGGGCATGAACCAGAGGAAGAACCCGGCCCGCATCAGCCAGCCCAGCCAGCCGGTGACCTGCACCCCGTACAGCTCGACGGCGCCCTTGCCGACCCCCAGGCTCGCCGCCTGTCCGAGACCGCGGTAGGTGAACCGGCGCGGCGCCCTGCGTCGTAGCGTCGCCGCGATGTTCCCGCCGATCCACACCCCGTGCTTGATGGCCCAGAGGGCGTTGGCGGGGCAGGGTTCTCCTTTGACCGGATGCAGCACTTGGGCTTGGTCACCACCGGACCAGACTCGGCTGCCCGCCCCGCGTACCCGCAGGTACTCGTCGGTAACCAGGCGGCCGTCGCGCGACTCCAGCCGCTCCGTGCCGGGCAGTGCGGCCACCGCCTGGCCCAACGTCGACACGACCAGGCCGCTGGCGAGCACCGAGCCGTCATCGAGGTACGCGCCGTCCCCGTCGACCCGCACCACCCGGGTCCGCAGATGCACTCGTACGCCCGCCCCCGTGAGCTGGCGTTGCGCGTACCGGGCCAGCTGGGCGAACCGGGGACGCAACTGCGGCAGCAACTCGTGGCCGCCGTGCACGAGATGCACCTGCGGCTCGATCTCGCGCAGCACCCGGTAGCGGGGGCGCAGGCTGCGGAGAATCTCGGCGACCGTGGCCGACATCTCCACGCCGGTGAACCCGCCCCCGACGACGACCACCGTGAGCATCTCGCGGCGGGTCTGTTCGTTCGGGCTCGCCTCGGCCAACTCCACCTGCGTCAACAGCCGCTCCCGTACGGCGGCGGACCCGCCCGGGTCCTTCAGCGACCAGCCGTGCTCGGCCAGCCCCGGAACGCGGGCCAGGTCGTCGTGGCTGCCGCAGCCGATGACGAGATGGTCGTAGCGCAGAGTCAGGGTCTCCTCGCCGGTGCCGACCAACGCTACGGTGACCTCGCGACGGGCCAGGTCGACGTGCTGCGCGCTGCCCCGGACCAACTGCGCCAAGGGGCAGGTGGTCCGCAGCGGGCTCCGCTCGTGCCCCTCGGCGATGATGCCGCCGAGCACCTCGGCGGTGAAGCCATGAAACGAGTGGTAGCCGAGTGGGTCCACAAAGACGATCTCCACATCGCCCCGGCGCACCTGCCGGCCCAGCCGCCGCCGCAGCGATTTGTACGTCCACACCGACGTGTAGCCGCCGCCGAGCAGGACGATCCGGGTCGGACAGACCGGCTCCGGCGCCGCGAGCGGCGCCCCGACCGGCGCGGCGAACTGCGCGGCCGGGGACGGGCCCAGCGGGGCCGGCTGCCGCTGACGCTGGACGTTGTCGAGGTACCAGCGGCCGTAGGCGACGATCTCGTCGTCGGGGAACAGCATCGTCCCGGCGTCGGGCCGGCCCAGCGCCTGGTCGCTGTTGACCCGGTCGAAGAGCTTCTCGCCGACCAGGTACGACCGGTAGAACTCGATACCCTTCGCGAACGCCCGGTCGGTGTCGTCGAGCTGGGACCGGTCGGTGACGTACTCCGGTTCCGGCAACCCGGCCAGCGCGAAGATCCGACGCAGCACGTCCCCGGCGGCCGGCGGGGTGGAGTTGGTGAGGTGGAAGATGCGTTCCGGGCTTCCCGAAGCGGCGATGCCCACCATCTGCTCGACCACGGCGTCAACGGGGACGAAGTTCAGCGGCGTGCCCGGATCGACCAGCATCCGCACTGGCCGGCGCAGCCGCTCCGGCGCGTGTACCGAGAGGTTCTGCGCGAACGCGGCGAGCCGGCGCTGAAACCCGTACATCCCGGTGTAGCTGCCGACGACCGCCCGGGTGCGGCTGTGGCCGACCACGATGCTGGGCCGCAGGATGCGCGTGGCCGTGCCGGTGTGGGCGTGCACCAGCGCTTCGGCCGCCGCCTTGCTGCGCTCGTACGCGTTGTTGCTGCCGTCGGGCGCGATGAGCCGCTCCGTGATCAGACCGTCGCGGGTGCCCGCGACATACGCCGTGCTGACGTAGTTGAAGGCGGCGGCGCCGAGCCGGTCGGCGAGGTCGAGTGCGTGCCGGGTGCCGTCGACGTTAGTGGTGAAGATGTCCGCCACGGCGGACTCCTCGTAGCGCAGCGATGCCGCGCTGTGCCAGAAGTCCGCGATCGGGCCACCGATCGGCTCGACCAGGCCGCAGTCCGGCCGGCTGACGTCACCGGCGACGGTACGCAGCCGCTCGCCGATGTCAACGCGCCGGCCGTAGGCGCTCGCCGCGCTGATCAACAGGCTCCGCAGCCGCGTGTCCGGGTCCTGCGCACCGGACCGCACCAGGCACGCGACGTCGTCGTCGGTACGCTGCAGCAACTCGAGGATGAGCGCCAGCCCGACGAAGCCGGTGCCGCCTGTGACGACGTGCGCTCTTTTCACGGTGCCCCCCACAGTAGTAACAATCAAGACCTCAAAAGCTAGGCGTGGCGCTGCGTGCCAGTCGCGCCGTTGTCAGAGAGCCGGCAGTCGTGGTGGCCGAACGGCCACCCGGGCCTCCTCCCCCGTCTCCCAAAACGGACTCGCCGTGTTGACTGAGTGGCCGGATGCCGCCATCCACGGGTGGTGCCCTCGTCCTCATCGGTCGACCCCAGCTTCAAATCGGCAGCTCGTCGACGGGATCCGGTGGCCAGCCGCAACGGGCTCACCAGCCTCGAGGCGACGGCCCACATACCCTTGACTCCTGCACGGGGGTCTCGGCGCCCTGCCGGACGGGCAACACGAAACGTGCGGCGGAGAGGTCCCGGTCACCGTCACCGCGGCGTTCGACCGCCCAGTAGGTCGGCCAAGAGATAGCTCCACTTTGAGTTGTGCAGCGTTCGTCGGCAGATGATGGCCGCGCCGACCGACCTGCCGGGCTGACCCGCCTGGCGGAACCGGCGGGCTGACCGCCCGATCAGCCGGGCGGACCGCCGGCCGATGTACCGCCCGAGGGTCACCGATCCGCCTGGGTGAACCCGCCAATCGGCGACCCGCCTTCTCGATCGGCGGCGCCCGGCCGCTACCTGGGTGCTCGCGACGCCGATAGCCGACTCATCCCTTGCCGCCGCGACCTGCGATTTCGACAGTGGGCGCAGGAAACCCGGCCCGTACCGCCGAGGGCGCGGGGACGGCACGCCGGCGTGGAAGTCGCCGCGGAGCGGTGGCCCGAGCAGAGACCGGAGGTGACGGTTGGACCGCTGGTACCAGCGGATGCGCGGCCTCACCGACGACGGCGTCGTCGGCCCCCCCACCTGGACCCGGATGGGTGTCCGGGTCACCTACTAACGTCGGGAGAGTTCTCATGCGAGTATCCTTCCGTCCGGCTCGGGACGGCTACGCCTTCACCAACGGCTTCACCAACCACATCAAGATCGCCGGCCTGCCGATCACCGACACCAAGGGCCGGTGCGGCGGCATGGCGTTCGCCGCCCTGGACCACTGGCACCAGCGCCTGCCGGTGCCCGCCGCCAGCGCCCTGCCCCCGGACGGCAACCCGGTCGCCGACTACATCTACGACCGGCTGATCACCAGCATCGTCGACAACTGGCCGATGTACTTCCAGTTCATGCGGACGCCGGACCACCCGACCACGCTGAACGGCATCGGCGTGGCCCGGATGACTCGGGAGGAGCAGTTCCCCAAGCTCAAGCAGCTTCTCGACCAGGGGCTCCCGCAGCCGCTGGGCCTGTGCCAGTCCCGCGACCCGGGCGGCTTCGGCAACGACCACCAGGTGGTGGCGTACGGCTACGAAGAGGGCGAGCGGACCCGGGTCTTCATCTGGGACAACCGGTACTCCCGCCGGGAGGACGTGCTGGAGTTCAAGACCGCGTACGACCCGGCCGACCGGGTGGTGCGGCAGGGCAACGGCGACCAGTGGCGCGGCTTCTTCGTGGAGCGGTACGCGCCGCGGCTGCCGTGGTACCTCGCCGGGGGGAAGCTGCTCAGCGACCGCTCCGACCCCCGGATTTATGTGGTGCACGGCGGGGCGAAGTTCTGGGTGACCGGCCCGCAGGAGTTCGACCGGCTGGGGTTGCACTGGAACGAGGTGGTGGAGCTGCCGGACGGATCGACGTCGTACGTCGCCGACGCGCCCGGGGACCGCGTCCTGCTCCGGGAGATCGACCGCGCGGAGGTCTACGTCACCTATGGCGGGCACGGTTTCCACATCCCCGACCCGGACACCCTGCTCCGCCTCGGGTTCAGCTGGGCCGACGTGCGCGTGCTACCGCGCGACTCGCTGCGGGCGCTGCGTCCGGTGCCGGTGGACGGCACGGCGCTGCGCGAGGAGCACCAGGATCCGGTCTACCTGGTGGTCGACGGCATGCTGCGGCACGTGCCGGACCCGGTCACGTTCACCGCGCTCGGGCTGCGCTGGGACCGGGTCGGTGTGGTGCCGGACGGGTCCCTGGCCGCCCTTCCAAAGGGTAGCCCGCTGCCGGCCTCTCACCTACCGGCTTGGTCGGAGCGGCCGGCGGGGCAGCTGATCACCCGCGACCACGACGCGGTCGACTACCGGATCGAGGCCGGGGCGAAGCCGGCGGACGAAGTGGAGTTCGTGCTGAACCTCGGCACCGGCCTGACCTGGCGCAAGGAGCTGGGCCTGCACGCGAAGGACGGGGACTGGACCATCGCGGTGCAGGACAGCAAGCGCACCGACGCCAACGGGCTTTACCGCTACCAGCTCCCCGAGGGACAGCTCCGGCTACGCAAAGCCAAGCTGTTCGGCGCGATCACCGGCGTGCTGGAGCTGAACGACCTAGACCGACTTCCAACCGGCGCCCGGGTCACCTTCACCTGGGTACGGGACTGATCCCGGGCAGCTCCGCCCAGGGCAGGACTCCCAGCGGGCCTGTTGCGTTGCCCGTGTCCGGGGACCAGGCACGCTTGATGGGTGCAGCTGTCGAGCCGTCGTCGCCGTTGGTCGCCGCCGAGATCGGCGTTCACCGGGTTCCGCTCCCCGGCGGAGGTGATCGTCGTCGCGGTCCGCTGGTACCTGCGCTACAACCTGTCCTACCGGGATGTGGAGGAACTCCTGGCTGAGCGCGGTGTCGAGGTTGACCACGTCACCGTCTTCCGGTGGGTGCAACGGTTCACCCCGTTGCTGGCAGACGCGGCCGGGTTCGCTCGCCACTCGCCCGGTGACCGGTGGTTCGTCGACGAGACTTACGTCAAGGTCAACGGCGTGTGGCGCTACGTCTACCGGGCGGTCGACCAGCACGGGCAGGTCATCGACGTGCTCGTCTCGGCCCGCCGTGATGCCGCCGCTGCCCGGCGGTTCTTCCGGAAGGCCCTGCGGGTGCTGAAGGTGACACTCAGCGAGGTCGTCACCGACGCCGCCCCGGTCTACGCCGCCGTGCTCGACGACCTGATCCCCTCGGCCTGGCACCATGTCGAGCCGTACGCGAACAATCCGATCGAGGCCGATCACAGTCAGCTCAAGCAGCGGTTACGACCGATGCGTGGGCTCCGGACCGACCGGACCGCACAAGTGATCATCGCCGGACACGCGTTCATGCAGAATCTCCGCCGCGGACACTACGAACTCGGGCTCGACAGTCAGCCCAAGCTCCGAGTCGCTTCGGCGTTCAGTGAACTCGCCCGGGTGGTCTGACCGCGGACCCGACCCGGGCGTACCACGTCTCCCGATCAGATAATGCAACGGCGCCCCGTGGCCGCCGCCGAGCACACCGTCGCGTTGCTACTCGCCGCGATAGGCAACGTCCCCGACAACCACGCCTCCGCACCGGCCGGCGAGTGGCGTAGCAACCTGTACGCGCTCGACCAGGTCGGCACGGAGCTGGCCGGCACCACCGCCGGACTCGTCGGTTTCGGCGCGATCGGCCGCCGGGTCCGCCGCATCCTGCGCGCCTTCGACGCGACCGTGCTGGTGCACGACCCGTACACGGATCCGTCCGCCCGGACGGAGCGAGCGCGGTCGGACTGGACGAGCTGCTCGAACGGTCCGAGGTGCTCAGCCTGCACGCCCGGCTGACCGAGGAGACACGGAACCTGATCGGAGCCAAAGAACTTGCCCGTCTGCCGCGCGGCGCGGTACTCGTGAACACCGCGCGGGGTGGGCTGCTCGACTACGACGCCGTCGTGGACGCATTGGAGCACGGTCACCTCGGCGCCGCGTTCGACGTGTTCGACGCCGAGCCGCTACCGGCCGGTTCCCGGCTTCGCACCGCCCCGCGGGTGGTACTGACCCCGCACCTGGCCGGCGCCACGCGACAGACCGCTGAGCGGGCCGCACCTCACTCTTCCGACGCCGTCGCCGACTGGCTGGCTGGGCGCTGACCGGCGTCACGGGGCCCGCGAAACACCGCGCACCGGGGCCGCTTCCTGCCCGGGCGCGCGGCGCCGCCCTGAGCCCTGGTTCTCAGGTCGCGGCAGGAGGTCGCTGTCGTGGTGATCAATGAGGAGCGGCGCCGGCTTCTCGCCGGCGCCGCTCTGTCATCCTCGTTCCGTAATACCCGGCTCAGTCTCCGGCGACCGCGCCGACCTCCCACAGCCGCGCGAAGTTGGCGGCGTACGCCTCGACGATGCTGTGCTCGGAGAGCTCAACCATCGCCTCGTCGTTGCGTTGCAAGGAGGTGGCGTTGAAGTTGTGGCTGCCGGTCATCACCCAGCCCTGGCTCGAGCCGAGGCCGGTCGGGTCGGTGACCACGATGTACTTGGAGTGGATGCGGCCGGCGAGGCTTGATCCGTCGAGCACCCGGCGCTCGATGCCGGCGGCGTCCAGCGCGGCGGTGACCGCGTCGTCGGCCAGGCCGTGCACAACGCGCACCTGGCATCCCGCGGCCTTCAGCGCGGCGAGCTCGTCGACGATCGCGAGCCGGCTGTCATCCCATTCGGACTGGCCGATTTCCACCCTGGTGCGGCCCTCGGTCTTGCAGCCGACCTGGTGAAGCCGCTGAGCGATCGGGTCCCGGTCGGCGACCGGGTAGAACTGGGCTGTGACCTGGCCGCCCCGCATGCCGGTGGTGACGGTGGTGTCGTAGTCAGGGTTTTGTACCTCGGCGGCAAGGTCGTCGAAGTACTTCCCGTACCCAGCGAAGAGCTTGCTGTTACCGGGCAGCACGACCAGGTTGTTCCAGTAGCTGGTGGAGTTGACGTCGGTGATGTTGTTCGAGGCCTGTACGACGACGTCGCGCTGGCCGCCGGTCTCGGCGAAGAGCGCGAACTTGTTGTGCATGCCCTTGGTGCCCTGGCAGGACGTGGTGTTGCCTTCCGGGCTCAGGTGGCTGCAGACGTGCACCCAGGAGGTGGTCGACTCGTCGGTACCGAGGGTGCGCATCAGCTCCGCAGCGGCGGGGTTGTTGATCTGATAGCCGTCCATGACCATGCGTACCGCGACGCCTCGGCGGTAAGCGTCCAGCAGCACCGCCGCGTAGTCGGCGCCGGCGTCGCCCGAGACGACGAACTCGGCGATCTCGATCGAGGACCCGACCGCGGACTGCTTGATCAGTGAGCAGACGCGTTCCACAACGGCGGTCGGGGTGCCCGCGACAGGGTCGTTGAAGACGGCGCCCGTCTTGACCGGTACCTCGGCGGCGTTACGGCAGGCGCTGCGGGCGGGCTCTTTGAGGGCGGCCCGGGCGGTGGGGACGGCCGCTGTCTGCGCGCAGAAGGCGGCCAGGGCGGTAATACCAGCAAGTGCCAAGGGGCGGAGGGAACGGATTCGACGCATGGAATGTCTCCTACGCTGGGATTGACGCCAAACGTTAACATGATCTGCGCTAACTTCACAATGGACTTATCATCGGGAGTCGCCACCTACGATCGACGGCGGTCGCTGCCACAGCCCGCAGAACCCTAGCTGTCGAGCAGTTCGGAGATCTAGATGGCGCGTCGCAGCCAACAATCCAAGGCGTTACACCGCGCATCCATCGAACCTGACGGGACACCAGGGCGTTAACTTAACATCCGTCCCCGCTTCTTTCGGCAGGTGCCGAACGCGCACGATCCCCGGCGACACGGGCCACCGGGGATCGTGCGTGGACCTCCATACCGAGCGTCTTCACGCCTATCCGACGGACACCTGCGAGAAGTCCGGTCGCCCGGTGACCGGAATCTCGAATCTCTGGACGTCCTCACGAATGGCGTAATTGTTCTTCAAATCCACCGTGAAGATGCCGACCGCGTCGTCCCAGAGAATTTTGTCAGCCTGGGCGTACAGCGTTTTGCGCTCATTTTGGGCGCGCCCGTGCTGGGCCGGCGCCCCGCCGCGCTGGCGGCATCCGGCCAGCCCGTACTGCACCGCGGCCCGGACCGGCCCACAACGCTGAACTCGCCGTCCCGGAAACGCGATCAGCAACCGCGTCGCCAGCCGGAACGGGGCCAGCACGAGGAGGTCCCCCGGCTGGGGCAGCACGACCACAGCGCCGAACCGGTGAGTCTCGAGGACTGACAGCGATGGACAGCTTCCGCCCGATCGCCTGGTTGCCCAGGCCCCGCGCCACCAGGTCCAAGATCTCGACCTCCCGCCGCTATCGGGGATTGGGCCGCAATTTCCACGTCTCGTTCGCCTGGTACCGGCCTGGACGGGTGACACACCGACGTGACCGCCTACGGGACACCGGGATCGCGCACCCAACCGTTCCGGCCGGGAAGGCTGGGAACTGATCTCCGCCGCCGAGGACGTGAACAACGTCCACGGCAGCACCGAGGTGCACCGCTACCACCTCAAGCGCCTGCTCGCCTGACCCGCGGCTGCCCGGCAGCCGCGTCCACCGCCGGTCAGTCCGGCCTCAGGCGGTGCGATCGGCGATCTTGAGGGGGACGCCCTGGGCCCGGAGTGGGGCGAGCTGGGATTCGCTCGCGTTGGCGTCCACGATGACCAGGTCGAACGCCGTCAGCGGCGCGAGCTGGTGCAGACCGTTCTTCGTAAACTTGCTGTGGTCGATGAGCAGCACCCGGCGGCTGGCGGCCTCCATCAGCGCGCGCTTGACGGCCACCGTCTCCTGTGACTGGTGGTAGCAGTGCCCGTCGGTCACCGCGGTGGTGGACATGAACAGTACGTCGGCCCGTAGTGACCGGATGGCGTCGGTGGTCTGCATGCCGAGGAAGGCGTCGTACGCTGGGTAGTAGGCGCCCCCGAGACCGATGAGGTCGACTCCCGGCTCACCGGCGAGCAGCTTCAGCACGGCAAGGAAGTTGCTGATGACGGTCAGTGGGCCGCGGCTCGGTAGCAGTTCCGCGACCGCCAGCCCGGTGGTGCTCTCATCGACCATGATGGCGGCGCCCGGGGTGACGAGTTCGAGTGCCGCGTGGGCGAGGTCCCGCTTCTCGGCCGCCATCGCCTGCACCCGGTGGCGTACGTCGCCGTGGTGGACGGCGGAGGGTTGCGCGGTCGCGCCGCCGCGCACCTTGCGCAGCCAGCCCTCGCTCTGCAGCGCGTCGAGGTCGCGATGGATGGTCATCAGGCTTACGCCCTGCGCCTGGGCGAGGTCTTCGATCTTGACGAAGCCCTCGTCGATGACCCGCCGGCGAATCTGCTCGCGCCGCTCGCGGGGGCTCAGCGGCGGGCCTGCCTCCGGCAGGGTGTGGACGCTGGCGACATCGTGGGCCACCGGGCTGCCTCCTGTCGTGGGTGCCGAGCCGGTCCAGGGTGGGGATCCCGTTCGCGCCGGCCGGCGCATGCCGCAACCTACCCCGTCCGTCTCCGGCGCTTCGGGGCGGCGCTCGGCGTAACACACCGTGTGATGTTGGTGAGAACATAACACGCGCTCTGTAGGCCAGTACACGCCCGATTCCGTCGTTCTGCGCCCGGATCTTGCTACCCGACATCACAGTCGCGCTGGTTTATGGCAGGTACTTGACATCCCTGTCGCCGCTGGTGTTTGGTCCGTAACACGAGCGACCCTCGTCGTCACGGACTGCCCGACGGTCTTGTCGGACCGTTCGGGATGGCAGCCGACGCCGGCGCGTACCCACCACCCCCCGAACCGGGGTACGGCCGGACCACCTGAGGAGTGCGTCATGAAGAGAATTCCCCTGCGGGCACTCGTCGCCGTCGCCGCGACGCTGCTCGCCGCCCCGTCCCTCGCCGCCTGCGCCTCCACCGACGACGCCGGCGGCGGTTCCGGCACGGGCGCGGAGCACGCGAAGATCGCGTTCCTGATGCCGGACATCGCGTCGACCCGATACGAGCAGTACGACGCTCCGCTTTTCAAGGCCAAGATGAAGAAGCTCTGCCCCACGTGCGAGGTGCTTTACCAGAACGCCGGAGCTGACGCGTCGAAGCAGCAGCAGCAGGCGAACTCCGTCCTCGCCCAGGGCGTCAAGGCGATCGTGCTCGACCCGGTCGACTCCGCCGCCGCCGCCACCATCGTGAAGTCGGCGCAGGCCCAGAAGGTCCCGGTCATCGCCTACGACCGGCCCATCCCGGGCGCGAAGGCCGACTACTACGTCTCCTTCGACAACGAGAAGATCGGCTCCCTCATCGCCCAGTCCCTAGTGGACCACCTAAAGGAGACCAACGCGCAGGGCGGCATCCTCGAGGTCAACGGCTCGCCCACCGACGCCGCCGCCGGCCTGATCAAGAAGGGCATCCACTCCGCCGTGGACCCGAGCGGGTTCAAGCTGCTGGCCGAGTACGACACCCCGGGCTGGCAGCCGAGCAAGGCGCAGGAGTGGGTGAGCGGACAGATCACCCAGTTCCCGGGCCAGGTCGCCGGCGTGGTGGCCGCCAACGACGGCACCGGTGGCGGCGCGATCGCCGCCTTCAAGGCCGCCGGCGCGAAGGTCCCGCCGGTGACCGGCAACGACGCGGAGTTGGCCGCGATCCAGCGCATCATCGCCGGGGACCAGTACAACACGATCTCGAAGCCGATCAAGATCGTGGCCGAGGCGGCCGCCGACATCGCGTACAAGTTCGTCCAGGGCACGCCGCCGGCGGGCGAGACCACCCTCTTCGACACGCCGTCGAAGCTCTTCACCCCGACGGTCGTGACGCAGCAGAACGTCGCCGAGGTGATGTTCGGTCCGGACGGCGCGCTGAAGGCAGCCGACGTCTGCACCGCGGAGTACAAGGCCGCCTGCGACAAGCTCGGCATCAAGTAGCCGGGTCCGGCCCCTCGTCGCCACGATGACGAGGGGCCGGACCCGCACCACCGCCCCGGCCCCCGGAACCACCGTCCCACCAGCCCCCGAAGGACCGCCATGTCGCCAACGCCGACCAGCCAACTTCCGGAAACCGGGGCCGACACCGTGCTGTCGCTCCGCGGTATCACCAAGACGTTCGGCGCCGTCGCCGCCCTGACCGACATCGACCTCGACGTGGCCGCAGGCCAGGTGGTGGCGATCGTCGGCGACAACGGCGCCGGCAAGTCGACCCTCGTGAAGATCCTCTCCGGGGTCCACGCTCCGGACTCCGGGAGCATCAGATTCGAGGGCAACGAGGTCAGCATCCCGGACCCGGCCGCAGCCCACCAGCTCGGCATCGCCACGGTCTTCCAGGATCTCGCGCTGTGCGAGAACCTCAACGTGATCGAAAACCTCTTCCTCGGCCACGAGCTGCGCGGGCTACGCCTCGACGACGTGGCCATGGAGGTCCGCTCGTGGGAGCTGCTGCGGCAGCTGTCCGCCAAGATCCCGACGGTGCGGCTCCCCGTCGCCTCGCTCTCCGGCGGGCAGCGGCAGACCGTCGCCATCGCCCGGTCGCTGCTGGGCGATCCCAAGATCGTGATCCTGGACGAGCCCACCGCCGCCCTCGGTGTGGCGCAGACGGCCGAGGTGCTCAACCTCATCGAGCGGCTCCGCGAGCGCGGCCACGGCGTGATCATGATCAGCCACAACATGGCGGACGTGAAGGCCGTCGCCGACATCGTGGCCGTGCTGCGGCTCGGCCACAACAACGGGGTCTTCGCGGTGGACGAGGTCTCCCCCGAGGACATCATCGCCGCGATCACCGGCGCCACCGACAACGTCGTCGCCCGACGTAGCGCGCAGCGCGCCCAGCCGACCACGACCACCGAAGGGAGGACCCAGCCGTGACCGACGTCGACACCTCCGCGGCGGCCCCGTCCGGCCCGACCGACCTGCACGACGAACGGCTGCGTCAGCATGCCGGCCTGCGCGGGGCGGTGACCACCCTCATCGACCGGGTACGCAGCGGCGACCTTGGGGTACTTCCCGTGGTGGCCGGGCTCGTTGTCATATGGACGGTGCTGCAGTCGCTTAACCCGATCTTCCTGTCCAGCGCCAACCTGGTGAACCTCACCCTGGAGTGCGTACCGGTCGGCGTGATCGCGCTCGGCGTCGTGTTCATGCTCCTGGTCGGCGAGATCGACCTGTCGGTCGGCTCGGTCAGCGGTCTGTCCGCCGCGGTCATGGCCGTGCTCTTCGTCGACCGGGGCCTGCCGGCCTGGGTCGCGGTCGCCGCGGCCGTCGTCCTGGGCGCCGGGCTGGGCTGGGTTTACGGCCAGCTGTTCAACCGGTTCGGCGTACCCAGCTTCGTCATCACCCTGGCCGGCCTGCTCGGCTTTCTGGGCCTGCAGCTGTGGGTGCTCGGCGCCAAGGGCTCCATCAACCTGCCCTTCGACTCCGGTCTGGTGACCTTCGCGCAGCTGGCCTTCCTGCCGGCCTGGCTGTCGTACACCCTCGTCGGCGTGGGTGCCGTGGCCTGGTTCGTGAGCGGCTACCTCCACGCCCGCACCCGGCGCCGGGCGCAGCTGTCCGCCGCGTCGGTGCAGTACCTCGCCGTCCGCAGCATCCTGCTCGCTGTCGGGCTCGGCGTGGTCGTCGCCTACCTGCAGCAGACCCGTGGCGTCGGCTGGATGTTCATGCTGTTCCTCGCCCTCGTCCTGGCCATGCACTACGTGCTCCGCCGGACGAAGTACGGCAAGGCGGTCTACGCCATCGGCGGCAACGTCGAGGCCGCCCGCCGCGCGGGCATCAACGTCAAGGCCGTCTACACCTCCGTCTTCATGGTCTGCACCACCCTCGCCGCCGTCGGCGGCGTCCTTGCCGCGGCCCGGCTCGCGGCGGCCAACCAGAGCAGCGGCGGCGGTGATGTCAACCTGAACGCCATCGCGGCCGCCGTCATCGGGGGCACCAGCCTCTTCGGCGGCCGGGGCAGCGCCTTCGCCGCGCTGCTCGGGATCGTGGTGATCCAGTCGATCTCCAGCGGGCTGACCCTGCTGAACCTGGACTCGTCGTTCCGATTCATGGTCACCGGCGCCGTCCTGCTGCTCGCCGTGGCGCTGGACTCGGTGGCGCGCCGGTCCCGGGCGTCGCACGGCCGGGGCTGAGCAGGGTCGGTGGGAGGAGAAGATCATGGCAGCCATCTGCGTTGACGCCGGCACGACGATGATCAAGGCCGTCGGCTACGACGAGCACGGCCTGGCGGCCGTCGTCGTCCGGGAACCGGCCCCCGTGCGACGACCGAGGCCCGGCTGGGTCGAGCAGGACATGCGCCAGGTCCGGGACGCGGTGTTCCGTGCGGTCCGGGCCGTCCGCGACCAGCTGGACGGTGAGATCGAGTTCGTCGCGCTCACCGCACAGGGCGACGGCTGCTGGCTGGTCGACGCGGCCGGCGCGCCGACCGGCCCGGCCGTGCTCTGGAATGACGCGCGGGCCGCGTCGGTGGTGCGGGGCTGGTCCGAGGCCGGTCTGCTGCCCGAGGCGTTCCGCCGCAACGGATCGGTGACCTTCCCCGGCCTGTCCAACGCGATCCTCAGCTGGCTGCGGGCCCACGACCCCGACCGGCTGGCCCGCTCGGCCGCCGTCCTGACCTGCGGCGGCTGGCTCTTCGCCCAGCTCACCGGCGCGGTCGTGATGGAGGAGTCGGACGCCTCGGCGCCCTTCGTGGCGCTGCGCACCGGCCGGTACGACCCGCAGCTGCTCGACCTGTTCGACCTGGCCTGGGCGGAGCGGCTGCTGCCCCCGGTGGCGCGCGGCGCCGAACGGGTCACCCCGCTGCGGGCCGACGCCGCCGCCGAACTTGGCGTGCCGGCCGGTACGCCAGTCGTGGCCGCCCCGTACGACATCGCCGCCACGGCGATCGGCGCCGGCGCCGTCCGCCCCGGCCAGGCGTGCAGCATTCTCGGCACCACGCTGTGCACCGAGGTGGTGACCGACGAGGTGTCGCTCGGGGACGAGCTGCTCGGGGCGACAGTTGCGCTCGGGGTGCCGGGCCGGCACCTGCGAGCCATGCCGACGCTGACCGGCACCGAGGTTCTGACCTGGGCGTGCGGGCTGCTCGGGCTGGATCACCCCGAAGACCTCATCGATCTGGCGGGCCGGGCGCCGGTGGGCGCCGGCGGCCTGGTGTTCCTGCCCTACCTGTCGCCGGCCGGCGAACGGGCGCCGTTCGTCGACCCGCAGGCGCGCGGAATGCTGCTCGGCCTCTCGGTCGAACACGGCCGGGAGCACATCGCCCGCGCCGTCTTCGAGGGGCTCACCCTCGTCATCCGCGACTGCCTGGCCGCCTCGCAGGTCACGCCGACGGAACTGGGGATCTGCGGCGGCGGCGCGGTGAACGGGGCCTGGGCGCAGCTCATCGCCGACACGGTCGGCGTACCGGTGCGGCGGACCGCGGACGCCGAGGTCGGGGCCCGCGGCGCGTTCGTGGTCGGAAAGCAGGCCACCGGGGCGGCGGCCACGGTGGAGGACGCGGTCGCCGCTTACGTGCGGGTCCAGGACTGCTTCGAGCCGGACCCGGTGCGGGCGCGGCGCTACTCCGAGCTGTTCGGGGAGTTCGTGCACCTGCGCCGGCACGCGGCGACGGTGTGGCCGCAGCTGGCGGCCCTGCGCGGGGAGGGGGCCCGGTGACCCGGCCGGAGGACGACGGCGTCTGGATCGGACTGGACCTGGGCACGCAGAGCGTGCGGGCCCTCGCGGTCACCGGCCGGGGGGTGGCCGTGGGCATGGGCAGCGCGCCGCTGACCAGCCACCGCGACGGCGACCGGCACGAGCAGGATCCGCGACAGTGGTGGGCCGCCGTCTCCGCCGCGGCGCGGGCGGCACTGGCCGGCGTCGCACCGGCCAGCGTCCGGGGAGTCGCCGTGGACGCCACCTCCGGCACGGTGCTCCTGGTGGACCGGGCCGGCGAGCCGGTGACCCCGGGCATCATGTACGACGACACCCGCTCTGCCGCCGAGGCCGAGCGTGTGAACGAGATCGGCGCGGCGACCTGGGCGGCGCTTGGGTACCAGCGCATGCAGCCCGCCTGGGCGCTGCCGAAGCTGCTCTGGCTGCTGCGGCACCACCCCGGCGCGGCGGACGCGCACCGGCTGGCGCACCAGAGCGATGTGATCAACCGGCGCCTGGTCGGGCACGAGGTGCCGACCGACCTGAGTAACGGGCTCAAGACCGGGGCCCACCTGGTCGACGCCGACTGGCCGGCCGCCGTCCTCGACGCGCTCGGCGTGCCCGGTGCGCTGCTGCCGCCACTGGTCCGGCCCGGCACCCGTCTCGGCACGGTCTGCGCCGACGCCGCCGAGCAGACCGGCATCCCCGCCGGCACCCCGGTGTTCGCCGGCATGACCGACGGGTGCGCGGCGCAGCTCGGGTCCGGGGCGCTGCGGGTCGGCAGCTGGAACTCGGTGCTCGGCACCACGCTGGTGCTCAAGGGCGTCGCCCGGCAGCCGGTCCACGACCCCGCGGGCGCGGTCTACTCGCACCGCGGCCCGAACGACACCTGGCTGCCCGGCGGCGCGTCCAGCACCGGCGCGGGAGCTGTCTCGCGCGACTTCCCGGGCGCCGATCTCGACGCCCTGAGCCGCGCGGCGGCCTCCCACGAGCCCGCGACTGTCCTGTGCTACCCGCTGGTCGCCGCCGGGGAACGCTTCCCGTTCGTGGCCCCCCAGGCCCGCGGGTTTTTGCTCGGCGAGCCGGCCGGGGAAGCCGACCGGTTCGCGGCGGTGCTGCAGGGGGTCGCATACGTGGAACGGCTCTGCTTCGACTACCTGCACCTGCTCGGCGCCCCGCTCGACGGCGAGCTGGTGCTGACCGGTGGCGCCACCCGCAGCGCGTACTGGAACCAGCTGCGTGCCGACATCCTCGGCCGGCCGGTGGTGCTGCCGGAGAACGCCGAGCCCGCGCTCGGCATGGCGATCCTCGCCGCGGCGGCCGACCGGGACCCGGTCGAGGTCGCGGCGGCCATGGTGCGGGTGCGGGCGGTCGTGGAGCCACGCGAGGGAGCGCACCACCGGTTCACGCCGGGATATCTGCGGCTGGTCGAGGTGCTCGAGCAACGAGGTTGGCTGGCACCGGCTGCTGCCGCACACGCACGGGAAAGGACCGCCCAATGACCACCCTCGTCCTCGTCCGCCACGGGGAGACCGTCTGGCACGCGGAGAACCGGTATGCCGGGGTCAGCGACATCTCGCTCACCGCCCGGGGGCACGACCAGGCCGCGCAGCTGGCCGCCTGGGCCGCGGCGGCCGGGCTGTCCGCGGTCTGGACCTCCACGCTGAGCCGCGCCCAGCTCACCGCCGCGCCCTGCGCCGAGGCCGCCGGCACGCCGCTGTGGGCCGACGAACGCCTCCGCGAGCTGGACTTCGGTGACGGCGAGGGGCTGACCCGCGCGGAGATGCGGGAGCAGTTCCCGGAGGCGCTGGACGCC
Source organism: Micromonospora sp. NPDC005305 (assembly GCF_040607315.1). Lineage (NCBI taxonomy): Bacteria > Bacillati > Actinomycetota > Actinomycetes > Micromonosporales > Micromonosporaceae > Micromonospora > Micromonospora sp. NPDC005305. The sequence continues at coordinate 152,806 of NZ_JBEXGL010000003.1, read as the reverse complement.
TTCCACGCCGACCCGGTCGCGGACCACCTACCCGGCGGAGAGGACCCGGCCCACGCGGCGCAGCGGTTCACCGCGTGCCTGCGCGACATCGCGGAACAGCATCCGGACGGCCGGGTCCTCGTAGTCGCGCACACGACCGCCATCCGGCTCGCGCTGTGCCAACTGCTCGGGGTGCCGCTGAGGAAGTACCGCCGGCTGTTCCCGTTCCTCCGCAACTGCGCCCTGACCGAGATCCGGCTGGAGGGCGACCGGGTCGCCGTCCTGGAGTTCAACGCCCCGATCACCCGGCCGGTGGGCTGAGCCCACCTCCTGCCCGCCGAAACCGCGACAACCCCTGGGAGATCCTCTGATGAGCGTCCGCCTGCTCGCCGCCGGCGACCACTTCGTGCTCAACCGTCTGCTCGTCGACGCCGTACGGGCCGAGATCCCCGACGGTCTGGAGATCAGGCAGCTGACGCTGCCCTGGCCGGTCGAGCCGTTCGGACCGGTGGCGGAGGTGCACGAGGCGTCCGGCACCGAGGACGAGCTGATCGAGGCGCTGCGCGGGGTGCGCATCTGCGTCACGCAGATGGCCCCGATCACGCGAAAGGTGCTCGAGGCCGCCCTGGACCTCGAGCTGGTCTGCATCAGCCGCGGCGGGCCGGTCAACGTCAACCTTGAGGCGGCGACCGAGCGGGGGGTGGCCGTCTGTTCCGCGCCGGGTCGCAACGCGGCAGCCACCGCCGAACACACCGTTGCCATGATCCTCGCGGCCATCCGCCGGATCACGTCAACGCACCAGGACCTTCTCCGCGGCACCTGGCGGGGTGACTACTACCGCTACGACAGCGTCGGACCGGAGCTGGGCGGCAGCACCGTGGGCCTGGTCGGCTTCGGCGCCATCGGCAGCCGGGTCGCCCGCATCCTCCACGCGTTCGGCGCGCGGGTCCTGGTGCACGACCCCTACGTCACCGCCGACCAGGTGAACGGGATCGCCGAGTTGACGTCCCTCGACGACCTGCTGCTGCGGTCGCGCATCGTCTCCCTGCACGCCCGGGTCACCCCCGAGACCACCGGGATAATCGGTGCCGCGCAGCTGGCCGCGATGCCGGCTGGTTCGGTGATCGTCAACTGCGCCCGGGGCGCGCTGCTCGACTACGACGCCGTGTGCGACGCCCTCGACGCCGGGCACCTGTTCGGTGCGGCCTTCGACGTCTTCCCGGAGGAACCGATCCCGGTCGGCTCCCGGCTGCTCTCCACGCCGAACATCGTGCTGACCCCGCATTTGGCCGGGGCCAGCAAGGAGACCGCCGCGAACGCGGCCCGCATCGTTGCCGGCGAGGTGGGCCGCTATCTGCGCCGCGAACCGCTCCGCTACTGCGCGAACCCGTAGGTGCGGAGCTGACCGGAACGGGCGGGGAGCTGCGGCGGGACATACCGCAGCTCCCCCGCTCGATGGTCGGCGCCGTAGCCAGGCGTGTGCCCTTTATGTGAGGTCTGCCCCGGCGGTAGCGGCGACGATGGCGTCATGACCGCTTCGCTGCTGGCCTGCTCCTGCTGCCCCGACCACAATGGTCAACGTTCTTCGTCACCCCAGCATCGCTGCTGCGCTGGCACCGGCAACTGATCGCCCGACGGAAGGTGTCAACCTTTTCGGGGCGGATGGTTCAGGGGTTCGTTGACAGAGTCGGCTCGTCGTCGGGCTTGTTGATCCACGCGGGTTCGGGTAGGCGGGTGGTTGTGGGATGCCGCGGACGAACCGTTCGGGTTTGCGCGCGTAATCGGTGGTCAGAACGTCGGTGCGGGCGTCGCGGACTCGTTCGGCGTGGCCGTGGTGGACGTCGGGTGGGGTGTGCCAGCCGATGCCGGAGTAACGGTGAATCGTGTTGTACCAGGTGAAGAAGGCCCGGCAGTGCGCTCGGGCGTCCTGGATGCTGCCGAAGCGGTCGGGGAAGTCCGGCCGGTATTTCAGGGTCTTGAACTGGGCCTCGGAGAACGGATTGTCGTTGCTGCACCGGGGCCGGGAGTGGGACTTGGTCAGGCCGAGGTCGGCCATCGTCTGCGCGACGGTCCTGGACGCCATGGAGGTGCCGCTGTCGGCGTGGATGGTCAACTGCTCACGCGCGACGCCCTGCTTGGTGATCGCGTCGGACGGCAGCCGTTCGGCCAGGGCGGCGTCTTCGCGCTCGGCGAGCAGCCACGCGACGGTGTAGCGGCTGTAGATGTCGATCACCGCATACAGGTGGTAGGAGTTCCGCTTGGCCGGGCCGCGCAGCTTCGTGATGTCCCACGACCACACGCGAGTGGGGCCGTCGGCGATCAGCTCGGACTTGGCCTTCGGCGGGTGCACCGCGTGACGGCGGCGCTCCCTGACTTCGCCGTGGGTACGCAGGATCCAGTGCATGCTCGACACCGACGCCACGTACACGCCCTCATCGAGCAGGGTGTGGTGGACGGCCGCAGGGGCCATGTCGCGAAGTCGGGGCTGTTGAGCAGCGCCCGGACGCTGTCATGCTCGGCCGAGGTCAGGGCGCGTGGCTGCGGTCTGGGTCCGAGCGCCGCATGCGCGGCCCGGCCGGCCACCGGTTGACTGGAGCTCCGCGAGCTGGTGCTGCGTCTGGCCGCAGAGAACCGCACATGGGGGCATCGCCGCGTGCAGGGTGAGCCGGCTGGTCTGGTTACCGGATCGCGGTCAGCACGTTCTGGAAGATCCTGCACCGGGCTGGCGTCGACCCGGCCCGCCGTGTCGAGCAGATCGATGATCTGCCGGACGCCGTAGCCGATGCCCTCGTACACCGCGCGGAACAGGTGTCCCCGCCGTGGCGCAGGCTCAGCCCGGCCCCCCGGGCGGACGGGTCGAAAATCGGGGTCCGTTCCCCGGCAAAGTACGGCAGCAGGACCAGCCCGTCGGCGCCCGGAGGGCGGCGCGGAGGCGGGCGCGCCTCGGCCTCGGCGATCAGCCCCTCGAACGGCACTCCCCCGGTCAGGCGCTGCACCCACCCGGTGAGCAGGCCGGAGGTGGACATGCCGGTGGCCAGCGTGTATGAGTCGGGTTCGACACCCGAGGTGGTCCAGAGCAACGGATGCGTCCGAGGCCGAAAGGCGCAGCTCGGGGGCGATGTCGGCGATCCGGTCCGGGATCCACCGGCGGGCCGCGATGCCGTACAGCGGGCCGCACTGCCTGGCGCTGTGCCGGTCGAGCACGTACTCCTCGGTGAGCCGGGCCGCCAAGAAGGAGCTGGAGTTGTACCAGCGGGTGGCCCTCGCCAGGCCTCGGGCTCGTGCCTGCGGGCCCAGAGCAGCTTCGGGCCGACCGCCTGCGACGACAGGGCCGAGCCGCCCCGGGCGGCAATTTCCTCGGCGCCGTGCTGCTCGGTCAGCTCGGCGATGTCGGCACTGGCGCGCATGTCTCTGGCACGCGTCCTCCTCGGTATGGTGGGTGGGGGTTATCCGGCGATTCCGTACCGCGCGTCGGCATCAGCGAAGTGGCAGGCGACCTGGTGTCCGGCCGTCCCATGGCTGAGTTCCGGCTCGATCTGGGCGCATCTGTCCCGCGCCTTGAAGCAGCGGGTCCGGAACCGGCAGCCGCTGGGCGGCGCGAGCGGTGAGGGCACCTCACCGCCGAGCACGATCTCCTCGGGCCGGTCGTGCCGCCAGTCGTCCACCGCTGGTGCAGCGGACAGCAGGGCCTGGGTGTACGGGTGGGCCGGCGCCCTGAACACCTCGTCGGTGCGGCCCTGCTCGACGAAGCGGCCCAGGTACATGACCGCGACGGTGTGGGCGACGTGCCGCACCACGCCCAGGTCGTGCGAGACGAAGACGTACGACACGCCGGTCTCGGCCTGTACGTCGCGTAGCAGGTTGAGGATCTGCGCCCGGATCGACACGTCGAGCGCGGAGACGGCCTCGTCGCAGACGATCACCTTCGGTCGCACGGCGAGGGCACGGGCGATGCAGATGCGCTGCCGCTGGCCGCCGGAGAACTGGTGCGGTCGCAGCCCTCGTTGGCTAGACCGCAGTCCGACCAGTTCGAGCAGCCGGTCGACCTCGGCGTCCCACCGCTCGCGCGGCACGATCCCGGGGTGGATCTGCCAGGGCTCGCTGATCAGGTCGCGGACGCTCATCCAGGGGTTCAGCGACGCGTACGGATCCTGAAAGACCATCTGCACGTCCGGTCGCAGGCGGCGGGTCACCCGGGAGGCGGTGGCCAGGTCCACGTCGCCGAGCAGCACCTGCCCGCTGGCCGGCGAGAGCAGCCCCACGATGGTCCGGGCCAGGGTGGATTTGCCGCAGCCGGACTCGCCCACGATCCCGACGGTGCTGCCAGCCGGCACGACCAGGTCGACCCCGGCCACAGCCCGGACGCGGCGGCCGCGGGAGAACAGCCCACCGGAGAGCCGGTAGTCGACGTGCAGGTCGCGCACCTGCAGGACCGGTGTGGACTCAGACATGTCCGCTCACCTCGCTGGTCTCGCTGGCCTCGGGCAGGTTCGGGCGGTCGCCGACGACCTCGTCGGCGAAGTGGCATGCGCTGGCCCGGGCCGGGCCGACGGGCCGCAGCACGGGCACCTCGGTCCGGCACCGGTCTTGCGCCATGGGGCACCGGGGGTGGAAGGCGCAGCCGGAGGGCACGGTCCGCGGGTCCGGCGGCTGTCCGGGGATGGCCTCCAGAGCCGCGCCCGGGCGCCGGCGGTCGGGCACCGAGCGCATCAGCCCGATGGTGTACGGGTGGGCGGGCCGGGTGAGGACCTCCCGGCTCGGTCCGGACTCGACGACGCGACCGGCGTACATGACGACCACCGAGTCGGCGGAGCGGGACACCACGCCAAGGTCGTGGCTGATCAGGATCATGGTGAGCCCGCGGGCCTGCTTGCGGGCCATCAGCAGCCGCATGATCTGCGCCTGCACGGTCACGTCCAGCGCGGTGGTGGGCTCGTCGGCGATGAGCAGCTGCGGTTGCAGCGACAGGGCCATTGCGATCATGACCCGTTGCCGCATGCCGCCGGAGAATTCGTGCGGGTAGGAGCGGGCGCGCCGTTCGGCGTCGGGGATGCCGACCTCGACCATCGACTCCACGGCCCGGTCGCGGGCCTCCCGCCGGCCCAGCCCGGCCCGGAGCCGGAACATCTCGGCGATCTGGTCGCCGACCCTTATGCACGGGTTCAACGCCGACAGCGGGTCCTGGAAGATCATGCCGAGCTGCCGGCCGCGCAGCGGCTGCCATTCGCGCTCGGTCAGCCGGGCCACCGGTGTGCCGTCGAAGACGATGTCGCCGCCGCCGACGGTGACACCGGGCGGGAGCAGGCCCATCATGGACACGGCGGTGAGGCTCTTGCCGCTGCCGGACTCGCCGACGACCGCCACCGTCGTGCCTCGCGGCACGTCGAGGCTGACGCCGCGGACCAGGTCCACCGCGCCGGCGCCGCGGCCGAGGGTCAGGCGCAGGTCGGTGAGGCTGATCAGTGGTGCGCCGTCCGTCAGGGTGGGGGTGCCGCCGTGCGGCGGTCGGATGTCTGTCACAGTGCCGCCCTCGGGTCGGTGTGGTCGCGGTAGGCGTCGCTGACCAGGCCCACCGCCACGACCACCAGGGCGAGTGCCACGCCGGGCAGGGTCGAGATCCACCAGGCCGAGGAGAGATAGTCACGGCCGTCGGAGATGGTCGCGCCCCAGGATGCCTGGGTGACCGGGACGCCGAGGCCGAGAAAGCTCAGTGACGCCTCCGCCACCATGGCGAGCCCGATCTGGGCGGTGCCGGCTACCAGCAGCGGCGCCCAGCAAGACGGGAGGATGTAGCGGACGAGGATCCGCAGGTGACCGGCACCCACGACCCGAGCGGACTCTACGTACTCCAGGCCCTGGACGGTGAGCGCGGACGCCCGGACCACCCGCGCGAAAATCACCCACCGGGTCACCGCCAGGGCGATGATGATGTTGGTCATGCTGGGCCCGAGGACGCCAGCGATGAGGATGGCCAGCAGCACGCTGGGGAACGCGAGCTGGGCGTCGCCGAGGCGGGAGATCAGGGTGTCGATCCAGCCGCCGAAGTACCCGGCCAGCAGCCCCAGAACCAGTCCGGCGAAGCCGCCGATCAGCACGGTGGCCAAGCCGACGATCACGGAGACCCGGCTGCCGGCGAGGATCTGGGCGAGCAGGTCACGGCCGAGCTGATCGGTGCCGAGCAGCGCGACGCCCCCGTCCGAGAGCCGCGCTCCCGGTGGCAGCAGCCGGTTGGGCAGGTCGGTCGCAGTGGCCGAGTACGGCAGCAGCAGCGGGCCGACCGCGGCGCCCAGCACGACGAGGGCGAGGAAGCCCACGGCCACCCAGGCGCGCGGTGGTATCCGGCGGCGGGCCCGGCCCGGTATGGCCGGGTTCGCTTCGGGGGTGGGAGTTCCGGGGCCGGTGACGGCCCGCTCGGGGGCCTCCGGCGGGGACGCGGGGTTGAGGGTCATGACATGTGCTCCGGATTCAGCCGCGGATCCAGCTTGACGTAGAGGAAGTCGACCAGCAGGTTCAGCAGGACGTACGCGACGGTGATCGTCATGATGGCCGCCTGAACCACGGAGTAGTCGCGGTTGGTGATCGAGTCGATCATCAGTGAGCCGACGCCGGGCCAGGCGAAGACGACCTCGATGATCACGGCGTTGGCGATGAAGTTGCCGACCAGGAGTCCCAGCAGGGTCACAACCGGGATCATCATGTTGCGGACGACGTGTCGGTAGAAGACCACCTGGCTGTCCACGCCCTTGGACCGGGCGGTGCGTACGTAGTCCTTGCCCAGTTCCTCGAGCACGCCATTGCGGACGAGGCGGGCGAGCCAGCCGAGGAACGGCAGCGCCAGCGTCACCGACGGCAGCACCAGGGAGGCGACCGTTCCGTCGGCGGTCGCCGGCAGCACGTCCAGGGTTCGGGAGAAGATCAGGATCAGCATCACGCCGACCCAGAACGACGGCAGCGCCTGGCCGAGCAGCGTCGGCACGGAGATCAGCCGATCGAGCCACGAACCGGCCCGGCGCGCGCTGACGACGCCGAGGGGGAACCCGACCACGACGGTGACCACCAGCGCGCAGGCGGACAGCTGGAGGGTGGCCGGCAACCGGTCGAGCACGTTGGCGAGGGCGTCGCCGCCGAGCCGCCAGGAGCGTCCGAAGTCGCCCTGCAGGACGCCGTGCAGGAAGGTGGCGTACTGGCTCAGCAGTGGCTCGTCGAGCCCGAGTTCCCGGCGCAGGTCGGCCAGATCGCTCGGACTGGCCGACGCGCCGAGGATCAGCGCGGCGGGGTCGCCGGGGGCCACCCGGACCACGAGGAAGACCACGGTCAGCGAGGCCAGAATGATCAGCAAAGCCTGCGCGAGGCGTTTCAGGACGAACCTGAGCATCAGCTGCTCCCGGGGCTGGCGGCAGCGTGCTGCCGGTGGGTGGAGGAGCCGCGGACGACCAGCTCGCCGGGAAAGCTGACCCGGGCCCTAGGCGCTGCGGACCCGCGCCGGCCGATCCGGGCGACGAGCTGGTCGACGGCGGCAGCGCCGACCTGTTCGGCGGGGAGTCGGACACTGGTCAGCCCCGGGGTGAGGTACGCGGCGAAGGGATGGTCGCCGAAGCCGACGACGGCGACCTCCTCGCCGATGATGCGCCCCGCCTCGCTGAACGCCCGGTAGACGCCGAGGGCGAAGGAGTCGTTGCCGACCAGGATGCCCGAGTGAGGTGGCACCTCGGCCACCAGGTTCTGGGCCAGCTCGTACGCCTCGGCCGGCTCCCACGGCAGGGTGTTCGCCGCCCGCCGCCGGGTCGGTACGCGCAGCTCGCGTACCGACTCCGGCGGCACCCCCCGTTCGGCCAGCGCCCGGTGGAACCCGTCGACTCGAGCGTGCACCGTGGAGATCTTCAGGTCCTCCTCCAGGAGGTAGACCTGCTCCACGCCGGTGTCGAGCAGATGCAGGGTGGCCGCGTAGGCGCTCTGCTCGTAGTTGATCCCGACCAGGTCGCAGTCGAGTTCGGGCAGGTCCCGGTTGACCAGCACCATCTCGGTGCCGGCGGCCATCAGTCGCCGCCAGTGCTCGGCCTCCGGCTGCACCGGCACCACGACGGCGCCGTCGACGCCCCAGCGCCGCATGGAGTCCACGGCGCGCAGCTCGTTGGTGTGGTTTTCCTCGGAGACCATCAGCAGCATCGAGTAGCCCAGTGCGCTGCCGCGCTGTTCGATGGCGCTGATCATGCGGGCGTAGAACGGGTTCGACGGGTTGGTGATGACCACCCCGATGGTCATGGCCTGGCCGAGAACCAGTGACCGGGCCATGGTGTTCGGGACGTAGCCGAGCCGGTCGGCCTCGGCTTTGATCATCGCCCGGGTCTCCTCCTTCACGTCGCTCTTGCCGGCCAACGCGCGCGAGACGGTGTTGACCGACAGCCCGACCGAGGTGGCGATGTGTTGCAGCGTGACGCGTCGAGGTGGGGTCATGGTGACGTTGAGCGGCGGGTGAGGACCGCTCAGCCTCCGATCAGCACTGTGGACAGGTCTGGCTGGTTGCTGGGGACCGGGGTGAAGCCCTGCACCTGGTCACGTACCGCGTAGGCGGTGGTGATGGTCGCCGGGAAGATCCCGACGGCATCGTCCCAGATCGTCTTGCACGCCTGCGCGTACAGTGCCTTTCGCTCCGCCTGGTCGGACGAGACGCGAGCCTTGGCCAGGACCTCGTCCAGCGCGGGGTTGCGGTAGCCCATCCGGTTGGCCTTGGAGGTGTAGAGCCGGCCGAGGGTGAAGTCGGCGTCGCCGGTGGTGACCGTGTTGGTCTGCAGGTCCATGTCCCAGTCGAGCTTGTTGAGCCGCTCCAGCCAGGCCGCCTTCTCGATTTGCTGGGCCTCGACGCTGATGCCCACCTTGGCCCAGCTCGCGATCATCGACTGGGCCAGCTGGGAGATCAATGGGCCGCTGGTGGCGAACCACATCAGCGACGTCTTGAACCCGCCAGCCAGTCCGGCCTCGGCGAGCAGCTGCTTGGCCCGGGCGGGGTCGTAGGCGTACGGCTGCTGCGGCGCGGCGCCGAAGACGGTGGACGGGATGGGTGCCTGCATCACCGTGGCCGCCTCGCCGTACAGGTCGCGGATGATGCTGTTGACATCGAGCGCGTGCCACATCGCCCGGCGTACCCGGGGGTCGGTAAAGGGCTTGCGGGAGCAGTTGAACCAGTTGAGGAAGTACACGTAGCTGGGCACCCGCTCGACCTTGACGCCGCTCTTGCCGGCCACGTCGCGCACCTGGTCCGGCGGCACCGGCCAGTACGCGTCCACGTCGCCGGTGAGCAACGACGTGATCGCCGTGGAGGTCTCGGGGATGTACGGCAGGTCGATGGCCGGGCTCTTCGCGGCCTCGCCCCAGTACTTGCCGGCCTTGACCAGCCTGAGCTTGGACGACGGGGCGAAGGAGTCCACCCGGAAGGGCCCACTGCCGATCGGCTTACGGAAGAACTCCGGGTCGTCGAGCCGGTTTCCCGGCGGGATGAACAGCAGGGTGAGGTTGACCAGCAGGGTGCCCAGCGGCCCGTCGGTGCGGACGGTGACGGTGGTCGGGCCGGTCGCCTCGGCCGACTTCACCGACGCCCACAGCGCGGAGAGGTTCGTGGTCTTGCTGGTCGCCTTTTTGATAGAGGCGACCACGTCGTCCGCGGTCAGCTTGGCGCCGTCGTGGAACGTCACGTCGTCGCGGAGTTCGAAGACCCAGGTCTGCGGGTCCGGCCGGGTCCAGGACTTGGCCAGCGCCGGGGCGTACGTGTCACCCTGGCGGCGCACCAGGGTGTCGAAGATGAGCCGGCGCGCCATGAGAGCCGGCTCATCGACGGTGGTGTTGGCGCTGAGCGGGTCCAGGTCGGTGATCGGCTGTGCGAAACAGACCTTGAGGGCGGCCTTCGCCTTCTCCGCGTCGCCGCCGGCCACCCCGCAGGATGCCAGGAAGGCGCTCGCGGCTCCGATGCCGGCGACGGTCAGGAAGCGCCGGCGGTTGATGGTGGTGGTGTGGTTGTCCATCGCCTTCTCCTCAAGGGGTAGGCCGTCGGCGACGCGGAGGGCGCCGTCAGGCCTTTAGCGCGAGATAGATGAGGGTGGGAACCTGGGTATCGGCGGCGTCGCCGTGGACGGTGACGCACAGCCGCAGCCAGCCACCGAACTCACGGGTGACCCAGGTGAACACCCCGGTCGCGTCAACGGTCGCCGCCGGCTTGTCGAGGTCGCACCAGTACAGCCCGTCCGGGGAGACCTGGACGGTGCAGTCGAACTGCCGCACACCGGCCGGCAGGTCAAGCACCCGCAGAAACCAGCGGGCCTCCCGGGCCCAGGCCACTTCGTACGGTTCGGTGGTGTAGTGCGGTCCGGTGATGCCGTCGCGTTCGAGGACCGCGGTCATGGAATTGTGCATGGAATGGGCCTACCAATCCGTCGAGATAAGGACGGAGTCGAGGTACACGAAATTGCGGACGTCGGTGTGCGTGCGGACACTGACGTAGAAGTTCAGCAAATTGTTCAACGACCCGTACGTCTCGCTGTACGGCGGGACGGGGACGTCGGAAAGATCCATGGTCCGATCATTGACCTGAAGCTCGACGTTCTTCCGTGTGCTGGTGTCGATGACCCAGCGCAGGTAATGCCAATTGACCTTTGTCGGCACCTCGTTGTAGCACAGTTCCTGCGGCTCGCCGACCGGGCTCCAGTTATCTGGGTTCGGGGCGGTGAAGTCGGCCATTCGCGGAAGCTTGAGCTTGCCCTCGAAATGCTCCCGGGGAGTCGGCTCGGGGACCGTGGGGTAGACCCACTGGCGCTTCAGGTTGTTGTCCAGGTCGGTGTTCAGGTAGCGCATGACGGTGTGGTACCGGGTGCCATCGCAGATGTCGGTGGCGACGGTCAACGCGCCGAACTGGGTCTCCGACGGGTGGAAGTTCGCGTCCCACCCGGCGCTTCCGGCCTGCTCACCGGCGCGGTTCTCGGTCGACGCCGCCTCGGCGTTGTAGGAGAAGTAAGTCTCGAACTGGACCTTGCCGCGGCCGGCCATGGTGAGCCGGCGGATGGCCACGCCGGTGTGGCCGGCAAGCGGCTTTGTGGCCACCTTCAGCGCGTAGGTGCCGGACATGGCGCCGTGCGTGCCGATGTCGAAGAAGTTGCAGGCGCTCAACTGGGGCGGGCGGAAGTCGCGCATGTGGTCATCGACGACGGACAGGTCACCCTTTTGGTCGTGATTGCCGATGAGTTCGGTCCAGCCGTGGGTGCCGGTGTTGAAGTCGTCGTGACAGAGGATTCTCGGCAGCGGGTTGAATCGGGACAGCCGCACATCCGCAGCCAGATTTGCTCGGCGGATCCGCTCACCGATATCGACGGTTTCAGGTGCTTGGGTCACGCTCACTCCGCTCGTCACCATTAACGTTCATGCCACTCCCACCGGGGAGGTAGCATTAACGTTGAGATTGCTGGTAGGTTACGAGCCGCCGACATAGCTGTCAAGGGACGAAAACAGCTGGGGACCCGAGTGCGGAACGAATAGTCACGGTCGAGAACGACGCCCCGACGGTGCGTGAGACCTCTGCCCGGACTCCTGACCGGGTGCGGGTTCGTCCACCCCTCGCACCAACGCCCGAGAAGCGCTGGATGACCCAGGCAGAGATCGCCCCGCTGGTCCGGGCCCTCGGGGACATCGTCACCGTGCTCCGCGATGCGGACCCCGCCGAGAAGGCCGAGGTCTACCGCCAGCTCGGCCTGCGGCTGACGTACCACCCGCAAACGCAAACGGTGCACGCTGAAGCTGATCTAAGCGCGCACCGTGGGCCTATGGGTCGTGTCCGGGGGCGACACTAAGCATTACCCCACCGCAGATGACGATCGGCGCGACCTGGAAGCTCGCACAACTCTAGCCGGTCCGGGGTGGCAGCGCTGGTCGGCAAGTAGCCGGCACAGGAGCAGGGCGCCGTGCCGTCATACGGGAATCGACTCCGGTGGTGGCGCGGCTGGCCTGCCCATGGTCGCCCCGAGCTCGGCGTGGCTGGAGATGCATCATTTCGGTAGACCCGGGCGAGGTTGGCCTCGACGGTCTCTGGGCTGATGAACCGACGCGGGATGCGTCGAAGGCTGTGCGGTGCGTACAGTTCCGGGTCGGACTTGGGGTGGGCCGGGTAGATCCGGCGCAGGGAACGGGACGAGACAGCGACGGCATGACGGCGGACAACATTACCGAAACCGGTCAATACGGCATTGACCGCGGCCGGCTGGAGACCTGTCTCAGCGTCTTTGAGGCGTTGGAGGACCTGCCTCCCGATCACCCCGACGTGGTGCGGGTGCAACGGGCCACCGCGAAGCTCTACAAGGTGATCAAGCAGCGGCGACGCGAGGAACGGCGGGATGCCATCGCGGCGGCCGACCGCGCGGTGACGGCTGCTACCGCCACCGGCGCCCCGGGCCGGATCGACGACGAGACCCAGGGCATCCCGCTCGCCTCCCCCACCGTGGGTGCCACGGCCGGCTTCCTGCACAATCCGCGCGGCTGCTACGTCTGCAAGCAGCGCTACCGCGAGGTGGACTCCTTCTACCATCAGCTCTGCCCGCCCTGCGCCGCGCTCAACCGGGAGCGCCGGGACGCCCGCACCGACCTGACCGGCCGGCGCGCGCTGCTAACCGGCGGCCGAGCCAAGATCGGCATGTACATCGCGCTGCGGCTGCTGCGCGACGGCGCGCACACCACGGTAACCACGCGGTTTCCCCACGACGCGGTCCGCCGATTCGCCGCGATGCCGGACAGTGGGGACTGGCTGCACCGCCTGCGGATCGTCGGGATCGACCTACGCGACCCCGCCCAGGTGATCGCCCTCGCTGACTCGGTCAGCGCCCAGGGACCACTCGACATCCTGATCAACAACGCGGCGCAGACCGTCCGCCGCACGCCAGGGGCATACGCGCAGCTCGTCGCCGCGGAGGCGGCGGCCCTGCCGGACGGCCCTTTGCCGGAGCTGATCACGTTCGCCAAACCTGCCGGCCAGGGCGACCCGGCGGGCCTGGTCGCCCCGCCGCAGTCGACCCCGGTCACCCCGCAGGCGCTCACCGCGTTGGCGCTGACCAGCGGCTCCGCCTCGCCGGAACGGATCGCGGCAGCCACCGCCATCGACGCTGGCGGTCTGGTCCCGGACCTCGACCCGGTCAACAGCTGGGTGCAGCGGGTGCACGAGGTGGATCCGGTCGAGCTGCTCGAAGTGCAGCTGTGCAACGTGACCGCGCCGTTCGTGCTGGTCAGCCGGCTGCGACCGGCGATGGCCGCAGCGACCGCCCGCCGTAAGTACGTGGTGAACGTGTCGGCGATGGAGGGCCAGTTCGCCCGCGGCTACAAGGGGCCGGGGCACCCGCACACCAACATGGCCAAGGCCGCGCTGAACATGCTGACCCGGACCAGCGCCCAGGAGATGCTGGCCGACGGCATCCTGATGACCAGCGTCGACACCGGCTGGATCACCGACGAGCGGCCCCACCCGACGAAGATGCGGCTGGCGGACGCGGGCTTCCACGCCCCGCTGGACCTGGTCGACGGCGCGGCCCGGGTGTACGACCCGATCGTCCGCGGCGAACAGGGCGAAGACCTTTACGGCTGCTTTCTGAAGGACTACGCGCCCTGCGCCTGGTAGTCAGCGCGCCCACCCCGCCGTTGGCCGCCCAGGCTCAGGCCGACACGATCAGCACCGTCGCCCGTCCACCGCAGCTCCAAGCTGCGTGGCTGGTGCAGCGTGGCGTTCAAGGGGGCCGCGGCACTGCCGCCCGGCGCTCATCGGCCAACTCGTCGGTATTGAACCAGGTCACGGAAGCGTCAAGCCGGGTAAGCGCTTCGTCGAGCCGGCCGACGGTGGCCAACAGGCGAGCGCCGGCAACCTGAACCGCTCCCGGTACGACGACGACGCCGGGTCGCATGCGTGGCTGTACATCGACGCCGAGCCGACACATGCCGCGATCGGCGCCACCGGCTGACACGGTGGCTGTCTACATCGACAACCTCCGACACATCCGCGAACCTTGCGGTGCCCGCCAGCGGCGCACTACTCACGGCATCCGCTCACAGCCGCGGTTCAGGGCGCCGGCACACCGGTCGCTGAGCTACCGGATCTGCCGAGAAGCGCACGTTCGATGTGCGAGCGCCTTACCCCGCTTCGACGGCCTACCGGCCCTGGCCTCGAACGCGGCCGGCGCTACAGTCCGTCCGTGCCGACCGAGGTGCTGCTTACCCATCCCGACCCGCCCGCACCCAGACACCTGCACCTCGCGGTCGACGGTGCCCGCCTGCTGCGCCGCTCGTGGAGAGGCAATGCCAAGGAGCGGCACAGTAGCCGCGATCTTCCCAACCCGCAGGCCGCCCGCGACGCCCTCGCCCGTGAGGCCGCCGCTCGCATGCGCGAGGGTTTCGTCTTTGTCCGCGGCTCAGCCGGCGCCCCACCTGGTGAGCCCGTCCTGCGCTGCGCACCGCCGAACAGCGGCGGGGACCATACCTTCGACCTGCATCCGCAAGGCCACACCCTCGCCGTTGCCTCGCTGCACCGTGGCGCCTACGGTGCCAACCTACACCTCATCGATGTCACGACCGGCCAGCGCCGACTCGTGCACACCGAGACACCCGGCAGCGGCCCAGCGAGGCAGACGTTCATCCACACCGTGCTGTTCGACGCCGACGGCACCGGCCTGGTCTACGCGCTCAACGGCGAGACCCGTCACCTCGACCTCACCACCGGCGCCACCCGCATCCTCGCAGCCTACGAACAGTTCAGCACTGCCCGGTTCAACCCCTTCTGCGCCCGGCCCGCCCAGGACGCCACCCGACAGCGGCTGCTGCTGTTCGATGCTGACGACCGGGTCCGTGTCCGTACTACCAGCACCGGCGATGACGTACTGGTCCTGCACGTCGCCGACCAACCCGAGTGTCGCGCTGGAGCCCTGTCGCCCTCTGGGCGGCTGCTTGCCCTCACCTATGGCATGCACGACGCCATCGTGCAACTGTGGCACGTCGACACCGGTCGGCTGCTGCATAGCACCCGGTTCCCGTTCCCGTTCGCCAGCACGACCGGCCGCACCGGGATCAGGCACCTGGGCTTCGACCCTACCGAGAGGCTCGTCCTCGCCACCGGCGGCTTCGCCGAGGGACCGTTCGCCCTGCCCATCGAGGGCGACACTCTCGCCTGGGCCGTGACCGACCCGTACCGCACCGACCGCTACGGCACCTGCTTCAGCTGGCAGTACTCCCCAGGTGGGGACCTCCTTGCCATCGGCGGCCGACTCGGCGCCACTCTGCACCTGCCGACCGGCGAACCCTCACCAGTGACGCTGGCGCCGTCGCACACCGGCCGCACCCAACGAGTCGTCTTCTCCGCCGACGGCACCCTGCTTGCCTGTGGTGGCGATACCGGCCAACTGTCTGTGCACTACCTGACCAGCCAACCCTGATGCGGCTCGATCGGAGATGATCATCCAGTGGCTGGGTTGATTGAACACTTGGAGTCGTTCCTCGGGCTCATCGCGGGTGGTAGCCGAGGCAACGATACGACGCCGGAGGGCCTTCAGGTGGCGTGGTTTGGCCCCGACGTTCCGTTCGGCGGGGTCACGACCCTGGTGACCGTCGGGCTGTCGCGGCGTCATCTCAACCTGCCGAGTAACGGGGCCCTGCACCAAGAGTTGGTGATGCACGTTCCAACCGATGACTACCCGGCTCGGGCGGCTGGGCTGTTGTTCCACGTGGCCGGTGAGATGGTGCGCCGGAGGGATGCCTTGTCGAACGGCCAGGTGATTGGTCCGGGCGGCCCTCTCTTCCCGGGCAGCCAGACCACAGCCATCGTGGCGATCAGCCCGAGATATTTGCCGGAGTCCTTTGCCGTCTGTCACACCGAACCCGCGCCGGTGGTCTTCACGTGGTTGGTTCCGATCACCACGGGCGAAGCTGAGGTAATCCAGAAGTTCGGGTGGGGGACGCTGGAGCAGGCATTCGCGGCTCAGGATCCTGACCTGGCTGACCCCGGTCGGGCGGAAGTGGCGCTGGATGCGTTGGGCTCGTAGGCCTCGGTCGGCGGGTGATCGAGTATCCGGATCTGCCGCGAGCCGAGTGGAGGGAAGTCGGTGAGGGGCGACTTACGGCGGGTCGATTTCGATGGTGGCCATGCCGGTCGTCCCCGTGCTGACTTGCGCCACCACCTGGCCGACTGGGTCAATGACGCAGGTCGGACCCAGCCCGATCCGGGACTCGTCACGTTCGCCGGTGACGTCGGCGGAGACCAGCCACATGCCCGTCTCCTGGACCCGCCGGGCGCGGATCTCGTTGTGCCGGGCCTGCCACCAGAGCGCCTTCTCGCGGCGCATCATGTTCTGCGCCGGCACCAGCAACACCTGCCGATCCTGCTCGGCCTACCCGGCTCGGACGCGGTGAACCTCATGCTCGTCATCGTCGTTCTCTGGGTCACGATCAAGACCCCCGGGATGATGCGCCGATACGCGACCCATGGCGGGTCGTCGAACGTCGGCGGGGTTCTGCTGCGTGCGGTGTTCATCGAATGAACGTGCGTGGATCGGCATCCCTTGCGGCTGCAGTGCGAGCGGGTGCCTCCGTACGCCTTCGCGCCCCTAGGACGTACCCGTGTTGCGAAAGTTTGGTGATTGCCGATGTAAGACATAGATAGGCGCCACACATGCTCCCAGAGGAGTCGCCTCATGCCTCGAACCATTCCGCCCCTGATCGCCGGCGTCGTTGCCGCCGCGCTCATCGCGCCGGTCGCGCCGGCGCAGGCGAGCAACCCACTCGCCCCGATGTCCAGTTCCCTGGCGCGGACGCTGACGACAGCCTCCGGCACGATCCCGGTGTTTGTGCACGGTACGAGCATCGACGCCGCCCGGCAGGCGGCCGCCGACACCGGCCTCAAACTCATCACAACCTGGAACAAGATCGGCGTCGCGGTTGCGCGCGGCACCGCCGAGCAGATCGCCGCCGTTCGCAGTCATGCCGGTGTCACGTACGTCGAAGGTGACCAGCCGCTGCAGCCATACCTGTCGACCTCGAACGTCGCCACCCGAGGCGAGCAGACGCGCGCAGAGCTGCGCGACGGACAGGGACGGCCGGTCGACGGCCGCGGTGTGTCGGCGGCGATCATCGACACGGGAGTGGACGGCACGCACCCGTTCTTCCGCAACGCGGACGGTACCAGCGCAGTGAAGCTCAATCTGAAGAACATCTGCGGCCCACTCACCGACCTGGGTCTGCCGCTCCCGCTACCCAACGACTCGTGCTTCCTCGACCTGACCGCGGCCAACGACACCGACACGCTGTCGGCCGGCGGGCACGGCACGCACGTCGCCGGGATCGTCGCCGGGCGGGACACGACGCTCACCGACGGCACCCGGCTGCACGGCGCTGCCCCTGGCGCCACGGTGATCAGCCTGTCGGTCGGCGCGGGACTGAGCATCTTCGGTGCGGACAGCGCGCTGAACTGGGTGCTCGAGCATCACCTGAACCCGTGCGCGGGCTGCCCGCCGATCAAGGTGAGCAACAACTCGTACGGCCCCAGTGGCGGTGGGGCGTTCGATCCGAACTCGGCGGCCACCAAGTTGCAACGTGCGCTGGCCGCCGAGGGTGTCGTCACCGTGTGGGCGGCCGGCAACGACGGCCCGGACAACAACGCCACCAACCCTCCGGGTCAGGACCCCACTCCGGGCATCCTCATGGTCGCCTCATACGACGACCATGGCACCGGCACCCGCGACGGTGCCGTGTCCACGTTCTCCAGCCGCGGGGCGGCGGGACACCCGGAGACCTACCCGGACGTCTCGGCACCCGGATCGAACATCACCTCGTCCTGCCGGCCATACCTGCTGATCTGCTCGACCGGTCTGGACCCGCACAACGGCCCCGGGCTCCTGGACCTCGGCACGTTCAACACGATCAGCGGCACCTCGATGGCAACCCCGCATGTCGTGGGCATCGTCACCCAGCTGTTCCAGGTCGCACCGAACGCGACCCCGGCGCAGATCGAGCACGCGCTCAAGGCCACGGCGTACAAGTTCACGGACGGCGCGGCCTACCAGACCGTCGGGCCCTACACCACCGCAGTCGACAAGGGAACCGGCCTCGTCGACACGTACGCCTCGGCGGCCCTGCTGGGGGCGACACCTGCCTGACGGCCGATCAGTTCAACGGCGCAGTAGGCAGGCGCGGGATCGCCTGACAACAGGAGAAGGTCATCCCGATGGCGTCCGAGGACAGGCAACACTTCGAGCGCCCGGCCTGCTCCCCTGAATACCGGGAGCCTTCCGGGGACCGGGCGTCCGCGACGGACCGCCCGGTCCCCCGGGTCAGGGCGGCCCGACTACCCGCTACACCGAGCGACGCGTCAGCACCTGCCCGCCATCGGCAGGAGCTTAATCGCCAGCGTGGTCCTAAAGTCGGGGTGCGCCGACGGGCCCTGCATTGGTTCAGCCGAGCGGGCCGCCTTTACGACCAGCGCTGGCACCGGGTCCTGCGTGAGGCACTGCGCCTACGCGAAGGCGGACAGCCGAGTACGGTCAGCGCCCACCCGGTGTGTTGGCGCTGCCCGGCCGGCCGGACCGGGCACTTCACCGGCATCGAGAACATGGTCCAGGGGTACTGCGATCGGCGCGTCGCCGGGAGCTCAGCGAAGCCTCGCAATGACGGCGGCTGGCAATGCGCGAGGCTTCTCGTCGCCTCCGCCGTCGACACGGACGTCGCCTGCCGCGACACGTACGGATCGGACGCCTACGCACGTACATCGGACTCCGGTGATCCATACGCCTGGCGGTGCTACCGCTGATCGCCTCACCGCTCCGCTCGTGATCCGCTCCCCTATCCGGGCCCGCCGCCAGAGGGTATCGAGCAGGTTTCCCGATACCGCTCGATCTTCATCCTCAAGGGCGCCCGAACACGCAGACCTTCCAAGGTGCGGCGGATCTGGTCGTCCACGTCATCGGGCACCAGAGCATGCGCCTGGACCGTCGCTAACCCCACTCGCGGCAGTTGAGCAACCTGCAGTGAGATGACCGGGTGCGCGAGACCTCACCGGGTCTTCGAGCACGGACAGGGTCGTCCTGTGGTCGGAAGTCAAGCCGTGGTTACCGGGCTGCTCCCACTCCGTGCGAGGCGTAGTTCTACCTCGGCCAGATCTTCGTCGATCACGCCGTGGGTGATCTTTCGGTCAGCGACGACCGTTCTCGGCCGACTCGGGGCTAGCCCGACGCCGAACGGTGTCCGAGCCCGATAGTGGGTCCGTTCCGTCCGGCCGGTGCTGTTGCCGTCGGGATGCTGATCGTTGCCCGGGGGTCCGTTCCGCGGTGTTGGGGACCGCGGCGGGTGGGGTGGTGCGGCTCGCCGCGGTGTCTACCAGGTCCGGCAGGTCCCGCCCGCCCACCAGCGGTAGCTCTCGGGTGACCTGCGCGACCGGCCCCGCCTCGGCCGTCGAGTCGGTCGCTCGGGTCGCGCGGGCCCGGCCCGTTGCGGTTCGCGTCGTCGGTGCCGGGCTACGGCTCGTTGCCGACGCCGCGGGGCCAGCCGGCTCCGCGACGAAGCCCTGCGCGTCCGTCGTAGCCGATGCCTCCCCGCGACTGGTGGCCGACCGGCCCACCGCGTTGCGCGGCGTCCGGCGCGGTGCGGTCGCCGGCAGGAGCGGGGCGAGTTCCGCCTGCAGCGCCGCCCAGTCGGAGGCGCGGGATGGGTCGGGCTGATCGGCGGTTGAGGTGAGCGCGTCGCCGTCGGTCCGCTTCATCTGCAGGTCGGTACGGTCGGGCACCTCCGCCTCAGAGCGCTCCGATGGCGGCCGCTCGGCACTGTCCGCCACCGGGTCGGTGGCCTTCCCATGGTGAACGTCGTCCCCGGCCGACCCCGACGTCGCTGAGCCGCCGGGGGCCGCGTCCGCTGACGGGGAGATGGGGACCGCACCCGGAGCGAGGGCCGCCTCCGGCGCAGGGGCCACCGTGTGTTGCTCGGAGGCGTCGACGAGGCCCGCCGGGGTGTCGGCGAGCAGCCGCGCCGCCGAGGCGAGCGCGACGGGGTCGGGCTGGCCGGCCCGGCGCCACCACCGGCGACGGCCGCCTGCTGGCAGGTTCCCGGCCAGGACGCGCTCAGGTGCCAGATCGGCCGCGATGAGGGCGGTGAGCCCGTCGTAGTCCGCCCGCTCGCCCAGCCGCCGAGCGATCTCGTCGAGGTCGTACACCGCCAGGGCGATGTCGGCGGTGGTGGCGTCCAGTGCTCGACGGATCTTGCGGTGCAAGACCTTGCTGAGCGCCGCCTGCCGCCGCTCGGCGCGAATCTGCGCGTGCGCCGCGTCGAGCGAGTCGTACAGTCCGAGGCCGGGGTCGGCCTTGGCCAGCGAGCGGGCACGGCGGGTCAGCCACGGATGTCGCAGCCAGTGCCCGACCGGTTCGTACGCCGGGGTGGTGGGCGGCAGCTGCTGCCTGGCGCGCAGCCGGTCCCGCCGCTGGTTCTCGGTATTCATCAGCCACACCAGGTACCCGAGCAGGGACATGCCCGCGTAGAAGCCGCCTTCGAGGTGGTTGGCGTGAGCCAGCCAGTTGAAAACGACCGCCCCGACGGCGATGCCAGCCGACAGCACGCGGGACATGGCTGCCCGTTCGCCCAGTCGGCGGCGGACGTCGGCGTTCGCCAGCACCACGACGCCGCCCAACTCCAGCGCTCCGACGGCGGGAAGGGCGACATACCACGGCATGCCGAGCCGTTCCATCGCCCCGGACACCTGGCCCCCGAGCGCGACCAGCAGCACGACCACGTAGAAGCCGGTGCGCAGCACGGCGACTTGGCGCACCGCCTTGGCCAGCCCCGCGTCCCACGCCGGGGCAGTTCCTGGCGCACCGCCGGCGGTGCCTTGTGTCCCGCCAGTTGAGCTTCCGCCGGTCATCCGGATCCGGTTCGGTTCCTGGAACACGCCGAGCAGGTTCCTCTCTCACTCGGGCCCCGGCCTTATCGGCGCCGCGGCTGCCCGACTCGGCAGTGCCGCCCGCTGAGTCGCACCGGGAGCCACGCTCGGACTGCCGCCCGTCGTCCGCGCATGCTACCGGGTTGCCGGCCGAATGGGAGATCTCAGACACTACGCCCGGGGACAACGCGGCCCTGTCTTGAGTCACCCCGCCGCCAGTCACCGATGCTGGCCCGCCTCGTGGCATACCTGGCAGGCCTCGCGGTCGCCATCGGTCCCGGTTCCACCGGCCGATCGATGGTGTTCGTGGAACGATGGATGACGTGGGAACTGCGAAAACTGCTATGCCTGTTATCTCCCCGCTTGCTGGTGAGCCGATCAAGCGTGCCGACGCCGAGCGGCTCGCGGGTGTCCTGAAGGCGTTCGCCGACCCGGCACGGCTGCGACTGCTCAGTCTGATTCAGTCCGCTCCCGGGGGCGAGGCGTCCGTCAGTGACCTCACCGCGCCGCTCGGACTCTCCCAGCCGACCGTGAGCCATCACCTCCGGATCCTCACCGAGGCCGGTCTGCTCGAGCGAGAGCAGCGCGGCGTCTGGGCGTACTACCGCCTCGTGCCGTCCGCGATCGCGGCGATCGCCGACCTGTTGACGCCGCCTCGCAAGCGGGCGACGAAGAAGGCCCGGTAGAACGCAGACGACCAGCTGAGGCGTGGACGGCGTGCCCCTCGGTGGCAACGCTGAGGAAGCGGGCCAGTGCGGGCCGGGCCGGTGAGCGCCACCACGTTGTCCGGAGGAGCGCCCCTGCCACCTCCCATGCCGTGGGCTGATCGAGCGCCCTTCGCTTGCGACGCCTACGGCGTCCGCAACCCCGCCAACCAACGGCTCCGAGCCCGCTGCGCCCCATCCCGACGAGCCCGGCCACCTCGACCCCGCTAACTTCGCTGAGCCCCTATCCTCGCGAGGAGCCGGCCGTCTACAACTCAGCCATTGCCGTGGCCATCACCGGGAAGAACAGGAACGATCTGATACCCGGTCTCGCCGCCGGAGGCGTGTTGCCTGGGCTGAGCAGCTCGAACCAGACGGACCGGCGCCGTGGGACGATTTCTGCCGACTATGCGTTGGCACGATTTCGGGTGGGTTGAGCAGGAAGGGCACCTCGCCGGGGGCGATCGTGGGCCGGTCGGCTTACAGTGCTGGAATGTGGGAGTCTGTCGCCGCTTCGGTGGCGGGCATGGTGGGCGCCGTGGCTGCGGCTGCTCCGGCGCCGCCACCGGCGCCTGCGGTGGAGGCGACGCCGGTGCTGACGTCGACACCGTTCGGCGCGCTGCCCGAGCAGGGGGTGACGCACACCGTCACGATCTCCGGTAGGGGCACCCTCACGGCGACGCGGGTTACGTTCACGACCACGGCTGATCTCGACGGGGTCATCGCCCGAGCCGAGCCCGGTCGGTGTGCGGCATCCCCTCGTATCGTCGTCTGCGACCTCGGTGACCTGCTCCTGGGTGCCGCCGCAGCCGTGCCGCGGGTCACGATCACGGGGCGGATCCGCCCGGGTGTGCCGCCGGGCACGCTCGTCCGCAACCGGGTCAGTGTCACTTCGGTGGAGTCCACCCCGACGGACTCCCGCATTGCCAGCAACGCCTATCTGCTCCCGGGCTCGACGGCCACGGCCACTGCCACTGCCACAGATCCACCGTTGGAGTCGCCGGCCGTGGCAAGTCAGGTCCGGCCGCCCGGACGGTCGCTGCGGGTGCCGGCTGTTGCGGCGGTGGTGGTGGTCGGCGCGGTCGCGGCGGGAATCCTGCTGACGCGTCGACGGCTGCGGCGGCGTCACAGCCTGCCCTCCGGCCGGCTGTAACAACTGGGTACCGGGATCCGATGTAGCAGTGGGACGGGAACGGGGTCGACGGCGGGAGTACGTCATGGGCGAACGGTGGTGGAGGCAAGCGACGCTGGCGGCCGTCGCCGGGGCGACGCTGATGGTGACCTCCTTCTGCCTGGATGCCGGGGCGGCGACCGCCGGGACGCAAAGCTCATCGGCGCAGGGGCCGCTGCCGACCTTGCCGGCCCTGCCGAGCCCGTCGCTGACCGTGTCGCTGCCACCGGTCAAGCCGCCGAAGGTGACGCTGCCGCCTATCAAGCCGCCGACGGTGAAGCCGCCGCGCGTCCCGTCGGCTACTGCGTCGACCCGGCCGACTGCGCCACCCGCGGCTGTTCCGCCGACCGCCGGCAAGCTACCGCGGGTGGGCGTCTCGGCCCCGCCCAGCGCCGACGGGCCGATGGTGAGCCCCGGATCGGCTCCTGCGCTCATCGCTGGCGACCCCGTTGCCGACCTGTATCCGCAGCCGCCGGTGGACGCCGCCGTCACCCCGCAGGCGCGCCAGGTCGCCGCGCTCAGCGACGTGGAGCACCGGATCCAGTACTTGGAGAACATTCTCGCTCGGACCCGCGATGACCTCGCCAGTGTGCAGCGCGGGCCGGACCCGGTGCTGCAGCTGCTGACGTCCTTGACCGCCGGCGGGGGTGCGGATGCGTCGCCCTTCGCCGTGGTGGACTCCGCGGAGGTGGTGGACACTCCCACCGGTCGCGCTGTCGCGCTGTCCGGCGCGATCACCTCCGGCCAGGCCGAACTCGTGCGCCGCCGGACGGAGGAGGCGCGGCTTCGGCAGGAGATCAGCCGTCGCGTGCGCACGGTTCCCGTCGTGGCGGCACCGGCCCGCACCGTCGCGACGGTCGGTGGGGGCCGGCTCGGGCGTCCACTGTCGGGTCGGCTCACCAGCAGGTACGGCACCCGTTTCGACCCGTACTACCACGTGTGGCAGTTGCACGCGGGTGTGGATCTCGCGGCCCCGATTGGTACCCCGATCCTCGCGGCCGCTGACGGCCGTGTATCGCGCGCCGGCTGGTACGGCGGCTATGGCAACTACACCTGTATTGATCACGGCAGGGCTGACGGGCAGCGGCTGTCCACGTGCTACGGCCATCAGTCCAGACTGATGGTGTCGCCCGGTCAGCGCGTCCGCGCCGGTCAGGTCATCGGACTGGTCGGATCGACCGGCGCCTCGACGGGCCCTCACCTGCACTTCGAGGTACGTCTGGGCGGCCGTCCAGTAGACCCTCTACCTTGGATCTAGGCCGCACCACTCTTCGGGCAGGACGGGAGGTGGTCGGCCGTGGCCAGGGCCATCGATGAGACCGTCACGGATCTGGCCGCGGCGCCTGTCGAGCCGATGCGCAGTCCTGACGCGCTCGGCCGTTCCGACGAGCGCAAAGGCCACTCGTATTCAGGAACACCGATTTGCTGGTGCCGACGGACCCAGCAGCACGGGGATCTCATCAGGCGGCAGGGCAGGGCTGTCGTCGACCAGATTGGTTGGCCACCGAGGGACTTAGGCAGCCCCTGCAGCGACTTCGACTGCCACCGGCCGTCACTCACCTGACTGCTACCTCACGTCGCGGCCGCATGACGCAACGATCTTCTTTGGGTTTCCCATTTGGCGACGCGACGTGGGCTAGGCAAAGTGGCACGCGTCTCGATAGCGTGTGGTTAACCGGCCGGTAACAAAGGTGTCTCATATCCGATGACCACAGCGACCGAGCCAGAGCTCGTCCGCCGGGCCGCCGCGGGCGACCGGGCCGCGGCGGCTGCCCTGCTCGCCGACCTGCGGCCACGGCTCGTCCGCTACTGCCGGGCCCGGCTGGGCCGCATCGGCGGGGCGCACACCACGGCCGACGACGTCGCGCAAGAGGTGTGCCTGGCGGTACTGAAGGCCCTTCCCCGCTACCGGGAGCAGGGAAAACCGTTCTCGGCGTTCGTCTTCGCTGTCGCCGCGTACAAGGTCGCCGACGCCCAACGAGCGGCGGTGCGGGACTCCGCCGTCGCCATCACCGGCACCCTGCTGGAGCGACCGGACGCCGCACCGGGGCCGGAGGAACAGGCCGTTGCGACGGATCTGGTCCGTCGAATCATTGTGTTGCTGCACCGCCTCCCCCACGTGCAACGGGAGATCATCACGCTGCGGGTGGCGGTCGGTCTCACCGCTGAGGAGGTCGGCACGATCCTCGGCATGTCGGCACCGGCCGTACGCGTGGCCCAGTCCCGAGCCCTCGCCCGACTCCGTGCCCTTGCCCGCGACGGACTCGACGGGGTGGCGGCATGAGTGAGCACTGGCCCGACGGTGGCGAGGAGCCGGACCTCACCACCATCGCCCACGACGACCTACTCCTCGACATGCTCGGAGGCGGCGGCGCATGGGTGGCCGACGTCGACGACCTGACCGCGATGCTGGCCGCCTGGCGCGCCGACCTCACCGGCGACGAGGAGAACGCCGACGCGACGGGCGCCCATGGCCTGTACGGCCGGACTGACGTCCGCTATCCGGTCGACCGTGTTGGGGCCGATACAACCTCCGAGCGCTGCCTCGCCTCGGCCCCGCCGCGACCGTTCACGCGGCGGGCCCTGCGGCTGGCCGCCGCCGTGGCCGCAGCCGTCGTGCTGGTGACTGCGCTGGGGGTCGGCAGTCGCAACGCCGAGCCGAACAGTCCGCTCTGGCCGCTGACCAAGGTCATGCACCCCGAGCGAGCGGACGTTCGCGATACCGAGCGCAACATTGCCCGCGCCCGCGCCGCCGTCGAGGCGCGACGGTTCGAGGAGGCCCGCCATTTGATCGATCAGGCCCAGCAACATCTGACCCGGATAACCGACGCGGCCGAGACCGCCCGGCTGCGCGCCGACATCGACGCCGTCCTGGACGACCTGACCGCTCAGGCCGCTTGCCCCACCTTGCCCGCGTGCGCGAGGATCCCGACGCCGTCGCCGGTCGCCTCGACCGCCAGTAGCCCCCACGCAACCGGCATCCGGGCGCCGGCAACGACCCCGTCGGCGCCGCGTCCGGGCGCACCTCCCCCGTCATTCAACTCGCGCTCCAGTCCCTTGCCGCCGGCGCCCGAGCCTCCCCTGCCGCCGGCGCCGGCCCCACCTGTACTGCTGCCGCGGCCCACCGGAGATCTGCTCGGCTGACCGGCTCCCTGGCATCCGCGATGGGCACCCCCGGGGGTCGGATAACCGAGAGGCTCCGGGCTCGCTCCTCAAGGAAGCCCTCGTCCTGGGCCGCCTCCCACGCCTGCATGCTCGGATACCGGTCGCCGCAGTACCGCCGCTGCAGATGCTCCCTGAACGAGGCCCGATCGCGCTCGTCCGCAGTCGAACCCCGCGAACGAGCATCCGAGTTCTGCTGCGGGCCGGAATTCGGCTGTAGCAGAAGACCCAGCCCCTGTCTATGTGTTATCCGACACTGCTGTTATCCCGCCGGCAACCACACCTCCACTATTCTTGCCTTCGGTCGACACTCGATTTATCAGCGCCCAGGGCGACTGGCGCCTCGTTCCGGAATCCAGCCTGGAAAGGCGTGCCGATGGTAGACATCGTTGGTGCAATGGAGAGCCACCTTGGCGCCGCCGACTCTCCCCATCAGCAGTTTCGTGGGTCCAGTTCCGGGCTCAATGGCGGCGATCAAGGCAAATGGCTTACTGCCGTCATGTATGTGACTCCCGTTGCCGTAGTGGTTGGTTGGCTCAAACAGTCCTGGTACGGGAAGCTCAGCGTGATCGTCGACCGTTTCGAACGGCATGACATCATGGAGGTCAAAGAGGGTTACGCGGTGAAACCGGGTTTCCTGGGGGACTTGGAGCGAAGGAACGCCAGAAGCATGGTCGGGGCAATAGGGGGTGCGACCGGGACCTATCCCGTAGTCACGATCGTGAGTAGGCGGGGAGACCTCGTCTTCGCTTTCGGCCCAAAGGATCTGGGGTCCGTGCGTCAGGCCTACGTAGCAATTTCCGACCTCATTGGCTGAGTTCAGGCGTCGTCATGAGTGGGCGTTGGGTACTGAAAGTTTTGGCAGTCGTCCTCGGAAGTGTGCTACTGCCAGTTGCCACGAACGCCGCATCGAACCAGCTTCCTCAGGTCATCAAGGACAATCCCTGGCTCCCTTGGGTGATCACGTTTGTGCTGGCCGGCCTCTGGATGTTGGTTAACGCGAGGAAGGCTCGCCAGCGAGAACCGGTGGCGGGCTCGCAGTCACACGGCCCGCTTGCATTTACCGTCGGCGGTATTCCGCTGTATTCACCTGAGACTCCAGCGCAGGATGCGGCGCGCGCCTATAGCAACGGGCGTTTCCATGAAGCGTTCCGGAGCTACGTCAAGGCGGTCGACCGCCTACATGATTTTTACGCGATAGACGAGATGAGGAACCGCCAGCCATCGCTCAAGGATGCGTGGATCGTCGGCGGACTCACAGATTCCTTGGGTGCAGCCCGGGCGATAGACCCGCGGGCTGACGTGCGAGATGGCGTCGTTGAGGCTTCGGCTCGCCTGTGGGACATCGTCGGAGCCGCCGAGCGGGCGGGAGTCAGCGCGAATATCTACCGGCAGGGACTGGCTGATCTGCAGAAGTACGCCCCGGATGTCGTCACATGAAGCCAACCGCGTTCGTCGGGTCTGTTGCGTTGCCCGTGTCCATGTCCAGGGACCGAGGCAGGCTTGACGGGTGAAGCGGTCGAGTCCTCGTCGTCCCTGGTCGCCGCCGAAGTCGGCGTTCACCGGGTTCCGATTCCCCGCGGAGGTGATGGTCGTCGCGGTCCGCTGGTACCTGCGATACAACCTCTCCTACCAGGACGTGGACGAACTCCTGGCTGAGCGCGGCGTCGAGGTCGACCACGTCACCGTGTTCCGGTGGGTGCAACGGTTCACCCCGCTGCTGGCCGACGCCGCCCGGTTCGCCCGCCACTCCCCCGGCGATCGGTGGTTCGTCGACGAGACCAACGTGAAGGTCAACGGCGTGTGGCGCTACGTCTACCGCGCGATCGACCAACACGGGCAGGTCATCGACGTGCTCGTCTCGGCCCGCCCGTGATGCCGCGACGGCCCGCCGGTTCTTCCAACGGGCGCTGCGGGCGCTGAAGGTGACGCCCAGCGAAGTCGTCACCGACGCCACCCCGGACTACCCCGCCGTGCTCCACGACCTGATCCCCTCGGCCTGGCACCACGCCGAGCAGCACGCCAACAATCCGATCGAGGCCGACCACAGTCAGCTCAAACACCGACTACGACCCATGCGCGGGCTCCGGACCAACCAGACCGCACAAGTGATCATCGCCGGACATGCACTCATCCAGAACCTCCGCCGCGGACACTACGATCTCGGGCTCGACAGCCAGCCCAAGCTCCGAATCGCTTCGGCGTTCAGCAACCTCGCCCGGGTCAACTGACGCGGACCCGACCCGGGCGTACCACGTCTCCCATCAGATAATGCAATGGCACCTCATCGGCCCTCGCCAGCCCCCGTCGAAGAAACTGGCGTCGGGCGGGGCTCCGGACGCCAGCGCTCGATCGATGTCAATGACTGCAGTTCTCGTTGAACGGCAGCGACGTGCTCGTGAGCTTGGCGGGCAGCCAACTCGGGGTCCCGGGCCGTGATCGCGTCGACGATGCCGCAGTGATCGGCGTGAGCGCGCTCGAGTCGGGAGGGCAACCCGATGACCTTGTGCGAGTACTCCGCGAACTGCGGGGAGATGGACTCCCACATGTACAGAAGGAGTGGGTTGCCGCTGGCCTCCGCGACCTGCCGGTGAAGCCGAGCGTCCAGGGCGACGAAGTCATGCTCGGTAATCCCGGGCGCCGACGCTGCCGCGATGATCGAGTGGAGTACCTCGCTGTGGTGGTCGGTCAGACGCTGCGCGGCCAGCTCGGCAGCCTTGGCCTCGATGGCCATGCGGGTCTCGAACAGGTCGCTCATCGTGAACCCACCCATCAGCGACTGGTCGACCGGTCCCATCCTGCGCGGGCTGTTGCTCACCACGAACACGCCGACCCCGTGGCTGCTGCGCAGGAAGCCAGCAGCCTCCAGGGTACGCACCGCCTCACGCATCGAGCTCCGGCCGACACCGAACTGCTGCGCCAGGTCCTTCTCGTTCGGCAGCTTGGCACCGACCTCAAGCTGGCCCGCGACGATGAGGGACTCCAACTTGGCGGCGACTGTGTCGGAGAGCTTGCTCCGCACAACGAGGCGCTCGGTGTCGCTCAAGCTCCCCACCGTCCTCTCACTCCGTGATCGTATCGAGTCGATGTCGCGCCCTGGTTGCCCGTCAGACGAAGACGTCGGCGACCAGGACCAGGACGAGGGCGACGACGGACAGCATCGACTGGGCCAGGGTGTAGGTCTTCAACGTTCCGCGCGTCGAGAGCCCGAACAGGCTCCGCAGCATCCAGAACGCATTGTCGCTGAACTGGCCTCCGAAGCAACCGCCGGCACCGGCGGCCAGCACGACGAGCACCGGGGAGAGATTTAGGTCCCCGACGAGCGGTGCGAGGATGCCGATCGCCGTGATGCCGGAGACCGTCTGACCACCGATGGCCATGCGCATGACTGCGGCGATGAACCACACCACCAGAAGCGGCAACGATCGGTTCGCCTCGAAGAGGTTCGCGAGCACGTCCTGCATACCGGTCTCGGCGATGATCACGCCCAGCGAGCCCGCGACGGCGGTCACGACGAGGATCGTGCCGACCGTCTCGAACGCGTGGTTCACCACGTCCTCCTGGGCTGCGAGACCGTTGCGCGTAACCGTGATGCCGAGCGCGACCAGGACACCGACGAGCAGCGCAATCACCGGGCTGCCCAGGAAGCCGAGAACGGCCCAGTCCACACCCACCTTGGGCAGCAGGATGCCGGCCAGGATCAGGACGAGCACACTGACGATGGGCGCGAGTGCAGTCAGCAGACTCGGCAGGGTCGTCGTGGCGACGGCGGTAGCGGTGCCCGAGCCGCCGCCCGATCCGGTCGCCGCGTTCGCGCCGTTGTTGGGTCCGATGGCGGCACCCTCGGTCTCCTCGTCGAGGGTGACGTTCCACCAGCCGAGCTTCTCGATCACGACGAGGTACAGGAAGGTCGTCACCGCCACGGCCGAGATGGCCACCGCGAAGCCGGGCAGCAGCATGTCGCTGGGCGAGAGCGAGATGACGCCCAGGTAGGCGAGCATCGCCGAGCCCGGGATCACCAGCGCGTTGCCCGCGGCAAGCCCCATTGCCACCGGTCCGGCCAGGGAGGCCACCGGGCGACCGGACCGGCGAGCGACCCGTCGGGCGATTGGCGCCACCAGCACGAGCAGCACGTCGAAGTAGATGGCCGGGGTGATGCTCGACAACGTGAGGCTGAAGGCGAACGGTGACCCCTTACGCCCGAACAAGCGCAGAATGCCCTCGACGATCCGCTGCACGGCGCCGTACGACGACATCAGGAAGCCCATGATGACACCGAGGCTGATCAGCAGTCCGACCTCGGCCATTAGCGCGCCGAAGCCCTCGTTGAGGCCGTCGACCACGTCCTGGAACGAGACGCCGGTGGTCAGGCCCAGCACGATCGTGCCCAGGAGCAGCGCCAGAGCCGGGTTCAGCTTGAGCCGCACGATCAGGAGCGCGATCGCCATGAAGACCAGGATGAAGTCGATGATCAGCCACGTGGTGTTCACCGGCACCTGCTTTCGGTATGAGTCCTCAGATGACCAGGACACTAAGACTAGGTTTCACGCTGCGTCAAGCAATGAACGTCTAGGAGAGTCCTCAGATCACCTGCTAACCTTCCAGCGCACAGCCGCGACGAACGGTCCGGCGCCGTGACTGGGGGATGTCCGTGAAGATCGGCCGCGTTGACACATTCGTGCTGAAGGCGCCGTTGGGTGCCGACCGCTTCTACTCCTCGCAGGCGGAGTTCCCCGAGCGGAACAGCCTGCTCGTCCGCCTCACCTCGTCGGACGGGCTCGTCGGGTGGGGCGAGGGCGGGCAGTACGGACCACCCGAGCCCGTCCGGTCGGCGATCGACGACGTCCTGGCCCCGCTGCTGCTGTCGATGCCCACGGCCGGGCCCTCGGTGGTCTGGGACGCGTTATACGCCCGAACCCGCGACTTCGGGCAGAAGGGCACGTACATCGAGGCGATCAGCGCCATCGACGTGGCACTGTGGGACCTCCTGGGCCAGTCGCTCGGGGCGCCGGTCTCCACCCTCATGGGTGGACGGTTCCGCGAGCGAGTGAAGGCCTACGGGACCGGCGGCTACTACACGCACCCGGAGTTCGACGCCGAGCGCGACCTCGGACGCCTAGCCGAGCTGGCCGCCGGCTACGCGGCGGATGGGTTCGGGATGCTCAAGATGAAGATCGGCCTGCTGCCCGTCCGCGACGACGCGCGCCGGATCCGCACGGTCCGGGAGACCCTCGGTGACGACTTCGGGCTGCTGGCCGACGCCAACCACGCCTACAACTCGAGCACCGCGCTCGCGATGGGACGGGTCCTCGAGGACGCCGGCTTCCTCATGTTCGAGGAGCCGGTGCCGCCGGAGGACCGGGAGGGGTACGCCCGCCTGCGGACCGCTCTCGACGTGCCGATCGCGGGTGGCGAGGCGGAGTTCACCAGGTACGGGTTCCGCGACTTCATCGAGGCCGGCTGCGTCGACATCGTGCAGCCCGACATCGGGGTGTGCGGCGGACTCAGCGAGCTGCAGCGGATCGCGACACTCGCCTCTGCCCACAACCTGCGGACCGTGCCCCACGTCTGGGGGTCGGGCATCGCACTCAGCGCGGCGCTGCACGGCTGCAGCACGCTCCCCCTGACGCCGTTCGCCTACGTACCGATTCCGCTGCAGAACGAGCCGGTCATCGAGTTCGACAGGACCCCCAACCCGCTCCGCGACGACCTGCTGGTCCAGCCGCTGACGTTCGCAGACGGATACGTCGACGTCCCTGCCGGCCCAGGCCTGGGCGTCGAGGTCGACCTCGACGTCGTCGACCGCTACCGGGTCGCCTAGGACCACGAGGAGCATGCCGATGACCACACTGTCCGACATAACGACGTACCGGCTGATCCCGGTCGTCGTCCTGCACGACTCCGCTCGAGCCGACGACCTCGCCGACGCTCTCGTCGCGGGCGGCCTCCCCGTCGCGGAGGTCACGCTCCGCACACCTGCGGCCGTCGAGTCCATCCGTGCGATGGCCGGTCGCGGCGACGTGGCTGTCGGCGCCGGCACTGTCCTCACGCCGGAGCAGGTCGACCTTGCCGTCGACGCCGGCGCCTCGTTCATCGTGTGCCCAGGAGTGCGCGCCGATGTCGTCACGCGGGCGCAGGACCGGGGTGTGGCTGTCGTGCCCGGCTGCGTCACCGCCTCCGAGGTGATGGCCGCCCAGGCGCTGGGGCTCTCGACCGTGAAGTTCTTCCCGGCAGCCCAGTATGGCGGCCCGGACACGATCGCGGCGCTGTCCGCACCCTTCCAGGGAGTCGACTTCATCCCCACCGGTGGGGTCTCGTCGGAGAACCTGGCCGACTACTTGCGGCTGCCCTCCGTGCCGGCGGTCGGGGGTTCCTGGATGGTCGCCCCAGCCACGCAGCCGGACAGGGACATGACCGAGGTCGCCGGTCTCTGCGCGGCCGCGGTACGCGCGGCACGCGCGGTCTGAGCCGGCGCAGCAACCCGGACGCATCAGCAGGAGGAAGCATGGCCGACGGACCGCAGGACCTCACCGGACGTCGCGCGCTGGTCACCGGCGGAGGTGTCGGGATCGGCGCCTCGATCGCGAGGGCCCTTGCCGACGCGGGCGCTCGGGTCGCCGTCACCTACCGCACCCACGTGCCGGACGACGACCTGCTCTCCGAGCTGGAGCAAGGCGCCGGCCGATCACCGGTGGCCGTCCAGGTGGACGCGGCGTCCGAGGCCGACGTGGAGGCGGCGGTGGGAGCCGTGGTCGACGAAATGGGCGGCCTCGACATCCTGGTCAACAACGTCGGCGGACTGGTGACCCGCGCGACGCTCCGGCAGCTCGACCTCGCCACCTGGCGCCGGATCCTCGCGGTGAACCTGGACAGCATGTTCCTGTTCAGCCACCACGCACTCCCCCACCTGCCGCGCCACGCCGGCGGACGCATCATCACGATGTCGTCCCTCGCGGCGCACACGGGCGGGCACCCAGGCGCCCTCGCCTACGCCACCGCCAAGGCGGGAGTCCTAGGGTTCACCCGTGCCCTCGCCACTGAGCTGGGGCCGGAGGGGATCACCGTCAACGCCGTCGCGCCAGGGTTCATCGAAGCGACGCCGTTCCACGACACCTTCACCACCGCGGAGTCCAAGCAGCGCACGATCTCAGGCATCCCGGTCGGACGAGCCGGTCGTCCCGAGGACGTCGCCGGTGCCGTGCGCTGGCTGGCCTCCGAGGCCGCGTCCTACGTATCCGGCGAGGTCGTCAACCTCAACGGAGCCCAGCACTTCCACTGAGCCGCAGACCGCACCTTCTCCACACATGGTTGGGGAGGGTGGCGGCAAGGACCACCCCCGGATTTCGAACGAAAGGCCCACCGTGACGACGCCCCCTGCGCTGGCCATCAAGGACCGTGACGACACGCAGTTCGACATGGTCGCTCTCGGCGAGGTCATGCTTCGTCTCGACCCCGGAGAGTCCCGCATCCGTGACGCCAGGTCCTTCTCGACCTGGATCGGGGGCGGCGAGTACAACGTCGCGCACGCCATCAGCCGCACGTTTGGCCTGCGGTCCGCGGCAGCCACCGCGTTGGTCCAGAACGACGTCGGTAGCCTGATCGAGTCCCTAATGATGAGCGGCGGCGTGGACACCAGCTGGATCACCTGGGTGCCGTACGACGGCACGGGCAGGACCAGCCGCAACCCGCTCAACTTCACCGAGCGCGGGTTCGGCGTTCGACGCACCAAGGGCATCTCCGACCGCGCGCACAGCCCGATGTCGCAGCTGCGTCGGGGCGACATCGAGTGGCAAACGCTGTTCGCCGACGCGGGGGTGCGCTGGCTCCACACCGGCGGCGTCTGCACGACACTGTCAGCACACTCGGCCGACATGACACTGGAGGCCATCCAGGTCGCCAAGTCCCACGGCACGGTGGTGTCGTTCGATCTGAACTACCGAGGCAGCCTCTGGCGGGCCTTGCCGGCGATCTCACCCACCCAGTCCCGGCACCGCGAGATCCTGTCGACGGTCGACGTCCTCTTCGGCAGCGAGGAACAGCTGCGACAGGCGTGCGGGCTCCCGGAAGCAGACAACGGCGAGCCGTCGTTCGACCCCTCCGGCTTCAAGCGACTCGTCGACCTGACCAGGGAGCTCTTCCCCAACGTGCGCATCATCGCCTCGCCGCTTCGTGAGCTGCACTCGACGTCGTTCAACAGCTGGCGAGGAGTCGGGTGGTCCGAGGAGTCGGGGGTGGTCGTCTCCCGCGAATTCCCGTACATGCCGATCCTCGATCGCGTCGGTGGTGGCGACGGCTTCGCGGCCGGCTTCATCTACGGCCTCCTCGCTGGACGAGGGATCCAGGCCGCCACCCAGCTCGGCGCCGCCCATGGAGCCCTGAGCATGACGACACCGGGTGACACGTCCTCGGCATCATTGTCCGAGGTTGAGACACTCGCCGTAGGCGCCATGCCTACTGCGGACAGATAGGCGGGCACGGGGGAACAGGAGCGGCGATGAGGCGGAACCTTCACAATTGTCTTCCGCGGGATGATCTACTGCGCCCCCTGCGACCGACGCATGCAGGGCCAGTACAACCACGGGGACGCCTACTACCGCTGCCGCTTCCCCCAGGAATACGCCCTCGCCAACCAGGTCCCACATCCCCGCAACGTGTACCTACGCGAGGACGCCCGCACCGGCCCCCTCGACACCTGGCTGGCCTCTGCCTTCACACCCCACCGCATCGAACAGACACTCACCGCGCTCGCCGACGCCCAACCCCTGAACCATTCGGCCGCTCCAGCCACGGCAGCCCAGACGACAAGTGATCATCGCCGCACACGCATTCAACCAGAACCTCCGCCGCGGACACTATGAACTCGAGCTCGACAGCCAGCCCAAGCTCCGTGTCGCTTCGGCGTTCAGCGACCTCGCCCGGGTCATCTGACGCCGGTCACCTTCGCCGTTCGCCGGACCGGCGAACCTCGCCGGAAGGCTGGTCGGCAACGAGGACGCGGTACCCGCGGCTCGGCCCAGCCTGCTGCGCTGCCCGCTGCCGGTCTCGGCGCTGCTCAACGCGATCACCGGGCTGCCCTCCCCCGCGGGCCAGTCAGCGATCACCTTCGACGCCACGCTCGCCCTGTCCCCAGCCGGCATGGCCGCGCTGCGCGCGGTATACACACCACGATGGACAGAGAACGGCGGCCTCGACCCTCGGGTGGCCGAGACCGCCGTTCCGGCGATGGCGCTACGCGCGGCCGCTGCTGGCGATGCTGATCATCCGTTCGTCGGTCATCTCCAGGATGGCGTAGCGCGGGCCTTCCTTCCCCCAGCCGGACTGCTTGACCCCGCCGGAGGGCTCCTGGTCGACCCGGGAGCGGGAGGCGCCGTTGACGTTGACGGTGCCGTACTCCAGCTCCCGGGCCGCCTTCAGCGCCACGTCCAGGGAGCCGGTGAAGACCCCGGCCTTCAGCCCCCAGGGCGTGTCGTTGGCCTGCGCGATCGCCTCGTCGATCTCGGTGTACGGCACCAGGATCACCACCGGGCCGAACACCTCCTCGCAGCACACTTTCTGGTCCGGTGGCACGTTCGCGAGCACCGTGGGCTCGTAGAAGGCGCCCTCGCGGGCGCCCCCGCAGAGCAGCTCGGCGCCGGCGTCGACGGCCTCGCTCACCCACTGCTCGATCCGGATCGCGGACGCCTCGTCGATGAGCGGGCCGACGCCGGTCTTGGAATCCCATGGGTCGCCCGGCCGGCGGGAGGTGGCCGCCTCGACCAGGTTGGCCGTGAACTCCTTGCGGACGTCCTCGTGCACGAAGATGCGCTGGGTCGAGATGCAGCTCTGCCCGCTCAGTCCGAACGCCGCCTCCGCGCACTGCTTCACCGCCACCGCCAGGTCGGCGTCCTGGTGCACGATCGTCGGCGCGTTGCCGCCGAGCTCCAGCAGGGTGCGCTTGAGGCCGATCTCGCCGAGGATGGCCTCGGCGACCCGGCCGCTGCCGGTGAAGTTGACGAACTTCACGGCCGGGTCGGTGGTGAGGGCGCGGCCCACGTCCGGGCCACCGTGCACCACGTTGAAGACGCCGGCGGGCAGCCCCACCTGCTCGGCGATTTCGGCCAGGAGCACCGCGATGCCGGCGCCGTGCGGGTGTGGCTTCAGCACCAGCGTGTTGCCCGCGGCGAGCGCCGGGCCGAGCTTGTGGCACACCGTGTTGAGCGGGGCGTTGAACGGCGTGACTGCCGCGACGACGCCCACCGGGACGCGCAGGGTGAAGCCGAGCTTGCCGGCGCCCGGCGCGACGGCGTCCATCGGCACCATCTCGCCGGCGATCCGCTTCGCCTCCTCCGCCGAGATGCGCATCGTGGACAGCGATCGGGCCACCTCGGTGCGCGCCTCGGTCAGCGGCTTGCCGGTCTCGGCGGTCATCTGGCAGGCCATGTCCTCGGCCCGATCCGCCATCGCCTGGGCGATCCGGTCCAGGATCTGCGACCGCTCGTGCGCCGGGCGGCGCCGCCACTCCCGCCACGCGGCGTCCGCCGCGCGCACCGCCGCCTGTGCGTCCGCAATAGACGACTGATGGACGGTGGAGACGATGGCGCCGTCGGCCGGGTTCCGGATCGGTTCGGTGCGGGACGACGTGCGCCACTGCCCGTCGATGTAGGCCCGGCTCTCCGGCACGGGTACCCGGTGCTGACCCATCTGCGCGTCCTCCCTCACCGGTGCACCCGGTACCGCTCGACGACGTCCTCGTTCAGTTCGATGCCGAGGCCCGGGCCCTTGGGCAGCTCGAGGTACGAGCCGTTGCGCACCTCGACCGGCACCTTCAGCAGCCCTTCGCGCAGCGGGTTCCCCTCGGTCTTGGACCAGTCGGCCTGCATGTCCTCGTAGATGAGGAAGTTCGGCAGCGCGGCCGAGAGGTGGATCTCCGCGGCGTGGCACACCGAGGTGGTGCTGCCGGTGTGCGGGGCGTACGGCACGTGGAAGGCCTCGGCGAGCGCGGCGGTGCGCATGCACTCGGTGAAGCCGCCCGCCCGGCTGATGTTGGGCTGCACGATGTCCAGGGCGCCGGCGGTGAACAACTGCCGGAACCCGAACCGGGTGAACTCGGTCTCGCCGCCGGCGATCGGCATGTCCAGGGCCTTGGCCATCTCGGCGTAGCCGGCGTGGTCGTCCGGCGGGATCGGCTCCTCGAACCAGGCGTAGTCGAGCTCCTGCAGCGCTCGGGCGACCTTCATCGCCGCCGGCCGCTCGAAGCCGCAGTTGGCGTCCGCGGAGAGGAAGACCTCCGGGCCGACCGCCTCCCGGACCGCCGTCGCCAGCTCGATGTCCGCGTCCGGCCGATGCTTGTCCGAGCCGATCTTCAGCTTCATCGCGTTGTACCCGGCCTCGACGAACTCCTTCGCCTCCTGGACCGTGGTCTCCAGCCCGCGGAAGCGCAGCGACGAGGCGTACGACCAGATCCGGTCCCGCTGTGCGCCGCCGAGCAGCTCGTACACCGGACGGTCGAGCGCCTTGCCCTTCAGGTCCCACAGCGCGATGTCGATGCCGCTCAGCGCCTCCATGAAGAAGCCCTTGAGGTGGCCCCGGTTCATCATGACCGAGAACATCAGCTCCCACGCCACGCCGGTGTGCACCGGGTCCAGACCGACGACGACCTCGCCGAGTTCCCGGACGATCGCGCCGGTCGCCTCCGGGGTCAGCCGCACCATGCACTCGCCGATGCCCACCGCGCCCTCGTCGGTGTGCACCCGCACCAGGCAAGCCCGGTAGCCCTTGAACACCGTGCCGGCCAGCCGGTCTGCGTTCGGGATGGCGATCGGCGCCTTGGTGCCGGCCGGGAGCGGCACCAGCAGTGGAATGGCCTCTACTTCGGTGATTCGCACGGGTTCTCCTTCGTCCTTGAATGGATGCGTGGCATCAGGCGCGCACGACGGCGCGGACCAGTTCGGCCGCCTCGTCGGGGCTGGTGGGTCGGGGGTTGGGGCCGGAGGAGTCGGCCGCCCACCGGCCGAGCTCGGGCAGCGCCTCGGCGGCGACGTCGACGTCCAGCTGCTCCGGCAGTCCGACGGCCGCGCGGATCTGCCCGACCCGCCGGATCGCCCGCTCGGCGTTGGTGTCGGACCCGGCGGACGGGTCGGCCACGCCGAGCGCCTGGGCGAGGATCGCGTAGTCGTCGCGGACCGCCTCGCTGTTGAAGCGCATGACCGGTTCCAGCGCCACGCCGCAGCCGACGCCGTGTGCGACCCCGTACCGGCCGCCGAGGGCGCGGGCCACCGCGTGCGCGTTGCCGGTGCCGGTGTGGCTGATGGCGATGCCGGCCAGGCAGCTCGCGTACAGCATCTCGGTGGCGTGCCGCTCGTCGCCGCGGTCGGCGACGAACGCCTCGATCGAGGCGCCGATCCGCCGGGTCGCGTCGTACGCGAGGAGCTTGGTCAGCGCGGTGGCCCGCACGCTCACGTAGCTCTCGACGGCGTGGGTCAGCGCGTCCATCCCGGCCGCGGCGGCCGCCGGCGCGGGCAGCCCGCGCAGCAGCGCCGGGTCGAGGATCGCGAGCTTGGCGTAGTTGTTGGGGTCCCGCAGCGCGAGCTTGTCGTGTGTGCGCACGTCGGTGATGGAGATGTTCGCGGTCACCTCGCTGCCGGTTCCGGCCGTGGTGGGCACGAGGACCAGCGGCCACGCCCGGTTCGGCACGTTTCCGTTGCCGGCGAAGTCCCGCACCCGGCCAGGATTGGTCGCCAGCACGGCGATTCCCTTCGCGGTGTCGAGCGCGCTGCCGCCGCCGATGCCGATGATGACGTCCTTGCGGTCCTCGGCGAGGGCCGCGGCGCCGGCCTCGACGTCCACGTCGGTCGGGTTGGGCTGGAGCCGGGTCCAGAGGGTCAGCGTCAGGCCGGCGGCCTCGAGCGAGCGCAGCGCGCCGTCCGCCGCGCCCGCGGCATGCACTCCGGGGTCGACGACGACGAAGGCGCTGCGGTACCCGGCCTCTGCGGACAGCTTGCCGAGTCGTTCCGCCAGGCCCACGCCGAGCTCGATGCGGGTCGGCAGGAGAAACGACAGCGGACCGACGGGGAGTTCGGACATCGGGACTCGCTTCCTTCCGGTGGGGGTTGCGATCGACACGAGGGCCCGGCTCGCGGGCGCACCGGGCGCCCCGGCGGCGGATCATGCCGTTGCAATTCATCATAATGTTATGACGTTTGCCGGTCAATGCCTCGCCGCTCCGCCACCATCCACTAGAGACTGGGCGGCCGCCCTCTGTAAGGGTTTGCCGCGGGGAACGCCAACCGATGAGGGGTTGACTGCCGATAGTTCGTAACGTTATAACAAGTTGGCCCGAGGTCGTCCTCGCCACGGCGCGGACCGCAAAGCGCATCGCCAGATGAGGCGTACGACAATGCGACGGCCTGCGCGGCAACGGAATCACCGGTCTGTCGAGGAAGCTGGGTGACGGTCGTCATGACGGCAATGAATGGATCTGGTCGAGGAGATGGGGGCGCCGCGGGCCGCCCGGGCAGGACCGTGGCCGTGGTCGGCGCGGGGCCGGCCGGGCTTTGTGCGGCCAAGTACATGCTGAAGGCCGGCTTCGAGGTCACCCTCTACGAGGCGGGCAGCGCGGTCGGCGGCCTGTGGTTCTACGAGAACGACAGCGGGATGAGCTCGGCGTACAAGACGCTGCACATCAACACGGACAAATACATCACCCAGTTCGAGGACTTCCCGCTGCCGCCGACGGCGAGCGCCTTCCCGCACCACACGGAGATGCGAGCGTACCTGCAGAGCTACGCCGACACCTTCGGGCTGACCGAGCGCACGCAGTTCAACACCCTCGTGACGAACGTGGAGCCGGTGGTCGAGGACGGCGGCCGAGTCCGGTGGCGGATCCACGACGCCCAGGGGGGCACCCGCGAGTACGACATCGCGATCGTGGCCAACGGGCACCTGTCGAAACCCCGCACGCCGGAGTTCGCCAAGGACTTCACCGGCGAGTACCTGCACTCCCACTACTACCGCGACCCGGCGGACTTCGTCGACAAGCGGATCTGCATCGTCGGCGCGGGCAACAGCGCGTGCGACATCGCCGCCGACGTCTGCGTCACGGCGGAGCGCACGGTCATGGCGGTCCGCTCGGGCGTGGTCATCGTCCCGAAGCTGGTGCTGGGCGTGCCGATCACCCGCATCACCACCAAGCTGATGCGGATGCACGCCCCGCCCGCCGTCATCCAGCGGGTGACCAAGCTGATCACGCGGGTGGTGCACGGCGACATGCAGCGGTGGGGCTTCAAGAAGCCGGACCGCGCCACGCACCCCACGTCGCACGCGACGCTCATCAACCACATCGCGTACCGCCGGGTCGCCGTGAAGCCGGGGATCAAGAAGATCGTCGGCCGGCTGATCGAGTTCGAGGACGGCACGGCGGAGGAGTTCGACACCCTCATCGCGGCGACCGGGTACACGGTCGACCTGCCGATGCTCTCGGAGCGGGTGCTGCCGGTCAACGACGAGTGGGCGCAGCTCTACAAGCGGGTCGTGCCGGTCGACTGGCCCGGCCTGTACGTCATCGGCCTGATCCAGTACGTGGGCCCGCTGTTCAAATCGTTCGAGGCGCAGAGCAAGTGGGTCGTGGAGATCGAGAGCGGCCGGTACCTGCTGCCGGAGCGGCAGGTGATGCGCGACGCGAATGCCGCCAAGCAGGAGCAGAACCGCCGCCAGTTCCACGGCAGCCCCCGGCACGCGCTGGAGGAGCCGGCCCTGCCGTACCAGAAGGACCTGAAGCGGGAGGTCGCGGCGGGCCGGCTGCGCTGGCAGCGGGCGGCGAAGGGCGGCGCCGTGCCGCGCGAGCTGGCGCTGGCCCGCTGCGTGGAACCCCGGCCCGGGTCCGCGGTCGGCGTGCCGGAAGAGTCGTCGGTGCGATGAGCGGCGACCTCGGCACCGCGATCGTGACCGGCGCCGGTTCGGGCATCGGCCACGCCACCGCGCTCCGGCTGAGCCGCGACGGCTACCGGATCGCGGCGCTGGACCTCGACGGTGAGGCCGCCGAGCGGACCGCGGAGGCGATCCGCTCCGCCGGCGGCCAGGCGAGCGCCCACGCGGTGGACGTCTGCGACGCCACGGCCATGGCGGCCGTGGTGGAGCAGGTCTGCGATGCGCACGGCGCGCCGCACGCGCTCATCAACAACGCCGGCATCGGCGTGGCGGGCACGGTGATCGACACCGATCCGGCGGACTGGGACCGGGTGCTCGCGGTCAACCTGACCGCCGTGTACCACGCCTGCCGGATCGTCCTGCCCCTGATGCTGGCCCGGAACGCGGGCGTGATCGTGAACGTGGGGTCCATCTCCGGCGAGGTGGTGGGCGTCCGCGAGCGGGCCGTCTACTGCGCGTCCAAGGCGGGCGTGGTAGGCCTGACCCGCTCGATCGCCGCGGACTTCGCCGACTGCGGCATCCGGGCGAACGCCATCTGCCCCGGCCCGGTGCGCACGCCGTGGGTCGAGAAGATGGCGGCGACGACCCCCGACCCCGCCGCCACCCTTCGGGCGCTGGAGCAGCGGAAGATGGGCACCGCGGAGGACATCGCCGCCGGCATCGCCTTCCTCGCCAGTCCCGCGGCGGCCTACGTAAACGGCGCTGCGTTCGTCATGGACGGGGGCTTGACGGCGGCCTAGCCGGACATCATGCCCGAGACACTTCACTACGGCGCCGCCCCGTGGCAGTTCGGCCAGCTCTGGCTGCCGGACTCTCGCGAGGCGGCGCCGCTCGTCGTGCTCATCCACGGCGGTTTCTGGCGGGCCGGCAAGAGCCTGGCCCTGACCGAGCCGCTGGCCGCCGCGATCCGGGAGGCGGGGCTGGCGGTCTGGAACATCGAGTACCGCGCCGGCGAGCCCGACCACGACTGGCGGGCCACCCTCGCCGACATCACCGCGGCCGTGGACTTCGCCGCAACCCTGGCCGACCGCCTCGTGCTGGTCGGCCATTCGGCCGGCGGCCACCTCGCCCTCCGCGCGGCCGCGAGCCGTGCGACCAGAGCAGAAGCCGTCGTCAGCCTGGCCGGCATCTGCGACCTGACGGCCGGTGCACGGCTGGGTCTCGGCGAGCACGCCGTGCGGGACTTCCTGGGCGGTACGCCGGAGGAGCAACCGCAGCGGTACGCCGCCGCCTGTCCGGCGCGTCAGCTCCCGCTGGGCGTGCCGCAGGTGCTCATTCACGGGCTGGCGGACGACCGCGTACCCGTCGACATCAGTCGCCGCTACGCCCGCGCGGTCCGCGCCGCTGGCGACCGCGTCGAGCTGATCGAGGTGGCGGCTGACCACCGCGCGCTCATCGAGCCCGCGACCGGCGCCGGCCGCACCGTCGTGTCCGTCATACACCACCTCGCCCTCGCGCGATGAAGCCCGGCCGATCCGCCACGCTGAGGATCGGCCGGGCGTCTCGTCACTGGTGCCCTGTCAGGCGGCGTCGCGCCAGTACGCCCTCGTGCTGAGCCCGCCGTCAACGGCGAGCACCTGCCCGGTGACGAAGCCAGCGCCGGGCGAGGACAGGAACAGCACCACGTTGGCGATGTCGTCGGGCGTGCCGAGCCGGCGCAGCGGCACCACCGCCTGCAGTTCGGACAGCGTGTCGCCGGCCACGGCGGCCAGCATCGGGGTGCGGATCGGGCCGGGCGCGATCGCGTTGACGGTCACGCCGGCCCGGGCCAGCTCCTGGGACGCGGACTGGACCAGCCCGATCAGGCCCGTCTTCGCCGCGCTGTAGCCGAGCATGTTGCCCGCGCCGCGCAGAGCGAGCACCGACGACGTCACCACCACCGACCGGTGTCCCGCGGAGTCGACCAGCACCGGCGTGAACGCGGCGAGCGTGTTGAAGCCGCCGCTGAGGTTCACTGCGACGGCCTGGTTCCACGACTCGGCCGTGGTGTCCCGCAGCCCGCCGTGCCCGCCGGCCCCGGCGTTGACGACGAGCACCTGCACCCCGCCGAACGCCTCTTTGATGCGTTCGGCGGCGGCGCGCATGCTGTCCAGGTCGGTCACGTCCGCGACCAGGGGCAGGGTCGGGCCTGCGCACCCGTCCGCCACCGCGGCGAGCCGGTCGCCGTCGGTGTCCAGCAGCGCGACCGAGAACCCCTCGGCCGACATGCGCCGGGCGAGGTGCGACCCGATGCCGCCGGCCGCGCCCGTCACGACCGCTACCCGTCCACCCTCGTCTTCTGCCTTCTCCGGCATAGTGCGCTCCTGTATCTCGGTCGGTCTCACTGGCGGTAGCCGAAGGTCTTCATCTTGTCCTTCAGGGCGGCGTCGGCCTCCTGGTAGGCGGTGCCGGGCGCCTTCTCGCCGGCCAGGATCTGCGAGTTGCGCAGCGCGATCTCGTCCATGATCTCGGACCAGCCACGAGGGTTGCCCAGGCCGGGGTTGAACTTGGGCCGCACGTACGGGACGACCTCGCGCACCTGCGTCACCCAGGGGTGCACCTGTGCCACGGCCGGGTCGTTGTAGACCGTCTTGCGGGCCATCACGACGTGGCTACCGGTCGGGTTGGTCGCGACCGTCTTGAACGACTCCGCGCTGGT
This sequence comes from Micromonospora sp. NPDC005305, assembly GCF_040607315.1. Classification (NCBI taxonomy): domain Bacteria; kingdom Bacillati; phylum Actinomycetota; class Actinomycetes; order Micromonosporales; family Micromonosporaceae; genus Micromonospora; species Micromonospora sp. NPDC005305. Next base: position 109,325 of record NZ_JBEXGL010000003.1, on the reverse strand, counting down.
CAGGTACGAGATGAAGGTCCAGGCCGCGGCCTTGTTCCGGGAGTGCTTGGAGATGACGAACGGCCACCCGTGCGCGGAGTGGTTCGCCGCGCCGGTGCCCGGGATCCGGCCGCCGTAGCTGATCTTCGCGGCGACCTGTGGGTTCTGCTGCTGCACGGCGCCTATCCAGCCGATGCCCATTGTCCCCATCACGGCGTTGCCCGAGGCGAACGCAGTCATCGCGTCGGTGTGCAGGTAGTTCTCCGAACCGGGCGGGGCGCACTGGGACAGCTGCTTCCAGTACTCACCGGCGCGGGCGGCCTCGCCGGAGGCGAGCTGCGGGTGCCAGTCCTTGTCGAAGACCTCGCCGCCGTTGGCCCACAGCCACGGCATCCAGGACATCACCTGCAGCGGGTCCCGCTGGCCGAGCATCACGTACCCGTACTGCTTCTTGGACCGGTCCGTGAGGGCCTGGCAGGCTTTCAGCAGCTCCTCGGGGGTCTTCGGCACCTCGACGCCGCGCGCCTTGAGCAGGTCCTGCCGGTACCAGAACGTCCAGAGGTCGGCGATCCACGGGATGCCGTACGTCTTGCCGTCGATGGTGACCGCGTCCCGCCACGCCGGGTCGAAGTCGTCCAGGTCGAACTTGCTGTCCTTGATGTAGCCGTCCAGCGGCTCCAGGAACTGCTGGGTGGTGGGCAGCAGCTGGTCCCACCACATCACGATGTCGAACGGCGCCTTGGTGTTCGCCAGCGACAGCTGCGCCTTCTGGGTGTAGCCGCCCGCGTAGGGCACCATCTCCCAGTTGACCTTGATCTTGGGGTACTTCTTCTGGAACTCGGGGAGGATCTTCTCCGCGACGATCTTGTCGGCGGGGTTCAGCAGGACCAGGGCGTTCACCGTCCCCGAGCCGTCGCCGGCCGACCCGCCAGCGGCGCCGCAGGCCGCGGAGCCGAGCAGGGCGGTGACGAGCAGCGTGACGGTGGCCGTTAAGCGGAACTTTCTGGGCAGCCTCACGGAAGGGCTCCTTTCTTCCTCGGCGTCGCGCCCGGGGGACCGGGCCCGCATCAGCTGTTACTTGTTCACCGCACCGAACGTGAGACCGCGCACGAGGTACTTCTGCGCGAATGTGGCCAGCACCAGAAGCGGCAGCATCGCGATGACCGCGGCCGCACTGATGAGCTCCCAGTTCGACCCCGTCTGCGGGTTGTCGAGAAACGCCGTCACGCCCACCTGCACGGTCCGCGCGCTGGTGTTGGTGAGGACCACGGCGAAGAAGAACTCGTTCCAGGCGACCAGGAACGAAATCATCGCGGTCGCCGCCATGCCCGGCAGGGTCAGCGGCAGGATCACCCGGCGGAAGGCGCCGAATCGGGTACAGCCGTCCACCATCGCGGACTCGTCCAGCTCCTTCGGCACGTCGGCGAAGAAGCCGATCATCATCCAGGTCGAGAACGGCAGCGAGAAGCTGACGTAGGCCAGGATCAGCGCCAGGTGCGTGTCCAGCAGCCCCAGCGTGTTCATCAGCAGGTAGTACGGCACCACCACGGCCACGAACGGCAGGAACCGGGTGGCCAGGATGAACAGCTGCAGAAACGCGCTGCCGCGGAACTTCAGCCGGGCGAACCCGTACGCCGCCAGCGCGCCGAGCAGGACCGAGACCAGCGTCGCGGCGCCGGCAACGAGGAGGCTGTTGAGGGTGTACGTGCCGTACGAGGAGTACCAGAACACCGTGGCGTAGTTGTCCAGCGTCGGCCGGAACAGCCAGACCGGCGTGGACGACACGACCAGCTCGTGGGGCTTCACCGAGGTCAGCAGCGCCCACAGGATCGGGCCGATGCTGACGATCGCGGCCAGGGTCAGCCCGGCGTAGAGCGCCGCCTTCCTGCCGACGGAGATCGGCGGGGCGCCGACCTTTCTCGCACCTGCGGCCATCTCAGCGACCCTCCGATCGGTTCCGCATCCAGACCACGCCGAGGCTCACGATCGAGAGCACGGCGAACAGGATGTACGACAGCGCGGCCGCCGACCCCATGTTGAAGTTGCGCAGCCCCTCCTCGTACGCGAGCGTGGTGACCGACTCGGTCGAGGTGCCGGGGCCGCCGGCGGTGAGGATGTAGACCAGCTCGAAGACCCGCAGCGAGTCCATCACGCGGAACAGCACGGCCACCCAGATCACCGGCTTGAGCAGCGGGATCACCACGTAGCGGAAGGTCTGCCAGGCGGACGCGCCGTCGATCTTCGCGGCCTCCAGCGGCTCCTTCGGCAGCGACACCAGGCCGGCCAGCAGGATGAGCGTGACGAACGACGTGTTTCGCCAGACGTCCGCGATGATCAGCGACAGCAGCGCGGTCTCCGGCTGCCCGGTCCAGTTCCAGCCGCCGATCCCCACCAGCCCGAGCAGGTAGTTGAGCAACCCCCAGTCCGGGTTGTACAGCCACTTCCAGATGACCGCCGTGACCGCGGGCGACACCATCAGCGGCATGATCATCAGGAGCTGGAAGACCTTCATGCCGCGCAGCCGGGAGTTCAGCAGCAGCGCGAGGCCCATCCCGATGACCAGCGACGTCCCGACGCTCGCCACGGTGAACAGGACTGTGTTGCCGAAGGCGGTCTGGAACCGCTCGTCGCCGAGCAGCCTCGTGTAGTTGTCGGCCCCGGCGAAGCCGTTGGTGAACGGCAGCAGCAGGTTGTAGTTCTCGAACGACAAATACAGCGAAAAGGCTAGCGGAAACCCCAGGACGAGCAGCAGAACGGCGACCGCCGGGCTGACGTAAGAGTATCCGGATTCGGTGATCCTGGTCCACATCGAGGCCGGCTGCGGCGGCGCCGGTCGGCGGGGAGCCGCGGCGGTGGCCACGGCCGGTCGTTCCTCTACTGTGCTGGTTCCCACAGTATCAACCTCGCTATCAGGGGCCGGAGGGCGTGCGGCGGCCCGCCCCCTTTTCCCGCTCGAGAAACGGGACAGGGCGATCAGTGACGCTCGGAATGCGGTTGGAAATTGCCTCTGCTATTGGGCCATGAAGGTCATTCGCCGCTGCGGCAACAATTGCATCCGCACGGATCTGCCATCGTAGAAGGAGCGGTTGTACTCGCCTGGCCGGTTCGTGCGCAGGTGCACGATCCGGTCGACGGCGAGCAGGGGCGTGCGCGGCGGGATGGCGAGCACCTGGGCCCGGTACTGGTCGGCGAGCATCACCTCAACCGACTCCTCCACCTCGCCACCGGTGGCGTCGAACAGGCCATGCGGCCTGCCGTACGCCGGGTCCATCTCCAGATCGGCCGGGGTCAGCCCGGGCAGCAGCGCGACCGGGATGTAGCTGACCTGGTAGCAGAAGGGCCGCTCCTCCAGCAGCCAGACCCGGCGCACCTTGTGCACCTGGTCCGCGAAGGAGATCTTCAGCGCCCGAACGACCCGCTCGTCCGGGTTCATCTGCTCCAGGCTGATCAGGTGGGCGTCGAGCAGGCGCCCGGCGTCCGCCAGCTGGCCGATGAAGTCGCCGGCCGCGTCGACCGGCTTCTTCGCCTCGGTGACGAAGCTGCCGCGCCCCTGCTGGCGGGACACCACACCCTCGTCGGCGAGCGCGGAGAGCGCCTGCCGCACCGTCGTCCGGCTGACGCCGTACATCTCGCACAGCTCGCCCTCGCTCGGCAGCCGATCGCCGGGCTTCAGCTGCGTCGCGATCATCGTGCGTACGGTGTGCTTGAGCCGCACGTAGAGCGGCTCGCTGCTGTCACCCGTCCAGGCCCTAAGCATGAGAAACATCATAACGTTATGACCTTTGCAGTCAAGGGTCACGCGGCCACTGCTAAAGAAGTCCGGCCAGCTTGATGCCGGACAGCGCCACCGCCGCGGCGAGCACTGTGGACAGTGCGCCGAGCGCGATCGGGCGCGCTCCGGTGCGCAGCAGGGAGGGCAGGTGCACCGAGGTACCCAGCCCGAACAGCGCCCCGGCGAGCAGCAGCGTGGTCACCAGCTTCGCCGCGTCCAGCGCGAGCGCCGGCAGCAGGCCCAGGCTGCGTACCGCCACCATGGCGAGGAAGCCGAGCACGAACAGCGGCACCACCGGCGGCCGCTTCGCCACCCGGGCGTGCCGGAACCGCGCGAGGCTCACCCCGGCGACCAGCGGCGCCAGCAGCACGACGCGGGTCAGCTTGGCGACCACCGCGATGCCGACCGCGGCCGCCCCGGCCGCGGCGGCGGCGGCCACGACCTGGGCGACCTCGTGCACGCTCGCACCCGCCCAGACCCCGTACTCGGCGTCCGACAGCCCCAGAGGCGCCTGGAGCAGCGGCAGCACCACGATCGCCAGGCTGCCGAACAGGGTGACCAGCGCGACCGAGGTCGCCACGTCCTCCTCCTCGCTGTCCGCCACGCCGCTCATCGCGGCCACCGCCGACGCGCCGCAGATGGCGAACCCGGTGGCGACCAGCAGCGCGCACCCGGGGCTGACACCGAGCCGGGTACCGAGCCACCGGGTACCGAAGAAGGTGGCGGCGACGGTCGCCAGGACGACGGCGACGTTCGCGAACCCCAGGTCCTCGATCTGGCCGACGCTGAGCTGGAGGCCCAGCAGCACCACTCCCGCGCGCAGCAGCTTCTTGGTCCCCGCGGCGGCCCCGGGCGCGATCCGCGGGTTGAGCAGACCGAAGTTGCGCACGGCGGCGCCCAGAAGCATCGCGACGGTGAGCGCGCTGAGCGCCGGTACGACACTGTTGATGGCGTAGGCGGCGGCCACGCCCGCGGCGACGACGGCCAGACCCGGGAGGTACTGGCTCCGGCTGAGTCTCGGTTCAACCGCCTGGCTTGTACCGTTCATACCCCGACACGCTGACGTACTGACTGACTATTCAGCCAGTAGCAAAGTTCCGATGAGGTCATAGGATGCGCCTATGACCACAGACCTGCGGGCGTTGCAGATCTTCCTGGCCGTGGTCGAGCACGGCGGGTTCGGTGCCGCCGCCCGCGCGCTCCGGCTCTCGCAGCCGACGGTCAGCGCCTCGGTCCAGGGCCTCGAACGGCGACTCGGGCTGCGGCTCATCGCCCGCTCCCCCGCCGGTTCGCGCCCCACGGCGGTCGGCACCACCGTCGCCGACTGGGCCCGCGACGTGGTCGCGGCCGCCGACCGGCTCGAGACGGGCGCCGCCGCCCTACGCGAGCGGCACGACGCACACCTGCGCGTCTCGGCGAGCATGACGATCGCGGAGTACCTCGTGCCGGGTTGGCTGACCGAGCTGCGTCGCCGGCGGCCGCAGGCGACCGTGACGCTGCGGGTCCGCAACTCCGAGGACGTCGCGGAGGACGTGCTCACCGGGGCGGCGGATCTCGGCTTCGTGGAGGGTGTCCACCTGAGGCGGGGGCTGCGCCAACGCGTCATCGGCGTGGACGAGCTCGCCGTGGTGGTCGCCGCCGCGCACCCGTGGGGCCGGCGCCGCCGACCGCTGGAGCCGCCGGCGCTGGTCGCCGGACACCTGGTCCTGCGCGAGCCGGGCTCCGGGACGCGGGAGGCGTTCGAGGGTGCCCTCGACCGGCACCGGCTAACGGTCCGGCCGGTGCTGGAGCTCGGATCGACCGCCGCCATCAAGTCCGCGGTCGCCGCCGGTACCGGCGCCGCGGTGCTCAGCGCCCTCGCGATCGCGGACGACGTGGCCAGCGGGCGGCTCATCCGGATCGCGGTCGCTGGTCTCGACCTGCGGCGCCGGCTGCGCATGGTGTGGCGGGACGGCACGTCCCTCGACGGCGCCGCCGCTGAGCTGGAGCGGGTGGCGCTGCGGCGGTCAGAGGCTGGCTGACGCGGCGGCCGCCAGGAACTCCGCGGCGGGGGCGTCGGTTCCGCGAGGATCTCGGTTTCGGTGCTCTCGAGGATGCCGCGCATGGCCCCGATCTGCGCCAGCCCGTCGCGGCCGGCGTTGGTCATGCGCCCCAGGTACGGGGCGATGAACCGGGCGCCCGCCGCCGCGGCGAGCGGCGCCTGCGCGGCGCAGCTCCGCGTTCTCCCGCCGCAGCCGCTTTACCTCCGCCGACTCGTCCGTGCTCGCCCCAGGGCGTTGACCGGCGTCGACCTCGGCCTGGCCGACCCACTTGCGCAGCGTCTCGGCCCTGCCGATGCCCAGCTTGTGGGCCACGGCGCCGATCGCCGCGTGCTCCGATTCGTAGTTCGGCCGCACCTCGGCGTGCTCAAGGCCGGCGGCGCCTACCTGCCGCTGGACCCGGAGTACCCGGCCGCCATCGGCGCCTCCCGGTTTTGCCTGTGCATCTCGGTAGCCCCAGTACCGCATCCAGGCGGCGGCGTTGTGCTCGGCGTCCTGCCACGTCTGGATTTGCCGGGGGGCTGGGCGTCGCGGAGTGCTGCCCGTGCTGCTCACGGCCGGCAGTATGGCAGGACGCAGGTTGTGCCACACGTCGAGGTGAGCCTGCCGCCAGTAGCAGACATCGAGAGCCGCGACCCGCTGAGGTACGTGTATTTATAATGACGCTTATGGCGCAATGCACTCCACATTAGCCTTTTGCTGGCTCACTGCCGTCCGTTTGGTCGAGCTGCCGGCGCAGATGGGCTGCTTCATCGGTACGGCCAAGGCCACCGAGTACGTCGGAGAGCGCATGGTATGCCACGAACAGGCGTCGACCGAACATTCGCGGCAGCTGCTCGGCCAGCGGCTGATAGAGGCTCATCGCTTCGGTGACCACCTCCAGCGCTCGCGGCAGGGTGGCGTTCACTTCACGCACATCCACGCGTACGTCAACAATGACGTCCCAAGGTCGGGCAGGTAGGCGTCCGGGTTGGCCTCGGCCAGCCGTCGGCGGATCGTCACGGCCTCCTCGGTCAGGGCCTCCTCGCGGCCGCGTCCGCGAACGCCCGCAACAGGATCTACTTCTCCGGCGCGCCCGAGGACGCCCGCGTCCTCGCGTGGCACACCCTGCCCGAACGACGAGCATGACCTGACCCACCTCGACGCCTACACCGCCGCCACCCGCCTCGTCGCCGACGGACGGCAGACACCAGCGTTCACCATGAAAACCCGCCCACCCAAGCCGGTCGTCGGGGAGGCCACCGCGATCCGACAGGCTGCCGCCGCGGCGGCCACACCTCAGGACACCAGTGCCATCGACACCCTCGTCTACCGGTACTCCCGCCCGAACCAGGCCGACGCCAGCACCAGCACGGCCAGCGGCAGGAACGGCGACACCGCCAAGCAGGGCAGCGGCAAGACGAGCAACTCCTAACCACGTCCCCTGGCAGCCCTGCCATGCGGGCCGGCTGATTCTGACGGCCCAGCCGGCCCGCATGTAAGGCTTGGGAGTGGCCCCACTTGAAGGCAACCCGACGCCGACCTTAATGACACCCGGTTACAGCGCTCGTTAGACACGCGCCGTCAAACTGAGTTTCGCGGCTTCAGGGATGGTCAAGCAGCGACAGCGGGAAACACTACGAGCGATCCGTCGCTGCTTCGTTCAATCTCAATCGCAACGTCAGCTTGGTGGATCCCCTCGTTGAGCCCATGGCCCAGGGCGCGGAGGCGATACGCAGCCTTGAGAAGGTCGTCCACCTCTCCCTTCGTGAACATGATGTTCCGGAAGCCGCTGGGACCCTTGAGTTCGAGAGTCGACAGCCGAAGAAGAACCGAGGTGATACCGGATTCCAATTCGTCGACGCGACGCTCGTCGTCGTGCAACGTACGGACGAAGGTCTTGAATGGGTGGCTCGCACCCTCCAGTTGTGCATGCTCAACGGCTTGAAGGACCAGCACCCGGCGTTTGAGGGCGATCGCGAGCCTCGCAAGTTCAAGGTGTGCACGGAAGGGGCCGCCTTCCTCGTCGATGCCGGGAAACTCTTTGGTGAGAGCTCCGACTTCGACCGGGCCATCCGGAAGCCCAGCCAGCGCGTCCTGCCACTTAGTCAGCCGTCTGCGAGACCGTTCAATCGACTTGCCTATTGCGTGCACCGCGGAGTCAAGACCCAAAGACAGGCCGATGCGGCCCTGGTCAAGCAGGATCGAGGTGGCTTTATCAATGGCGTCACGGCAACCGTCAAGCTCGCTACGCTCGTCTTCGAGCTTGTCTTCGTGTAGCTGCTCCAGCAGGTCGGTGATCCGCTCGATCGATTCCTTGCGCTGGTGATCGGCATAAGCGCTGACACTGACCGCGACAGCCATGAGCACAAGCGGCGCGGCCACTGTCAACGCCCCGGCGCTCGCGACTGCCACACCAGCGGTTGCGGCCGAGCCGGTTGCCGCTCCCGCGACCGCCGCCTTACCAGCGACGGGAACAAAAGTGGCCTGCGCTGCGATTCCGGCGGAGTTGACCAGGGCGCTGTGAATACCTCCCGCAGCGGCCTTGGAAGCCATGGGCTGCACGAGCCCTTTGCCGACCTGTGCGGCGACCTTTGCCGGAACGACCATTCGGTAGAGCACGTCACCGGTAGCGGCGAGGTTCAGCGTCGGCGGCGCCGACTTCGTCGTCTGAGTAACGAGCTGCGCCAACTGCTGCGCGAGTGGGCTGGCCGCATGAAGCGGAATACCGCCACTCCGATCGCGTCTGGTCGAAATCGAATGCGCTTCCAGGGTCGCGATCGGAGCGGCTGCAAGGGCTGCCAAAACAGCTCTCAGCTCTGCGAGGCGTGCGGGTGTCATGCCCTCGTCGCCTAACACATCCGGAACGCTCACGTCCTCGGTGGCGAGTGTCCACACCGGCACGGGCGCGTTGCTATCGGCAGTCACGTCTTGGTTCCTCCCCACGTTTGGCACCCCTACCATAGGCGGTGTCAGTGACACGCGATGGCAACCTCTCTGCGCAGTCTGAGTTCATTGCCCCAACTGTCGTCGCTCTCCGTTACCGTCCGCCACATGGATGTGGGGGAGGCGAGGTGCCGGGCAGCACAGCCTTCTCCCTGGTTACCTGCCCATCCAGGACCGGTCGGGGCGCGATCTGCAGGGTTTCGGCGACGCAGGAGGTGCTCCTTGCCGATGCTGGCGCTCGGTGAGTTCATCGCGGATGTGTTAGCCAGGTGCCGCCGCCCAGGTCCACCACGAGGATCAGTCGGGCGAGGTGGCGTCCGTGGCCGTGTCGTTGACGAGCTTGTCGGTGTGGCCGCGGACGGTTACCGGCTCGCCGGTGCCCGGCTGAGCTCTCCATGCCAGGGTGACCGGCAGGACGCATGCCAGATGAGAGCCACGAAACCGCGATGGGCAGCCGCCGAAAGAGCGACCCCGCCGATCGCCTCGACCAGCCTGGGCCGGGCTGCGGTCGTACCACCAGTAGATAAATAGCCACCGACCGTGCGCTACGCCCCGTCACGGCAAAAGGATCGAGCCGCCGCCTGGTCGAAAGCAGGGCGTTGGTCGCGAGCCGAGGATCATAGGCGTCCGATACGACGAAGATCATCGGCACTGCGCCAACCGTTCCCGCTGCACCTCACCGGTTGTAAGCTGCCGTCGTCGTCGCCGACGTCCAAACATCCGAGAACAATGCTCGTCAATTCGCACCGCTAAGGGACGTCTCGTAACTCCGGGCAGCTTGGGCGAGGCGATCCAGGAGATCCGTGTTCGATGGCTGCTGTGTGTTGCTGGATGAACTGGACGCGCGAGGCGACATCGCTGCGCGGCAGGGTGCTGAGTTCATAGCCGTGTTGGGTGTAGGCGGCGACCATGGCGTCATGGGTCCGCACGGCTTCGGCGAAGCCTTGGTGTCGTTCGTTGTCGGTGGTGTAGATCTGGGGCCAGGGCGGGGCGATGAACACACGCTGGTGGTAGCGGAACAGCTGCGCTGCGGCTGTCACGTGCGCTGGAACGGACTGGTCGAGTAGGAGGTAGTAGCCGACCAGGTCCGGGATCCCCCGGTCGAAGAAGACGGGTCCGGGATGCTGGCTGGCTTGGCGGTAGGAGCGGATCTCCCAACTGAGCATGATCTCGGCGAACAGTCGTGAGTCCCCGGTGTGCAGCGCCTGACCGCCGATCGACAGCTGGTCCTGGATGATCTGTCGTCCCGCTTCGTCGACGCAGGCGTGACCAGCACGCCGCAGGCTTTCAATCAGCGTGGTCTTGCCAGCTCCGGGTCCCCCGGTGATGACGATGTACTGGCTGCTCACGTCGCCCTCCCTGAAAGGCGTCTGTTCCTCGTGACCCCGGCGCTTGTCCGCTGAGGACGATCACCGAGGATGCCTGGGTGCAGGTGATCTCCGCAGCCCGCCAGAAGTGGATCCTCCCGTTCACTGGGCTGACCCCCGCCCAGTTCCGCAGGCTGGTCCGCCTGGTCGCCGAGCGGGACGGGGACGGGATCGCTGACGGCCGGCCGGGCCGGCAGTGGGCCCTCGATCTTCCCGACCGGGTGCTGCTGGTGGCCGCGTACTGGCGCACGAACCTGACGATGCGGCAGATCGGCCAACTGTTCGGAGTGTCGCATTCCGCCGCGCACCGAGTCATCGACACCCTCGGCCCGCTGCTGGTCCTCGCACCTGGGCGCCGCCGTCCGGTCGACCAGATCGCCATCGTGGACGGCACCCTTATCCCGACGCGGGACCACCGCCTTGCGGCGCCGAGCAAGAACTACCGGAACTCGACGAACCTGCAGGTGGCCATCGACGCCAGCACCCGCCTGGTCATCGCCGTCGGCGACCCCCAGCCGGGCAACCGCAACGACACGATCGTCTACCGGACCTCAGGCATCGACCAGACTCTGGCCGGACGGCCCGTCATGGCCGACGGCGGCTACCGCGGCAACCCCGCGGTGATCATCCCCTACCGCAAGAACCGCGACGGCAGCCCGCTACCGGCCTGGAAGCAGGACCTGAATGCCCAGCACCGCACCGTCCGCGCACAGGTCGAACACACCCTGGCCAGGATGAAGAACTGGAAGATCCTGCGCGACTACCGCCGCGCCGCCCGCACATTGACCGCTGCCGCCTCCGGCATCGCCAACCTGCACAACATCGTCCTGACCTGGTGACCACAGACCCGGCCGGAGACAACGCCTTTACCCAGTTACGAGACAGCCCTTAGGCCGGCGCCACCCGCGGCTAAATTCAGCCGGAGATATCGATGGGATAAAGCACCTCTTGGCCGGCATCAGGGACTCCGTACCACAGCCGGTGGCGCCTCGATGCAGCCAGGTACTGACGCAGCCGGCCACATTGGAATCCAGCAGCACCATGCTGACGCCAGCCACATCAGCGCTTCTCAGCCGGCCAGGAAACGGGGCCTGCGTGTGCGCCTCCCAGAGTTCGGCGACTGCCGCAAGTCGGCCTGCCATGCGAACCAGCGCTCCGATCATCGGCCAGGTACCGACTGTAGACGTACTCTCCTCGGCAGTTGCGGACGTCATCGGCTCCACCGGGCCGGTCACCGACCGTGAGGAGCGGCGAACTGCTGAGCGCACGAACGGCCGCAGATGTGCGCACCGGGTCAAGCCGTGGGTTGCGAGACTGGCCGACCTGGGCGGTTGGGAGCGGGTCGCCCCGGCTATGAACCTGCTCGGCGTGGCCGAGCCGTCTTCGGGCGGCTCGGCCACGCTTTCGGTTCGTCAGGGGGTCACCCGGGTAGCCGGGCTGTCGCCCGGCAGGCCTGACATGTTGGCCTCGACCGGCGGCAACGGAGTGGTTCCGAGGATCCTGCCGTCGATGGAGTACGCGGTGAGGGTGGCCGGCTGGTCCGGCGGTATCCGGGTGGTGCCGGCGTTCGACGCGTCGAGGGTGACCGTGGCCGGGGGTGCGCCGCCGACCGTGACCGTGACGCGGGCCGCGTCCGGCGGGGCGATCACCCGCACCTGGTCCGTCGGCGTGCGGGTGCTGTTGTCGGCCCGGATCCGCCAGCCGATTGGTCGCTGGTCGGCGCCCTCGGCCGGCAGCAGCAGCCGCAGGTCGGTCCACCAGCCGGTTCGGTTGTCGCCGTGCATGGCGTACGCGATCACCCCGCCGCCGGCGGGCTGAACGGTGAGCAGCGCGGCGGACTGGCCGTGCTCGCTGCCCGACCAACGCACCCGTACCGTCGTCCCGGCAGCCGGGAGGCGACTGTCGAGGAGTGCCGATTCGACGAAGTTGCGCAGGTTGGCGTCGTCCAGCGGCGTGCCTCGGGCGCCCCGTCGGACGGCGGTGAGCAGGACGTCCATCTCCGGCCCGGTTGGGTCGATCCCGGCGTACGGGCCGCCGCCCAGGCCGCCCTGGTAGAGCACGTGGTCGTCGCGGCTGACCCGAACGACGGGTTCGTGTTGGAGCGGCGCGGGGGGCAGGACGGCGAACCCGACCCCGCTGCCGTCCGCCCTGGCTAGGTCCTGGTACTCCAGGGTTCCCCTCGGCGTGTACCGAGGGTCGCCACTGATCATCACGGTGGATTCGGCCGGCCCGACGACAACCGCGAATCCGCCCCGGTCGGGACCGGCCTGCAGCAGGGTCATCACTGGGTCGTCGACGCCCTCGCTGTGGCCGGCGTAGCGCATCTGTTGGGCGCTGGCCCCGGCCGGACCCACGTACCAGACCAGCGCCTCCTTGGTCAGTAGGCCGAACCGCAGCGGCACCGCGACCAGCGCGACCCGGTGGCCCGGCTGGTCACTGCCGTAGAGCAAACGAATCCGGTCGCGATCGCCGACCTTCCAAAAGCCGACCGGGTTCGAGCCACCCGACGAGGTGTCGGTCCTCATCGACGGATCGGTGCTGATTCGAGCCTGCAGCGTGTCCAGCCAGGCCTGATCTCCGGCCAGCGCGCCACGGGGCGGCGCGTCGAGCAGCGCCGTCGGGGCGGCGGCGACCGCGATGCCGGGCGCCCAGCCGGGGAGGGGCACCACGTTGGTCTGGACCCCGACGAGTGCGGCCATGACCGCGGCAGCCACCGCCGTCCGGATCAGGCGCGTGCGCCGGTGCCGTCGCTCGCGCCGGGCGAACCCCGGCCACGGGTCCTCAGGTACGTCGACACCGTGCGCGGCCTGCCACAGCGCGGGACTGAGCGTCGAATGCGCGAAGCTCTCGGTCATGCCGGATCCTCCTGAAGCCGTACCGGGGACTGAGGGGCGGGTGGGGTGAACTCGACCCGCAGCCGGGCCAACCCGCGCGACGCCTGGCTCTTCACCGAGCCGACCGAGCAGCCGAGAACCCTGGCGGTGTCCGCCTCGCTGAGATCCTCGAAGTAGCGCAGCACCAGAACCGCCTGGGTCCTGGGCGGCAACCGACGCAGCGCGGTGAGGAGCAGTTGCCGCTCCTCCACCTGCGCGTACGCGTCCGGCATCGGCGCGCTGTCCGAGGTCAGCAGCGGCACCTCCAGCGGCCGCCGCCGACGCCGCCAGGAGATCGCCGTGTTGACCATCACCCGACGTACGTAGACCTCGGGCGCATCCCTGCGCAGTACCCGCCCCCAGCGCCGATGGGTCTTCTCCAACGCCGACTGCACCAGGTCCTCGGCTGTCCCCCGGTCGCCGGTCAGCAGGTAGGCCGTTCGGAGCAACCTTCCCCACTGTCGTTGTACAAACAGCCGGAACTGTTCGTCGTCCTCGTAGCGACTCACGCCACCTCCAGCTCGCGTCCGTCTCGCGTTCACGAGCGGATGCAGAGTGAGACGCGATCGGCGACGTCTGGGGTTGAGTGGGAAACCGTACGTCGAGACGGATTCGGATCTGCCGGTGGCTACCCGGCGGTTGCACCAACCGCATCGAACGCAGGCCATGTCAACCAACCCGGTGAACGTTCATGGACAGCGCACCCAGTGTGGCTCTGCCAACGGCTCAAGCTTACGGTGGCCGGCTTCGATCACGACGAGTTCGACAGCTGGAGCTGATCGAGGCCTTCGGAGTAACAGGACGTCCTTACGGGATTCCGGATGCCTCGAACCCGGTCGTCCGTAACACCCGCTCATCGGCTACTTGTTTCATTGACCTACGACCGTGGGCCGGCCAGGCTTCGGTTGAGGCGCCCGGGCTGTCGCTCTCTTTTCGGCTGCCCACGTTGCCTCTCACCGCTCCCCCAACGTCCGTGGACCTCTTGCGGACTGGGTGCGGACTGCTCATCCTGATGGTGCCGTGCGCAGCGTCAGCTTGGGCAGGCCCGATGCCCATCGCTGTTCGCGTGGGCGACGAGTCGGCGAGGGGGAAGGTGGAGGGGCACGAGCCGCCGGCAGGCGAGATGGCACAGGGCATGGGGATCTTCTCCTTGAGGCACGCCTTTCCAAGAATGCGAGCGCGCAGGCCATCTACGACAAGGTCTGCCGGTCATGGTGGTCGAGGGGCACGGCGAGTTCGTGCTGGCCTGGGGTCGGAACGAGCTCTCCCTGCCGGTCGGCACATATCCGTTCCGGATTTGGATCCCCTGGAAGCCGTTCCGCTTTGGCCCGGCCTCGGACACCATGACGACTCGTGAGGGCCAGACGGTAGAGATCACGTACCAGGCCGCCGTCGTGCCAGGCACGACTGGCTCGCTGCGCCTCACCTACCGGAGGTGACGGCCGTTGATCCTCAACTCCCTGCCACAGGCATGCAGCGACCAACTCATCGCCAGGTCTATCAACCGCCGAGACACCTGCGACGATGAGCGAGATGAACATCTGGGTGGCCCTTTTCGCAGTGGTGGTCTACAACTGGCTGCCACTCCTCGGCATCACCGTGCTCGTGGCCTTGCTGTGCTTCATCATTCGGTGGGCGCTGCGCTCGGCAAGCCAAGCAGCAGGGCATGTATCCCACGACGACGCGGGCGACTGACAGGCCAGGCACTTCGTCCCGAACGGCCGTCGGTGCTGTCGCCCGCTATCCGCCGCTGTCGTTGGGTCGCGACGACGCAGGGTCGGCGGCCGACTGCGGCTGGTTGAGGGGGACCACCCAAAGCATGAAAGTGAAGGACGTCGATGCACATCGCAGGCTTCCTGCCCTGTGGAAGTCCCGGCGGTACCTCCTCGTGATCCGGACGATGTTCGGCTCTGGACCTCATGGGCCCTGACATTTATGGCCGCGAGATGCGGCTCTGGCAGTCGCTGGGGCCAGCCAAGTATCGCCTGCGATCCGCCTGCCTCGCCGTCCTGCTGGCTCTGGCCAGCGTGGTGGTCTTCCTGGGGTCCATGACACTTGCCAGCCTCTTCGGGGGTGTGCATTACGGGCACCCGGCACGGGTGGTGGTCGACGATTGTCAGCGGGTTGGTCCGATCAGCCGGCGGGGCTTTGGTTACTGGTGGGAATGTGATGCGGTGGTGACCGCACCCGACGGCACGGTCCGGAAGGCCCGAATACATGCGTCGGACGTCGCACCGGAGGATCGGGGCCAGTCGGTCGAACTGCGCGAGGCTTGCAGCGTCAAGGGACGTGTCACCGATTGCTCGTACGGCGGGGCAACCGGCTACCTGCTCAGCCTTGGCTTACAACTCATCGTCAAGTTGGGCTGGCTGGTGTTGGTCTTTAGCGGCTTCGGGGTCCTGATGTTCCTGACCCGGGCGCTCCTCGGCGCGCCCCGGTACCTGCGCTTCCGCGGTCGCCGACCTCCGACCGCAGATTTATGAGATCAAACTGCTCGTCCCGCCGACCTTTGCACATGGTGATCTAGCAGCGGAAACACCTCTCGACATCTCACAGCACTCCCCCGCCGTCCGTCGCCCTCTTGCGGACTAGATGCGGACCGCTCGCCTGCTGGCCTGCGGCTTCCTCATCGGCTCGACGGGATCGGCTGACCGGTCAAGAAGCTGTAGCCGACAGTAACCAAGATCGTGACGCCGACCACTGCGAAAGCTACGCCAAGCAGCCGCTCCAACAGAATGAAGCGCGCCAGACGCTCCTCGTGCGGGACGTGTGGTAGCCAGCGCCACGGTGGAACTCGCCGTAGAACGCTCGCGGTGGTCATCGACCGCCGCACGTGCCACTCCGTGACGCCGTGAAAGTTGGTGGTCAGGGCGACACCGATGAGGCCGATGGTCAGGCTCATCATGACCCCGGCCACGAAGCGCCATGTCTCCATCTGACCTCCTCGACGGGGTCACCGGATCATATGTGGCCCTGCCTTGCAAAGATCAAGACATCTGTCGGCCGACGTCGACTACTGCGGCTGACCTGCCCGTCCCGTCGGCCCGCGTCCACGTATGACCGGCTCGGTCTGCTGGCTTGGCTGTCCGGATGGCTGTACAGCCACACGGTTGGGTCTGACATGATCACGACGTGCCCGACCCCGAGCCCGCCGACGGCAGCCCGCCGCCAGAGCCGTCTGCGCCAGCGGCACGCAACGAAATGCTCACGCTACTCGTGCTGCTGGGAGCCTCGGCCGTCCTGCTGGTGCTGTGCCTCGGCTGTGCCGCCTTCTGGCTGTACAACTAATCCGGTAGCTGTTCGCGTTGCTGGGGAGGCGCTCCGGAAGTCAAGAATGGTAGAGCACCAGGATCCGCCGCTTGCGGAGCTGGTGGCCGGCACAGCCGACGACATCTGGCGGTTCACCGAGACGATGGGCAGTGAGCAGGCCCTGACGTATGCGCAGGAGTGGATACGCGATGCGGATCCCGGCGTGCGAGAAATTGGGGTCATGGCGCTCGGGTCCGTGGCGTTGAACTATCCGCCGGCACTGGAGGAGTTGCTCGATCACGCCGACGCCGGCTGCGTCGATGTCAACGCGGGGGTTCGAGCCGCGGTGGCCCAGGCGCTCGGCAACCAGAGCGGCGAACAGCGGTGCGTGCCCTTCTTGCTGCGGCTGCTCAACGATGCCGACGTCGAGGTGCGCCGGATCGCGATCGGCGGCCTGACGATCGTGCTGGACGCCCCAAAGGCAGACGGCCCCGAGGTCACGGCGCTAGTCGGGCTGCTCGCCGACCGCGAACCGACGCTGCGTGACTGGGCGGCGTTCGCGCTCGGCAGCCAGCTCGACGTCGACTCGCCACAGATCCGCGCCGGGCTACGTAGCCTGCTCAACGAACCGGACACCGCTGAGGCCTACCCGGCGGCGGAGGCCGCCCTTGGACTGGCTCGCCGCGATGACCCAGAGGTGTTTACCGCTATCGCAGATCGCCTGACCGGCCCGGACCCCAATTCGTTATGGCTGCGCGCCGCCGCCGAACTTGCCGACCCTCGCCTGCTTCCAGCACTCATCCAGCTGCGGGCACCGGACAACGAACCAGATGATCCGTGGGTCGAGCAGCTTGAGCACGCCATCGCCCGTTGCACCGCGAGATGGAAGGCGGCAGACCGATGACTGACTGGCAGCCACTGGCGCTTCGTTCGTCAGATCGGCAAACGGGGCGCAGGACCTGCTGTGGATCCTCTTGGTGGTTCTCGTTACCGCGTTCCTCATCGGGGTGGCGGCAAGGCCAATCAGGCGGGAGCGCAGGGGGCAGGACTCCCAGCCTGGCCTCTGGAATCCGCTGCGCAACATCAAGAAACATCCGCGCTACTCCATCGGCATCCTGTCCCTCGTGTTGCTCGCCGGCCTGCTTGCACTAACAGAGGCCTTGGTGCAACTGCTGTAGCAAACGAGGAAGCCTCACCATCGCGGCCTCGCCTGCCGGAAAATGTTCGCCACTCTGCCCCTTCCCCCGCATAGGTGCCAAGAACTGCGACACCGGGCAGGGTCAAGGGTGGCCGTAGGCCATCGGCGTGCCGACGCGCAGCGCCCTTGACACCGGCCGGGTGGCGTAGAGGATCAGGCACCCGGGGGACGGGCCACGCCCTGGTCCTCATCGTCATCGAACCGCGGACAGTGCACACACGCCGGCAGCCGGCTGTCCGGTCTCGGGACCTGCGTTGACAACGGCGGGTTCAACCGGTGCGGTTGCCTGTTTTACGGCTGTGGAGGAGCGGGGAAGGGACCTTACTTCGGGTCACGTCGTTGGATGCGTCTGCCTCCGAACCAGTAGAGGCCGAAGTAGACCAGAGGCGCCCAGATGACCAACCAGATAGCGAGGGTCATCACCGGATGTTTCCAGCCGGTCAACAGCGCGAACAGTAGACCACCGATGACTGCGCCAAGGATGGTGGCCGCCACCCTCCGCCAACGATTCATGGCCGTGGTATTCCCAGATCCCGATCGAGCTACTCCCCGCCAGCGAATCGAGAGCGCTCCCTACCGAGCGCGCTCCGGCGTCGCGCTGGTCTCAGGATCCGCGTGACATCGCCACGAGCGGACGTGACACAGAGAGATCGTCTAGCCGGACGTGTCACCCACGTCCCGAGACTGATCTGTCACGCAGGTCCTGAGATCCGACACCGGCAGCCGGCTGCCCTGCGCCGGCTGATGGTTGACACCGCGCGCGCTACCCGCGGCAGAAGCGTGCACCTGATCTTGGTTCAGGGATGTCGACCGGCGCCAGTCGGCACGAGTCCCGCTCGATACAGCCGCCGCCCCGCCTGCCGATTCCGGGCTTTCGCCGATGGCGGGATCTGCTGGGTCTCGCCGGGGACACGCCCGTGGAGATCGTCAACGCTGTGCACCATCGGCTTCCGGTGCGAACCGCCACCCGGCCACCATGGCGTCCGCCCCGGCCGCTGCGGCCGCACGGCATCGAACTCCTGTTCACACCCGGTGCGCGGGTCGAATACAACGACCGGCAGCTTCGCCTGTCGGTCCGCGCCGCCGGGCGACTGCACCTGCCGTCCGGCCGCCTGATCGCTGCTGATCCTTCGTCGTTGGACGTCGACGCCAAGCCCTTCGACGTCACGGTGCCGCCCGGCACGTACCCGGTCTCCGTCGGCCTCGCGACCTTCGTCGATGATCCGGGGCATAGCCGGGTCACCGCCGCCCGCCTCGACATCAGCGACCGTCCCGCAGTGCGATGGGAGCTGGCGCTGCGCGACGGGCAGGACCCACTCGACCTCGGCTACCAGCAGTTCTTCGGCTTCGGCGTCGACGCCGGCATGGCCTGCTACGTCGATGCCGACTCCGCCGACCGGCTGGTAGACGTTTGGCGCACGCTCGATGGCCTGGTCGAGCCGCGCTACCGCACGACCGATCGGGAGGACATGGTCGCCTGGTCCAGCGGCTGGGGTGACGGCGCTTACCCCACGTGGATCGGCTACGACACCTCCTGTGCCGTGACCTGCTTCATCGCCGACATGCTGCTACTTCCCACCGACTCGGAAGACGAGGACGACGAGGACGAGGACGAGGACTGACTGTATGGCGCACCCGAATATCGGCAGTTCAGGATGCCCGCTCGACTCAGACGCCAACTACTGACCGTGACCGCTCTTGATCCGTCGGCAAGCGCGGACGGCGGCAGATCCGGATACGGCTACAACCGTCCTCGCGCGCGACTGTTACCCGAGCAGCGGACAACCTGGCGATAGCAGGGTTGTACGCCTGTGCCCAAGATAGCCAACGAAGCCGTTAGCGATCGGCGAAGAGGGCAGGAGTCGAGAGGGAGACCCGCTGAGTTCCAGGGGCGGCCAGACCGACCAGGCGAGGGCGACATCATGGCCGGGGTCGCCCCGAGGAACACCAGGACTGCAGTGACACCGGCTGTGTGAACCACGTGCCGGGCGGGCGGCGAGGCCGACCCAAGCACGTGGTCCACAGCCGGCGAGTGTCAGAGCTGCCGAAGAATGGCCACCTTGTCGTACGCGACGGCGACAACGTCCGGCTTCCCGTCCCCGGTGACGTCACCGACGGCCACGGAGTCCGCCTGGGGCCCGACCCCGTCGACCCTGTTCGTCGTGTACCCGCCGAGCTTCCCGGTCGACCGCTGCAGATAGACGCTCACCGCGCGCCAACTGTTGTGCGCGACGACCAGGTCCTTGCGGCCGTCGCCGGTCAGATCGCCGACGGTGAGGCCAGAGGCACTGTCGTAAGCGGGATACCTGGACGGCGTCGTCGCGAGCCCACCGGCGCCCTGCGCGAAGACCTGGACGGCGGCGTCCGGAGTGTTGCCGTCAACGCTGGTCACCAGGTCGGCCCGGCCATCGCCAGTCACGTCACCGACCGCCGCGCCGAGGCCGATGCGGCGAAAGCCGCTGCCGTCCGCGGGCGTCCGGTAGGTCGTCGCCGGCCCGAAGGAACCATCCGCGCGGCGCAGCCGCACCCACGTGCCGTGGCCGTAGAACTGCGCGATGTCGATGCGGGCATCTCCGTTCAGGTCGGCGGCGAACACCTGGTCCACGGGTACGCCCGCGACGAACGGCCCGGTGATCGTCCGATACGCCTGGAAGGCATGCGCCGCAGTCTGCCTGTAGATCCTGACCTCGCCCCGCCGTCTGCCGACAACAAGATCCGGCCGTCCGTCCCCGGTCATATCCCCGATCGCCACGTCCTCGGCCCCGCCGGAGACCAGCAGCGGCGCGGCGAGGCGCCCGCCCCGCTGAAACAGCACATCGACGCCAGCGGACGACGACATCGCCACGTCCGTGCGGCCGTCGCCGTCGATGTCGGCGACCGCGAGTTGCACGTTGCTGTTGTAACCGCCGTGCGCCTTGATCCTGGTGGGAGCGCCGAAAGTGTGGTCGGCTCGCTGGGCGAAGACCAGCACAGAACTCGTCTGCGTGCCGTCGACGGCATCGATGCCGACGACGATGTCACGTCGCCCGTCACCGGTGACGTCGGCGACAGCGACGGCGCTGCTCGCAGTTGACCCCGTGGCAAGGTACTTGGCGGCCGCGAATGTCCCTCCACTCGCCGCCTCAGCGGGCAGCGGCACCGCCACCCCGGCCGCTATGGCGAGCGTCGCGGCGATACCGACTCTTACACCTCTGTCCATTGTGCCCCCGTCATGTCCTGGCCCTCGATCGACGACCGTTCACGCGCCACGTGCCCTGATCACCGCCGTCGCAAACCCCTGCCACGCCAACCTGTGGACAGGCATGCACGCCCGCGCGTGCTGAACTCCTTGTCATTCACCCGCCGGTCATCACTGAGGCTCGCAACATCCGTGCCGTTGATGAAACGGGAGGTGACCTCTTCGGACACGCCGAAGAGGTCACCGCTCAGGAAGCCCTGCTCAGAGGTTTGCCGGTGGGATTCGGGTCTCAACTCGCGGGATCCATACCGTCGCCATCACGACGGCGCCCAGAGCCGTACGTCGATGCGGCATGGCCCTCGTGATCGACGTTGGCCGACCCCAGGCCGACAGCCGGCACCAGCCAGGCGGGGAGCAGCGAACCGTGACCACTTCGGTCTTCTCTGGGAGGTCACGCCGCCCCGCTCGCCCGCATCACCGCAGGTCAAAGCCTCGCCCCCGTCCGATGTCGGTGAGCACTTCGGGCGCGGCGACCACTTCGCCAACCTGCACCCAATCTGCTCCCAAGGGCAAGGCCGGGCCATGCAGCGGCTCCTTACCGCCGCGACCTGCGCACACTCCCCTGCCAGGCGACATAGAGTGCTGTCGACTGCTGCGCGAAACCGCTGAGCACTCCGTGTGAAGCAGGACGCCGGACCCACTCTGACCTGCAAAAACGCGAAGCCGCAGGCAGGGGTGGGTGCAGTTGCGTGCCGTCCGGTGCCGTTCGGTGCGGTTGAGGGGCCGTTCAGTGCACCCTGTTGCTCCCAACCTACTCCCCGATCCAGGGCTCACGCGGCTGCTGCGGCCAAGCTGAGACGCACCGTCCTGCAGGTCGTTCGTCAGAGATCGTGGCCGCTTGCCCGAGCGGCACTGGCTAACGCCGACGCCCGGCCAGCGACCGTTAGGCTCAGTCGCTCCCGCCCCGCTCCCACGGCCCGGTCGTCGACCGGACGTGCTCAGGATGCCGCGCCTTGTCAGCGGCAGAAGAGTGAGCTGCCGCGACGCGGGGAGTGGGCGTCAAACATCGCGACACCGGCAAGCACCAGTGGCATGCTCTTCCCGGTGTTGAGGCAGTTGGACGACGGCGTCGAAATCGCCGCCGAGGCGGGGCTTGGGTCCGTGCGTCTTCATCGCGCCGAGCGGCCGTGGAATGACGAGGTGCTCGACCTGCGCTGCAAGTTGGCCGATGACGGCGTCAGTGCGGTGACCTGGGTCCGGACGTTCAATGGCGACGGGATCGTGTCGTGGGAAGCCGACCTCGCCGAGTCGTATGAGGGATGGGACGGCGTGCGGGCCTGGGAGTCACTGGAACACGACCTCCGCATCGACGCGACGCATGACCGACGAGGCCACGTCAATCTCCGTTTCGTCATCCGGGGCCCTCGGGGCTACGACCCGAGAGCCTGGGAGGCATCCGTCATGGTGACCCTTGACGCCGGCGAGGACATGCGACGCCTCGTCGCCGAACTCGGCCACTTGGTCTCGTAGCGCGGCCTCAAGTCGGAGGCGCGCGATCGGCGGCAGATGAGCGCACCCGATCACGTGGTTCGGCCACGGTGGGATCTTCGCCCCGAGCGCCGCCGTCATCGGCACGATCCGCAGCGGTATGGTTGGACTCATGCCGTGACTGAGGGTGAGGAGTTGCTGGCGGCCGCTGCGGCCGACCCGTACGCGGATGCTTGGGACTCGCTGTACGAGAGGGCGTGCCACGAAGGATTCTTCGATGCGGACGAAGCCTTCCTCATCCCGCGTTTGGCCGATCTCGCAGGCCGGTACGCACCGGCCGACCGCGAAAACGTTCTGATGCTTGCCGGCAAGATTGCCGCAGATCTTGATGAGGCTAACTGGCCGCAGTACGCCGAGGCGTTCGCAACCATGCACCGGCGGACCAACGACTGGCTTGTCACACCGACCGATCCGGGCTCGTTCGTCTATCGCCTGCAGGCGGTGATGGCGCTAAAGGCCACCTGCGCACCACCAACCCGATCGAGTCGACGTTCGCCACGGTCCGGCACCGCACCAAACTTACCGAAGGGCCTGACTCGAAGGCCGCCGGCCTCGCGATGGCCTCCAAGCTGATCGAAGCCGCCCAGCAGCGGTGGCGGGCGGTCAACGCGCCGCACCTGGTCGCCCTGGTCCGCGCCGGCGCCCGCTTCGAACGCGGCCGCCTCGTCGAACGGGCCACCACCGAACCCGTCACCTCCGACGCCGCAGCCGCCTGATCAAGGTTTCTCATCCACAAGTCTTGACTATCGCTCGTTAGGGACCGTGTCGGGCGCTGGGGCCGTGTCCGGGGCAGGGACCACCGACCCTCAGTCACCTAATGGGTACCTGACGGCGCGGCGGAAAACCCTCAGGCAACGACTTCTTTGGGTCTCTGTTGGGTAATCGGCATAGCCGAACGGGTGAGGCCCAGGCGCCCATCTCGCAGCGGCGCTGGTCACGGACGGCTTCGTAGCCCGATCGCCGATGCCTACGACCCGGAGCCCGTGGCCGGCAGCGCCCCGCCCGCCATCGGCCAAGCCGGGGTGCAGTCCGGCGCACGCACCGTGCTGCCCCGCAAGCCTGCGACCACCGCGGCCAGCGCTGGTTCGTTCGCCTGTCGGTCAGCACCGGCCAACCGAAGGTCGTCGAGCGAGAACTTGCCGACCTTGTCCTCCCGGGACTCCAGCTCAATGTCCAGCGCCAGTTGGGGGTGGGCTAGCGATTCGCACTCTCGCACACGGAGCTCGGCAGGTTGAGCCACCACGCGGCGGCGGTGCGCGTTGAACAGGGGATGTCAGGAGACTCGCGGACTTGTCGAAGCAGGGGAATGTTGCGCGTGATGCCGAGCCCGTAGATTAGTCCGTCCAACGCAGAGAGGCTCGTTCTGCTCCCGGTACGCTGCCAGGCTCGGCGGTGGTGCTGGATGGCAGTTGTCCAGTAGCGGTCAGGGCTGCTACCACCGATGTGTCCGATGGTTGAGGCGGCAGCGAGGGTGATCGCGGGCGGTAGACCGCTGGCGGTGGTCAGTCTCTCCACCAAGGGGCGCTGCTCGCCGCTTCCCAGGATGCGGAGCGCTTCGAGCAGAGAGCAAGCGATCTCCGTGCCGCCGCTCCCGAGTTGGCTTGAGAGCTCGGCTTCCAGGGCGGTTGCCAGCGACGAATGGTACGGGGTGCCGAGCAGTAGCATCGCCCCGTACAGCCGTACGTCGAAGACGGGACTGAACAACATCTCTCGGATCAGGACCGGTAGCAGCGTGTCTGGAAAGCGGGGAATGTCTCTAGCCATACCTGCCACCGTGGTATTAGCGATCCGTTCCGCCAAGGCGCGCTGCGAGTCGGTCGCGAGCGGCGGGTGGTTTGCGGCGCCGTCCGGGTAAGCCGTGTTGTGCAGCCGCAGGCGGGCGTCGGAGGGCAGGTCGGCCGGGATCCGACGAAGCAGCTCGGTCGCAAGCCGGCGGGTGTCCTCGTAATGAGCGGGGTCGGTGGCGAAGTCGTTGACGATTGGTACCAGGCGTCGCACCTGGCGTTCGGTGAAGTGTCCGTAGCGCACCTTGCGGACGCAGGCGAGCAGAGCACCGTACTGTGCGCGGTCGTTGGTGGGATGAACAAGTTGCGCGATTACGTGGGCGGCCGCTTCGGGATGGGGACTGCTGTCTAATGCGCTGACCGTCTCGACGAACACCTGGTTGGTACGGTCGGCCGCGAGGCTGGCGCAGGCCGCGACCGCCGGTTGTTGTCCGAGCGGGTGGGCGAGTAGTCGGTTCAGGGCTTCGTAGCGCTGGGCCCAGGCCACGCCGTCGGCCACTATCATCTCGGCCAGGAGTCGCTCCGCCACATGCGCCCACGTGGATCGCGGCAGAATCAGCTGGCTGGTTTCGCCGAACAGGCCGGTCAGCTCGTCCCATTGCGCCCCGGTCACCACGTCGTCGGATTTCACGGCCTCCAGCAGCTCTTCGATCCGGTCGATAGTCTCCAGGGCGTCTCGGCGTGGTTGCCTCTGCAACAGGGGCGCGGCGCCGGGCTCAACGGAGTAGCGGTAGACACTGTCGATCAGCACGGCAAGCCGATGCGCCGGCAACTGCAGAAGTTCCTCGTATCGACGAACCGCCAGGTAGGGCACGCGGACCCTAGCAGTCTCCCAGCGGGAGATCCGGTAGACGCTCGTCCGCTCGGGCCAGCAGCCGCCCTGGAAGTCCGCGGCAAATTCCGACTCGCGCTGCCACCGTTCATCGCTGCCGTAAAGGCGGTTCACCCGGAGCAGCCAGCCGACCCGGTGCTGCTGTTCCGACCATCCTGCGCGTGTCGGCGTCGGCCGCGGCGGCTGGTAAGGCCGACCGCGGCGCACTCCGGCACCCCCCTGGGCGTTCATTGACCATTTATTGCAGCCAGAGCCTCGCCGTGCAATCAGTCGTCCGCATCCGCCCGCTCACCCGATCATTGACAGTGCCGGGGGTGTCCGTACAACTGCGGGCCGGGGACGCCGTCTCGCTCTTGAGGAGATGATCAATCCATGACAGCAGCAGATGCCGAGCCGTTTTCGGTGCAAACCGGGCAACAACGGTTGGACATAGGTGTGCTCGGTCTCCTCGTGCAGGCCGCCAAGTACCAGCAGCAAGGACTGACCGAGTGCACGCTCCACCTTGGGCCACAACACTTCGACTCCACCCGCAGGGCAGCGGTTGCTGCGGTGGTCACGCGGGAAATTCAAGCTAACGGCTTTCCGGTGATCGGAAGCAGCACAGGGGACCTGTTGGGCAACATGGAGATCAGGCTGAGGTTGCCAGCGGTCAGCGGGTCCCACTCGCAGCGGATCGTTGCCACAGAGGCCGCGATCCGCCAGTACGAGGTGGACGAAAGGCGTAACAGTCGCAGCCGAGGCGTCCTCGCAGTTGTCGCATTCTTGTCACTGTTAGCCCTCTGCCTTATCTGCGGCGCAGTCTGGGGCAGCTAGCTACCCAAATAATGCAGCACTCACGGGCGCACCCGAATCCCAGCACCACCAGCACAGGACGACGCGGGGCATCCCATGGATACGGGCCTGATCCCGGCCGGCGCCGGCCCAACCTGGCCGAAGACGGATTCGATCAGGCCGTCGGAGACCGTCGGTCACGGGCACCGGCCGCCTGGGTGCTCGACCCAGGCGGGACGGTCTCCGCGCTCGGCCGCGGATCGGCGGCGACCCGCCGAGGCTGCCGTGGGCGAGACGCTGATCGTTGCTCAGTTCGACGAGTAAGGAACCGTTGCCGCCCGACTTAAAAACCGCGCCAGCCATCCAGACAAATTACTTTCCGGCCGCAGATTTCGAAAACACCAGTGAGAACCTTGCCCTTCAGTCGGCCTCACCCAGTATGCCCATATCACCGGTGTAGCGCTCGACGTGACAAGCTTGGAGTCCGGGAAAATCGACGCCGGGGCTGCGACCCTGGTTGTCGGTGTAGACCGGGGTCATATTTGGTACCGCGAGTGGCGCCGTGCGGACAAGAGGGAGGAAATGCAAGTTCTTTGCCGCCATAACATCAGATTTACTATATGTAAGAATAACTGGCAGATATACCTTTCCTGCCGGCGTCGCAGAGCCTCTCGCTCGGGACCGTCCCGCTTCAAACAACTGAAAGGAGGCGATAATGCGACGCGCCGCAAGGGCCACTGCGGCCGGACTGATGGCGATTGTCATCGGGGTGACCGGCTGCTCGAGCAAGCACGACCCCAAACCGGCTGAGTACACCAACGTGACACAGCCCCGGCAGATTGGCGAGCACGTGTTCGTGACGGGCCCCCAGGTCCACCGCGACATGAAAGCCGCGCCAGACACTTCGGCCAAGTCACCGCAGATGCCACTGACCAGGCCGCTCGCGCCGGTACAGCACCTCACTCCGGACGGACCATTGAAGGCTCCAGTGAAGCTGGAGTTCAAGCTGCACCAGGCGCTACCCGCCGGCTCGATGGTGGTGATGGCGACGGCGGAGAGTCCGACCGGGCCGTGGACGCTGACGGAAAGCCAGCTATCTCCCGACCGCAAGTCGGCCTTTGTGGAGACCCCGCACCTGTCGTGGTGGGTTCCGCTCGTCGTGGATCTGCAGGCACTCGTGAAGGCGATTAATGACGACTTCTACGGTGGCCTGAGCGGCAACCTGACCACCCAGGCGAATGAGCCCGAGTGCCAGGACAAGAAGAAGGCCGACGAAGGCTTCTCTATCTCGTCCGAGGGCAAGATCGCCCTGATGTGGTGCTTCGGCATGCAGGATGGCAAGCGGGTGCTGAAGGTAGTCAACCGGATGCGCTACCCGCTGCAGCTGGACCGGTCGGGCCTGGGCGATCCGATTCGCAAGGGCTTTGTGCTGGAATTCCAGCAGCTGGCTCGAATCGGGTCCGGGGAGCAGACGATCATCTTCCCGTTCGAGGAGATCGTTTTCCCGGTGGATCTGAAGCCGGGGCACAGCGGCAAATTGCATGCGGAGTTTTCAGGTTGGGCGTTTACCTTTGCGCAGCTCGAAACCACCGCTACGCTGCTCCTGAATATCGCCAGTCGTGGCAAGGCCAGTGCTATGGAAAAGGGTCTGACCGTAAGCCGGTACACCGAAATTGCGGCCAAGGTGAATGAGCTACTCATGATCCCTGACTGCCTGGCGGCGGCGAACCCGAAAGACTTCAATGCCGGCAAGCTGATCGGGGCGTGCTTCAAGGATGAGTGGATCAAGGAAGCTTTCGGCTGGAAGAGTTACCTACTCGTGCCGCTGATGACCTTCGGTCCGCTGCTGGAGTTCCTGCGCAGTTCGTTCAACGCCGTGTTCGACATCATGAATGGTCGTGCGAAATACCAGATCACGCTGCGCCGGGAGGAGAGCCTGGACCTGCGAGGCTTTGTCGGTCAGTGGGAGTTCAACTGCCCACTGGTTGCCACGCCTCGGTTCCTGACTATCCGCACCAATGGCACCGCCGACTGGGTGGATGGCGAGGCGCTCTGGCGGCTGCGGCTGTCTCGCACGGGCAACGGTGAGCTCTACGGCAAGGTCGTGTCCCAGGTGAACGGCATCGACCGCATCGGGTTTGTCGTTCATGTCGTGAAGCAGGGTCCGGATGCTGTCGAACTGGCGGCAGAGGGTCTATACGACCTGTTCTATCGTCCGCAATCACAGGCTTGGCGAGATGCTGGCGCCTCCTGCTAGGGCGCCTCGTCATGCAGCCTTGAACGGGTAATCCGCCGTTCCTCGAAGAAAGCGAAAAGAGGCTACAGAATGCGACGAACTGTTCGCCTGGCCGCCAGCGTTGTGGCGCTGGCCTTGCCGTCTACGGGATGCTCTTCGGACGACAACAAGCCGAAGCTGCACCAGGTGTCCAACCAGTCGGTCGGCGCCGATGTCAGCGTAACGGGCAATGTGCCGGAGAAGCTGACGGTCAAGGCGACCGACAGGGTGACGGCCAGGCTGCAGGGCGTCAAGCCGCTGGCGTCGGCGCTCAAGTTCAGCCCCGCTGCCGACGTCTCGCCGTCCGCTGCCGTGTCCATTGGCCTGAAAGAGGCGATGGCAACCGGCAAGACGGTACTGGTGGCCGTGGCCGACAACGACAAGGGCCCGTGGAAGCTTGTCCAGGCCGACCTGTCGGCCGACCGCAAAACCGTTCAGGTGCAGACCTCGCACCTGTACGCCCGGTGGCAGCTGCTGGAGCCGGACGTGCCGGCCATCCGCGAGCTGTTCGTGCGGGAGCTGGCTGCCGCCATGCAGGGCGACCTGAAGACCGACGCGCCGGCGCCGAAGTGCGAGAACGAAGCCCAGGCGAAGGCCGGCCTCGACATGGCCATGTTGCCCCAGGACAGTCTGCTGTGGTGTGCCGGCATGACCAGCGGCAAGCACGTGGTGAAGATCGTGAATCCGATGCGCTATCCGCTCCGGGTTTCCGCCGTGGTCCGTGACGCCGACAGCACCAGTGGCAACAGCGCCACCTCCGTTCCGACGAAGGCGCGCCACTTCAAGCAGCTGGAACGGACCACGGGGAACATGCTCCTGCCCTATGAGGAGCGCACGTTCCTGGTCCAGGTCAAGCCCAAGCAGATCATGAGCCTGTCGGCCGAATTTGACCGTGAGGCCTACGGCCTGGGCACCTTCCAGGCTACCGTAACGGCGCTCATGAACGTGGTTTCGGACCTGGTGGCTGGCGGCCCAAAGTATTCCGGCAAGCTCAGCGCGGCCAGTTACGTCGAAATCGCCAATGTTATGGATCAGCTCCTTAAGAACGACATGTGCTCCGCGCGGGCGACCGGCGAGGGCACGCAACGCGAATTCGACGTCCGCAAGTACGACTTCACCGGCATGGTGCGGGAGTGCTTCAGCGGTGCGTACGTGAAGCCGGCCTTCGGCTGGCAGAAGGATCTGGTACTCCCGATCATGAAGGAGGACCAGACCAACGCCTACTACTCGGAGGCGTTCCACGCGCTCGGCGACAAGGTAAATGCGGCCGAGCACGCTCGACTGTGGGTGGTTCCCAGCGCCGGCCAGCCGAGTCTGGACCCGGCCACGCTGACGGGCCGCTGGACGTACGACTGCAACGACAACAATCGCCACATCGTCACCATCATAGACGCCAACGGCAAGGTCGAGTGGTCGGAGAACGACGGCGAGAAGACGGCGTCCATGCACTTTTTCAAGGCCGGCGGCAAGCTGATGGCGGTGGTCGACAAGTCGTTCTACCAGGGGCAGGAGATCCTGCGCCTGTCGCAGGCGGCCGACGTCGACTGGATGCCGCCGCTGATGACGCTGGAGGTCTTCCAGGACCGGTGGTACGGCCTGGTGTTTAACGGAAACTCACTTTCCGGCCAGCAGGGCGGCGGCCTCTACGCCGAAAATGAGGTTCAGACCCAGTGCTAGTGCCCCGTCATGCAGCCTTGAACGGGTAATCCGGGTGGCGGATCTTGGAGTCGGTAGCGAGTGCGGTTTTCGGTCGGGCTCGTTGGTTGGGCCAGCGGATGTAGTCGCCAATGGCCGCGTCCTGTTCGGCGTGGGTGCGGTGGTCGGTGCCGTTGAGGGCGAAGTAGCGCAGTGCGGCGAACTCGGCTTCGATCCAGTTCAGCCAGGACCCGTAGGTCGGCAGGAACTCCAGTTCCACCTGGTTGGCGGCGCACCACGCGCGGACCTCGGGGTGCTTGTGCGGGGAGTTGTCCAGGATCAGGTAGAGGCGCTGGTCGGGCCAGCGGCGGCGCAGGTCTTGAGGAAGGCCAGGAACTCGCGCCAGCGTTTACGGTCGCGGATGCGGTAATGCAGGCGCCCGGTGGCCAGGTCGAGGGCGGCGATCATGTGCCGCACCCCCTGGTCACGGGTGTAGGTGGCACGCAGCCGCACCGGCTGACCCTGCGGGCGCCAGGCCCGGCCGGGTCGGGGTTGCAGGTTCAGCGGCCCGAACTCGTCAACGTAGATCGCCCCCGTCCGCGGGCGGGTGGTCGTAGAGGTCCAGGATCCGGCGCATCTTTGCGGTGAAGTCGGGGTCGGTGCTGGCCTTCCACGTCTTCGTGGCCTGCCACGACACGCCACGCTCGTGCAGGATCCGCCGAATCGTCTCGACGCTGATCGCCGCGACGTAGCCAGCCTCAATCAGGTAGTCGCGCAGCTTGGCAAGGGACCAGCAGGAGAACGGTTTGCCGAGGAAACGGGGGTCGCACCGGGCGATGACACAGATCCAGTCCCGGGTCTGCTTATCGATCCGTCTCGGTGCGCCCCCGCTCCATTCTGGGTCCAACGCGTCGAACCCCCGCTCGTTAAACGCGTGGATCACGTCCCGCACGTAGTCCTCCGTCACCTTCAACAGGTGGGCGATGTCCGGTGCCGGCTGCCCCTGGGCGGACATCAGCACCACGATCGCCCGGCGCAGCTTCACCGGATCCTTCGCCGTCCGAGTGACCCGCTGCAACCGCTGACCCTCGGCCATCGACACCTGCCGGACGAACACCTCCGGGCGTCTACCCACCGGCCACCACCTCCCACCGTGAACGATGAGAGAGAGCCTGCTATTGGGTAGTACTGCCGCCGCAGCCCGTTGGTGTTCTCGCTGGTGCCGCGTTGCCAATGGCTACGCGGATCGGCGAAAAACACCGGGGTGTGTGCTCGCCATGCCACTTCACCTGGTGGTCAGGTCCGGCACCCGAGGGCTGATCGCTTTGGCGTATCTGGCCGTGATGGTGGTGGGATGGGTGATGGAGCTGCCGACGACGACTGCGTGCGCACCCATCTCGAGACACCGCACGGCGTCCTCGGGCGTTCGCACCCGCCCTTCGGCGAGGACGGGCACGTCGGACTGCCTGACCAGGTTCGCGAGGAGCTCGAAGTCCGGCCCGTCGGTCGGTGGGCGCTCCCCGGTGTAGCCGGCGAGTGTGGTGGCGACGCAGTCGACTCCAGCGGCGGTACTGGCGACGGCGTCGCCCTCGGAGCCACAGTCGGCCATGGCGAGAGCGCCCTGGTCCTGGATCGCGTCGACACAGTCGGCGAGGCTCTCACCGCCGGGCCTTCGTCGGGTGGTGCCGTCGAAGGCCACGATGTCGGCGCCGGCTTGCGCGACGGCGACGCAGTCGGCGACTGTCGGCGTGATGAAGACGCCGTCGGTCCCGACCTTCACGAGGCCGACGATCGGCACGTCCAGCGTCCTTCGCATCAGGGCGATGTCCTGAAGACCCTGCGCGCGGATCGCGATCGCACCACCGAGGACCGCAGCCTGCGCCATCGCGGTCATGATGTGGGGCTCGCGGAGCGGCTCGCCCGGATAGGCCTGGCACGAGACGATGAGACCGCCGTGCAGGGACGCGAGGATTTCCTGGCTCACGCAGCCGCCTCTCGACGCTGAGAGTAGTGGGCGGCGCCCCTGAGGGCCAGCCACGCTGTCGGTTCAGAGATGACCAGCGGGGTCTGTTCGAGCGCGGGGATGAGCGTCGCCGAGTAGGCGTCGCGCAGTGCGCTCTCCCAGTGGCGTCCGCCCTGGGACACGCCGCCGGTAACCACGACCAGATCGGGGTCGAAGGCGTTCGTCAGGCCGCCCGCGGCGGCACCCACCGCGGCGGCGCCGAGGCGGATCGCCTCCGCGGCGATCGGATCGACGTCGACGCGGGCGAAGAGGTCCCGTGCGCTCTCCACGCCGGCGTGTCCGCCGTGCTCCCGGTACCACCGGAGGATGCCCGGCCCGCTGGCGATGGCCTCCAGATGTCCGGTCCTGCCGCAGTAACAGGGAATACCAACGGCCT
Organism: Micromonospora sp. NPDC005305; assembly: GCF_040607315.1. NCBI lineage: Bacteria > Bacillati > Actinomycetota > Actinomycetes > Micromonosporales > Micromonosporaceae > Micromonospora > Micromonospora sp. NPDC005305. The sequence continues at coordinate 77,501 of NZ_JBEXGL010000003.1, read as the reverse complement.
GCGGCACGGCGAGGTGGCCGAAGTGCCCGGCTGCGCAGTGGCCGCCGAGCAGTGGCATCCGGGAAGTCACGTACGAGCCGCCCACCCCGGTGCCGACCGCGAGGACCAGCACGCTGTCCGCGTCCCGGGCGACGCCGTAGACGGCTTCCCCGAGCGCGAACGCGTGCCCGTCGCCGAGCACGTGCACCGGGTGACCGAGTGCACTGGTGAGATGTTCGGCGATCGGGGTGCCTGGCCAGCCGGAGATGCTGGAGGTGGCGCCGAGGACGGTCCCCGTCGCGGCGTCGATGACGCCGGCAGCCGAGATGCCCGCCGCCTCGACGTTGTCGTCGGCTGTCGCCGTCAGCAACGACACCACCGTGTCCAGCACGGCGCGGGCGCCGGTGGAGGGCGTGGCGGCCGTACGGACGTGCCCGATGATGGTGCCGTCGGAAGCCAGCAGCGCGGCCGCGATCTTGGTACCGCCGATGTCTGCGGCCAGGAAGGTCACAGGTCCCTCCGCACGACGATGTCGAAGTTGTACCGGTCACCGCGGTAGATGGTCTCGGCGTACTCGACCTGCTGCCCGCGGTCGGAGAAGGTCACCCGCGCCACGAGCAGGGCGGCTGCGCCGACGGCCTGGTCCAGGAGCTTGGCCTGGTACGGGTCCAGGTTGACGGCTCTGATCGTCTGCGTCGCACGCGAGACGTTGATGTCGACGAGCTTGAGCTGTTCGTAGAGCGACCCGGAGGCGTCCAGCTCGTCCGGGTCGATCAGGTCGGCGAGGACGAAGACGTTCTCGATCGCCATGGGCATCCCGTCGGCCAGGCGTAGGCGGCTGACGCTGACCAGGGGCGTTTCGGGCGCGACGTCGAGGGCGGCGGCCGTCTCGGTGGATGCGGGCACCGTGCCATAGCTCAGGACCGTGCTCGCCGGCTCCATGCCTCGTTGGCGCATGTCCTCGGAGAAGCCGGTCAGTCGCAGCGACTTGGTCACGAATGCCGGATCGGCGACGTAGGTGCCGGAGCCCTGGACCTTGTAGACGAGCCCCTTTCGGATCAGCAGCTGGATGGCCTGGCGTACGGTCACCCGGCTCACGCCGTACTCCTCCATGAGTCGGCGTTCGGTGCGCAGCCCCTCGTGGGGTTGCATCGCGCGGACGCGGCGCTCCAAGGAGTTGGCCACGATTTCGTACTTCGGAGCTGGGCGTCGCCGGGGCGAGCGCTCGGACGTACTCATCGACTACCCCTTGACCGCGCCCGAGGCCAACCCGCTGACCAGGTACCGCTGGGCGAACACGGCGAACAGTACGGGCGGCAGCGTGGAGAGCACCGTTGCCGCGGAGATGTCACCCCAGCGGATCCCGGTGCTGGTCACGAAGTTCGCGGCGCCAAGGGTCACCGGCGTCGCGTTGGACGAGGACAGGACCAGGGCGAAGAGGTAGTCGTTCCAGGAGAACACGAACACCAGCACGGCGACCGCGACCAGGGTCGGCGCGATCATGGGTAGCACCACCGACCGCAGGGTGCGGTAGGTACTGGCCCCATCGACCCAGGCCGACTCCTCCACCTCGACCGGGATGTCCCGGAAGCCCGCGCTGAGCAGGATGATGCCGAGCGGCAGGTTGAGAAATGTGTTGGCCAGGATCAGCGTCGGCACCGTGTCGATCAACGTCAGGTTCGACATGAGGAGAAAATACGGGACGGTGAAGAAGATCGCGGGAAGCAATCGCAGGCCACTGGACGCGTTCAGGATCAGTCGGCCACCGAAACCGAGCCGAACCGCGGCATAGGTGGCCGGCACCGCGATGATCAGCACCAGCGCCACGGCGCCGAGTGCGATCAGGGTGGAATTGAGGAAGAACTGGGGGAAGTCGTAGCCGTTGGCCCCCAGCGTGTTGGAGTAGTGCGTCAGCGTCGGAGTGAAGTCCAGCGACAGTGCGCCGCGGCCGATGTCACCGTCGGTCTTGAAGCTGACCAGGAGGGCGTTCATCCAGGGGATGTTGACCGCCAGGGCGATCACCGCCACGACGAGGCTGATCGGCCAGGACTTCTTCCTCGCCGGCACGCGGCGGACTCCGTTCGTCGTCACGATCGATTCCCCGTTTCTCGCGAGACGCGATTGACCATGAAGGGCACCAGTGGCAGAAGCGCCAGCATGAGAATCGTGGACGCTGCCGCCGCCAACCCGAACTGGCCGGACTCGAAGGCGGTCTTGTAGATGAAGATGCTCATCGTGGTGGTCTTGGTGCCGGGCCCACCGGCGGTCAGGACGTAGATCACGTCGAAGGTACGGATGGCGTCGACGAACCGCAGGAAGACGGCGACCGCGAGGACCGGCGTGAGGATCGGAAGGACGATCCTGGTGAGGGTACGCAGCGGACCTGCGCCGTCGACCTGGGCGGCCTCCAGCACCTCGTTCGGGAAGGACTGCAGGCCGGCGTAGATGATGAGGAACACGAACGGCGTCCACTGCACGACGTCCAGCACCACGAGGAGTGGGATCACCGAATCCGGCGCGAACAGCGACACCTGAGCGCCGAAATGGTCGAGGATCGCGGGTATCAGGCCGATGTCGCCGTTGAGCAGGAGCCGGAACGTGACGCCGAGCAGCGCCGGGGCGATCATGATCGGCACCAGGAGCGCCGTGAACAGGGCCTTCTTTCCGGGGAACGTCCGGTTCATCAGGAGGGCCAACCCCAGCCCGAGCAGCACCTCCAGCAGGGTGACGGTGACGGCGAACCCCACCGTGAACCGGGCCGCCTGGGCGAAACCCGCCGAGGCGAACAGGTCCCAGTAGTTCTGCAGCCCCGCGAAAGGCGTGGACGGCGCCTGCAGGTCCAGCTCGTAGAAGCTGGCCTGGACGCCCTGGTAGACCGGAAAGACCACGAACACCAGCGAGAAGAGAATGAGTGGGGAGGTCAGCACCCACTTCGCTCGCCGCGAGCTACCTGCGGACATGTCGCCCTTCCTCGGGGGCCTTTCTGTCCGGCGTCACGCGCCGGACAGAAAGGCCCGTGACTCACTTCAACAGTTCCTGAAGGTTCGCGTTCGCGGCCTTCAGGGCCGATGCGGCGTCCTTCTCCCCGACCCACGCGGCGCTCAGTTCCTCGGCCAGTTTGCTGTAGGCCTGGAAGGTGTTGGGGAACACCGGGGCCGTGTAGCCGTACTTGTCGATCGACTCGGCGATCGAGGTGAAGGCGGGATTGACGGCGGCCTTCTGCTCGAGCACGGCGGGCATGGCGGGAATCCCGCCGGCCTCCGCGTAGGTGGCCATCGTGTCCGGTGCGGCGAGGTAGCTGAGGAACTTCTTGGCGGCCGCCTTGTTCTGCGAATACTTGTTCAACGCGACCGCCAGGGCGTGCACGTGGGTCTTCTGGCCCGGTACCGGCGCGATCGCGATCTTGCCCGCCACGTCCGGCGACTTGGTCTTGTCGTTGAGTTCGGCGAACCCGGCCGACCACTGCACCGCGAACGCCGCGTTCCCCGACTTCAGCGCCGCCTGGGTCTCCGGGAACTCGGCCTGTGCGCTGTCCGGCGACGTCCACCCGCTGGTGTAGATGTCCGCGTACAGCTTGACCGCCTTCTCCGCCTCAGGGGTGGCCAGGTTGGCGTCGCCGGCCGAGTTGGTCCAGCTGCCGCCCATGCCCCAGAGCACGTCGTCCCAGATCATCGTGTTGTAGAGCAGATTCTTGGCCGGCAGGATCGTCCCGTGCCGGGTGGGCGACGCGGCGTTCGTCTTCTTCGAGAAGTACGCCGCCATTACCTTGTAGTCGTCCCAGTCCCACTGGTCCGCGGGCTTCGGCGCCCGCTTCGCGCCGAGCACCTTCGCAGCGACCGCCTCGTACGCCTGCCGCTGGGCCGGGTCCCGCAGCAGGGCGTCGACGAGGTCCTTGCGGTACAGCAGGAAGTGGTTGCTGACGTCCAGCGGCAGCGCGTACTGCTTGCCCTGGTACTTCAGGCCGTCCACGGCGACGGGGAAGTAGTTCTCGGTGGCGATGTCGGTCAGCGGATCGAGCGAGGCGGCGTACTGGCCCACGTTGTAGCTGGCCACGAAGTAGATGTCCTGGTCGCTGGACTTGGCGGCCATCAGCGTGGCCTCCTTGGAGAAGGTGTCCTGCCGCGAGAGCAGGGTCATCTCGACCTTGGTGCCCTCGGTCCTGCCCAGGCCAGCGTTGTACTTCTCCACCACCTTCGCCATCGCCTCGCCCTCCGGGCCGGGCCAGAGGACCATCTTGACTGTTCCCTTGCCACTGCCCTCACCACCGCCGGCGCCACCGCCGGTGCTCGGCGCGCACCCGGTCAGGGCCACCGAGCCCGCCAGGAGGAGGGCGGCGGTCGCCCTCGTGTATCTGCCCATCAGGAACTCCTCTGTTTCGAACGCATCGCGACGTGCCTCAGTACGGAAGGATGTGAATCGAGGTGTTGCCACCCTGGTCGGAGTCCCGTCCCCGACGCCGGCGACGGGACTCCCCCAGTGAGATCACTTGCCCGCGGTGTCCTTCATCAGCCGCTGGACGTCCGGCCAGGAGAGCGCGCCCCGCAGCAGCCGCATCGAGTCGAGGTGGGCGGCGAGGTACTCGTTCCCGTTGGGGGTGCGGCCGAGGGTGTCGGCGACCGCGGGGTCTCCCCAGTGGTACTCGGTGGAGTCGAAGGCCGTCCCCGTGGCGCTCGTCTGGGCGAGGGCGTAGCCGTCGACGTACGCGCGGATGTCGTTGCCGGCGAAGTCGATCGTCACGGCGACGTGATGCCACCGGCCCGGCTGGATCGACCAGGCGCCGAACACCTGGGAGAGTGCCTCACCGGGGTAGTCGGTACGGGCGCCGACCGCGATCCGGGGAGTCGCACCGCTGTTGTCGACGCTGACGTCGATACCGCCCCGCCGGTTGGTGATCCGGCTGACGAACAGCCGCTGCCAGCCGGGCTTGGTCACGTCGAGTTTCACCCAGGCGGCGACCGTCACGCCCGGGGCGCCGTCCAGGTCCTTGCCCGTCTGGTTGGTCAGGTTGACGTAGTCGTCGACGCCGTCGAGGGTGATCCCACGGCCCGACTTGCCCGCCGACCGGGTCGCGCCGATGAGGACGCCGTGGTTGTTCCGGCCTGAACTGTCGCCCGCCCGGTAGCCGGTCGGCTCCTCGAAGTCCCACGCGCCGACGAGGTCGGAGTGCCAGGGTGCCGGGGCTTCGACGGCCCGTTCAGGTGCTGAGGGCGGCGTCCCCGAGCCGTTCTCGATCTGGTCGAACTCGGCGGACACGGAGTCGGCCACGTCCGTGCGGTCGGTCCCCTCGGCGGGGAAGAAGCGCTTGTCGGTCAGGTAGAGCAGGGCACCGATCGCGATGGGGGCGTTGGTCCAGCCGACCTGCACCGAGTAGGGGCCCCAGCCGCGGTCAGCGCTGCTGCCGTAGTACTCCCAGTTCTTGTAGTCGAACGCGCGCATCCAGGTGCCGTCGAGCGAATCCTGCGAGCTCTCGATCTGGATCCGGGCGAGATAGTCCAGCAGCTTCTCCTGGATTCCCCGGAACGTCGGATCCTTCGTCGCCTCGTAGGCGAGCTGGAGGTTCATCGACAGCAGCCCGAGGCTGTAGAGCTGGTCGGTGACCGGGTCGCCGTTCTCCTGGAAGATGCTGTTCTCGCCCGTGCCGTAGGCGTCGTTGCTCGTCGGGTTGCGCCCGTCCAGCTCGGGGATCGCCCCGGTCTCGGGGTCCTGGTGCTCGCGCAGGTAGTCGGCGATCTCGAGCATCGTCGCCTTGTACCGCGGCTCCTTCGTGTACCGGTAGGCGGCCGCGAGCGGGAGAAGGTACCGCGCGGAGGCCGCCGTCCTGCTGGTCTCGATGCCGACCGCTGGATACTCGGCGATCATCCGGTCGAGCCCCTTGGTGGCCGCGGTCAGGTACCGGTCGTCGCCGGTCAGGGCGTACGCGTACAGCATGGCGGCCTGCGGTTGGCTCTGCCAGTGCGGGTCCAGGGCGATGCCGTCCTGGTCCGGGATCGCCGCGGTGCCCTGCCATCCACGGGCGAGCAGGTCCTTGTAACCGGGCCGCTTGATCGCGTACAGGCCGGTGTCCGCGTTCGCCGTGCGGACGAGGGCCTCAACGCCCCGCAGGCCGTCCTGGAGGGTCGACGTCTTGTCGTTCTGGGCGAACCACGCGAGCGACATCAGGCTCAGCCAGCCCTGGTCGTCGGGGTAGAGCCAGCCGAGGTCGCCGTGTTCCTTGGTGTCGTAGCCCCGCGTCGACCACGAGCCGTACAGGTAGTTGTTCTCGCGAAGCAGCATCCGGTCGAGGACGAGGTCCATGAGGTTGTTCGCGGTACGCCCGTAGCGCTTCTCACCGGTCAACGCGCCGTAGAGCTGGAAGGCGTACGCGCTCTGCACGAAGCTGTCGCCGCGGGTCCGTTCCCGGAAGCGGTGGGTCCCGTCGGTCTGGAGCTCCGACACCAGGCCCTCGGCGACGCCGCCCTCGCCGCCGTCGCGGTAGTAGAGCATGCCGGCCCTGTCGTACCACTGCATGGTGCGGTCGACCATGCGACGGTACTTCTCGCGGCGGGGCAGCGCCTCCAGGGACACGGACGTGGTGCGCGCCCACGAATCCTCGCCGGCCGTGATCCGGTAGCGGTGGTCGCCCTTACGGAGCTGGGCCGCCGTCGACTCGTACCGCCCCGGTGCGGTCTCGCGCATCGGCAGTTGCCTGCCGTCGAGCGTCGCCGTGACCGTCCTGCCCGGCGCCGACCGGACGACGAGTTTCGCGGGGTCCGCGGGATCCACCCATTCGCGCGGCGAGGTCCACGCTTCGAGGGGGATCTCGTTCGCGCGTACCGCCTGCTGGGAGGCCGGCGGCAGCACCGACACGAGCAGGTCGTGCACCAGCTGTCGCCACTCGGCGCGGAGACCGTAGTTGCCTCGGTCGAAGTTGGACAACGCGGTGCTCGCGTACACCAGCGAGCCGTCGCCGCGCGGGATCCGGGACAGCGCCGGAGCCGTCCGCTCCGGGAGCCCGAACACGGCGTCGTAGACGCCGGCGACCTTGGCGTACACCAGCGGTGTGCTCGCCCCGGACGGAAGCTGCACCGGGAGGTAGTGCGACAGGTGCTCCTCCAGGACGGTGAGCGGCGCGAGGGCCTTGGTCGCCGGATCGTCGCCAGCCGCGACGATGCGCTCGAATTGCGCGCCGTTCGCCGCCGCCCCGGTTGCCGGCAGCAAATCGCCGGCGCCGGTCGCGTACTCCACGTACGCGGTCCTGCCGCCGCTGACGAAGGTGTCGACTCGGTCGACGGCGGCATCCGACAACTGCGTCGTGGCCGGGTACGTCTCCGACGTCACGACGACGGCGCCGTACCGGTCGAGGTCGGTGGTGGCGAGCGCGGCGACCGGGAAGCGGTCGCTCTCGACGTGCATCTCGGCGAAGAGTCGCGTGAAGGCTTCGCTGCGCTCGTTACCGAAGATCGCGACCTGGTCGACGACGTCGTCGGATACCGGCCGGCTGGTCGCGCCGGCGGGCGAGGGGGGTAGCGCAGCCGCTGCCAGTACGACGACGAGCGCTGAGGCCGCTCGTCTCCTCAGCCGGTGCAACCGTGGTACCTGCGACATCGCAACCTCCGGGTCTGCGTCCCGTCTCCTACCGTCTCTGTGGCGTCGCGTGGTGGAGCACGGACACGGCGCACCCGAGCCCATCGCACCCGCGACCCGCATCGGCGTTTGGTAGGAACCAATTGCCCGCCAGTAGACCGCGTCCACAAGGGGGTGTCAACAGTCGGTTTGGATCGACCGGAGCGACTTTCACGGTCGATGGGGATGCGACGTCGGCCCGACGGCGACGGACCGCCCGGGCACGCAGCTGGCGAAAGTCCAGCTCCTGCTACGTAGGCGTACGTCGGGACAGCCCCCGGGCGGCCACCACGTCGGGAGTCGATGCGCCCGCCACCGGCCGATTCCTCGGCCCGACTTCCCGGTCGACCCGCCGAACCTGTTGACACTCCCCTGCAGGCAGGGGTCTACTGGCGTCAGATTGGTCCCTACCACTGGGAGCCCCTCCATGACGTCTCCGAAGACCTCCCGCCGTGACCTGCTGCGCGGTGGCGCGATCGCCGGTCTGGGTATCGCCGTCGCCGGCAGCGTGGACGCGATCGCCGCTTCCCGCGCCGCCGCCCAGGTCACCCGCCGCTCAGCCGGTTACGGCCCGCTCATCCCGGATCCGAACGGCCTGCTGTCACTTCCCGCCGGGTTCTCCTACCAACTGGTCGCCCAGGCGGGGGTGACGACGTTGGAGACCGGTGAGCCGACCCCGGGTGACGCCGACGGCACCGCCTGCTTCAGTCACGGCGGCGGGTTCGTCCTGGTCAACAACCACGAGATCGACGGGAGCGAGTCGTTCGGCGTACCACCCCAGCCGGGGCTGACCTTCGACCCGGGAGCCCGGGGCGGCACCACGAACATCGTGGCCGACTCCACCGGCAAACGCGTCAGCGAGTACGTCAGCCTGGCCGGCACGCACAACAACTGCGCCGGTGGCCGTACCCCGTGGCAGACGTGGCTGACCTGCGAGGAGTCCGAGCAGCGGGCCGGGGGTACGTTCCAGCGCAACCACGGGTACGTCTTCGAGGTCGACCCCTTCGATCGGAGCGCGAACGTCGATCCGGTCCCACTGAAATTCCTCGGGCGCTATCCGCACGAGGCCGTGGCGGTCGACCGGGACACCTCGGCGATCTACCTGACCGAGGACGCGAACAACCCGCACGGGCTGTTCTACCGCTGGACGCCCCCGGGGTCCTTCCATGGCGGGAAGGGCGCGCTGCGCGGCCTGGCCCTCGGCGAGGGCGGCGACACCGCCGGACGACTGCAGGCGATGACCTGCTACAAGGGCACCACACACGTCCACGATCTCTGCCTTGCCACCAGGCCGGGCACGACGTACAAGGTGCGGTGGGTGGACGTTCCCGACCGCGACGCGGCGAACATCTCCGTACGCAGGCAGTTCGCCAACGACCAGGTGACGCGGAGCCGGAAGCTGGAGGGCGCCTACTGGGGTGACGGCGGGGCGTACTTCATCGCCAGCTTCGCCCGAACCACCGACGGCAGCGTCGTCGAGCACGATGGGCAGGTCTGGTTCTACGACCCGGCCACCGAGACGGTGACCCTCAGGACCATCTTCGGAGTGAACCCGGACCCGACGCAGGACACCGACTACGACGGCCCCGACAACATCGCCATCTCACCGTACGGCGGTCTCATCGTGGCCGAGGACGGCGCGGGCATCAACCATCTCATCGGAGTGACCGCGAAGGGCAACGACGCGTATCCTCTGGCACGCAACGACGTCAACGGCAGCGAGTTCACCGGGCCCACCTTCAGCGACGACGGGCGCATCCTGTTCGCCAACATCCACTCACCCGGCTACGTCTTTGCCATCAGTGGCCCCTGGAGTCGCTCCGCCAGCGGGGACCTGTGATCGGGCTCGGCCCGCCGCACGGCTCGGCGCGAGCCGTCGCGTCCGACCGGCACCGTCCTTTCGGAGCGGGACACGGATCCCGCTCCGGAAGGAGCCGCCGGGAAGTCCGGAACAGCCGACCTACCGGCCGGCTAGCGCCCTGATCTCGGCCAGCGCCGCCTGCCAGTGCATCGACTCGCGGTCCCTGCCGAGCCCGACGTGCTCCGCGCAGAACCAGACGGCGTTGTCCGGATGGCCGGCCCAGCCGTCGGCGGCACGCGTGTACCGTGCCAAAACTCGCTCAACGCGGTGGCTTGCGCTCTGTCGTCAGTCCATGCGCCAGGAGTCAGCTGGCAGCACGCGGATGGTCCCTGAGAAGCAGGAGCTGGATCCATCCGTCAGCTGGCCCTCCTCGTGCACCCGACTGCCCTCGTACGATCCTTCGGCGACGCGGCCGTTCATGACCACGGCGCCGGTCGACGTGTTGAGCGTGCCGCTCAGCTCCGCCAGATACGTGTTTCCCACCCGCCAGTTGAACTCGACATGCAGCACGTCGTCGGTCGCCCGAAGACTTATGAGTCGAGTCTCGAGCGGTTCAGGAATGCCGTTTGGGCCCTTCGCTGTTCCTTGCCACACGCCGACTCCGACCTCGCACTTCTCGAACGTCCAGATGCGCGGGGCCGCGTTCGGGCCGGCGAGCGCGGGCTGGGACAACGCGACGGGGATGGTGGCGGCGAGCGCCGCCACGGAGAGCCAGCGGCGGACAGAGCGTTGGAGTCTCATCGTCATCCCCTCCTCGAAGCGCCACTGTTTCGTGACGATTTCTTGAAACATAGGCGCTGCAGCCATGACCGGAATCGGGGAAACCCCTTGTCATTCCGCGCGCACGTGTCCCAACTGTCGGGCCAACTCGGTGCGGGAACGGACGCCGAGCTCGCGGTAGACCCGGGTGAGCACAGCCTCGACCGTCTTCGGGCTCAGGAACAGCTGAGCGGCGATCTCTTGGTTCGTCGCTCCCGCAGCTGCACGTTCGGCGACGGCGCGTTCGCCGCTGGTGAGGCCGCCGCCACGGGCGCCTGCTGCTCGAACGAGCTCATTCTCGACGCGCTCGGCCCAGACGGACGCCCCAGCCGTCGAGAAGATGTCCAGTGCCTGGTTCAGCGACTCGCGGGCGGACGCCTTCTGGCGGGTTCGGCGGCGCGCGATGCCGAGCGCGAGCAGTGTCCGGGCCCGTTCGAGCGGCATGTCCAGTCCGTCCATTAGGTGCAGCGACTGGTGCAGGCTGTCCAATGCTCGTTTGAGGTCGCCGCGACGGGCATGGATGAGGCTGTCGCAGCGGGCGGCGATCGCCTGGCAGCCTCGCAGGTTCAGCCGGTCGGCCTGCTCCCAGAGTTTGGCGGCGACGTGGCTCGCTTCCTCGACCCGGCCGTCCAGCGGCTGCCCGCCGGCACCGCCCAAAGAACGCTCACGCCTAACCTCGGTCTTTCGCTTGGCCGCCAGTCCATAGTTATTGTTCGATGAATTCGATTCGCGTGCTTGTCACTGTTGTAGGCATGTTGAGGGTCCGGCGCTCGGCCGGGTTCCTCCGTGTTGCTGGTTGGTGCGTGAGCTGCGGGGTTAGCCGGTGGGCCGAGGTAGTGCGGCGAGGTTGCTGAACGCGCTGGTCAGGGCGTCGGTCCAGGGCCAGTTGGCCGCGATGGCGAGGCGGGTCTGGCGGGCGGTGCGGGTGATCCGGGCGGCGACGTGCAGCAGCCGGTAGCGCAGTCTCTTGGGTTCGGCGGTGGCCAGCCCGCCGTCCAGGAGCAGGGTTTGGGTCCAGGCGAGCAGGTCGATGCCGGTCAGGGCGAGTTGCAGCCAGGCCTGGTTGATCGCGAACGCCCGGGACGGGAACCGGCCGAAGCCGGTGTTCTTGCCGCAGCGGATGCGGTTCTCGACGCGGGCGTGGGCCCGGTGCCGGGCCTCCAGGAATTGGATGCTGCCGTTGCCGGCCGGGGTGTCGGTGGCAACGACCTGATGCCGCCAGCCTTCGATGGTGTCGCACAGCGGCAGCTGGGCACCGGGATGCGGGCGTTCCCGATGGACGAGGAACCTCGTGCCGTCCGGCCAGCCGGCGGCGTCGAACAGGCCGGTGATCTCGCAGACCTCGGCATGGTCACGCAGATCGCCGCCGGTGTCGATGGCGGGGATCCAGCCGGTCGCGGCCCGGATCGCTTCCCGGACCGGTTCGGTGATCGCGGCGCCGACACTGAATCGGGTGTCGAGGTGCTGCTCGCGCAAGGATCGGATGTGGGCGAGGAAGCCGTGGCTGGAACCGGCCGAGTCCGAACGCAGCAGGATCGGGGTGCCATGCCGATGAACGTCGGGGATCTGGGCCAAGGCCTGGTCGAAGACGGTGATGTGGTCGGTGGTGGTGTTGGAACGGGCCCGGCCTTCACGCAGCAACCCAGCCAAAGCTTCGCCGGTGTTGTCCAGAAAGCACAGCAGCGGATGGAACCCGAACGTCTTCTTCCAGGTGCGGGTCGCTGACTCCTTCTCGGAATGACAGATCACGATGGTCGCGTCGATGTCCAGGACCAGGCCATCGACCGGCTGGCCGGCCACCATCGGCTGCGGCAGGTCGCCGCGGACCTCGGCGTGCTGGGCCCACGCGACCTCGTGACCGGTTCGGTGGGCGGGCGGGGGTGCCGGTGGGGGTAGCCGATGTCGAGATCGGCTCGGGGTGGACGGCATCAGAGCTTCTCCGCTGTGTTGCAGTGGCAGGGGGCAGGCCTCAAAGAACGAGAGGTGGCTCTTCGCGGGCAGCCGAGCTGGCCTGCCCGCGAAGAGCCGCCGGCGGTATGGCAGGGGTCAGTGGTAGGGGCACAGCAGGAGGCGAAGCGCTGCCGCTGCCTGGGCGGGGACAACACCGTTGCCGAGGACGCGAAGCGCGGCGGTGCGGGGAAGGCCGAGCGAGGGGTCCGTGACCCAGTGCGCGGGTAGCCCCATGAGCCACTCCACGAACGGGGGCGCAAGAACCGTCTTGCCGTAGCGGCCGGGTTGGGTGGGCGCCGGAACGGGCCGCCCGGTCAGCAGTTCCCAGCGAGCGATAGCGGGGGCGTAGATCCCCCATGTGGTCTCGTCGAGCGTTCCGAGGTTGCCGGTGGTGAGCTCGGCGAGGGTGGTACGCAGGTCCGGGCCGCCGTGGCCGTGGCGGCCAGGGCCACGGGCGTCGGAGGCCCGTGGTGTCGGAAGCCGCACGGCGGCAGATGGCAGGGTGAGGTCGCCGTGGGATCCCCGTTGTCCGGGGCAGCCTTTCTGTCCATCGGTGGCCCGCGGAGTGGGCAGAAGCACCTGTGACAGTGGCGGCCGGAATCCGTTACCGGCGTGGCGGCCGGGCGTGCCGGTGTCGCTCGCCCGTGGGGTCGGCAGAAGGTCGTGGCGGTTGCCGTGGGGCTCGATGACGTCTGGCAGCCCGTACTGGTGGCCCGGTCCCTTGCCGTCACGGGCGCAGGGTGTGGGAAGTGTCCGCATCCTCTCCCCCGCCTCTGATGGTGGCGACCTTCTTATCTGGACAGTTGAGGTGCCACTGATTCTGTGGACGGCTCGGTGAACCCCTACGTTGTCCAGCGTGCGTGTGACGAAGGTTGTTGATGCCCCGGTCGGGCAGCCGGGTGTGGAGTTGGTCGACGACGCTGGCGTGCCCATTGCCGAAGTGGCCGGGTTCCTCCGCTTGTTGACGGTGCGTGACTATTCGCCGAATACGGTCCGTGCCTATGCGCATGACTTGCAGAAGCTGTTCCAGTTTCTGCACGAGCGCGGCTTGACGGTCGAGGAGTTCAAGCCTGCGCTGGCGGTGAGTTTCATCGAGTGGTTGCGGACCCGTTCGTCGGGCCGTAAGGCCCAACGGCTGGATCTCGGGTTGACCGCCGGGAACGGCCGGTTGTTGGCGGCCAAGACCTGCAACCGTGTGCTGGCTGCGGTGTCGTCGTTCTTCGAGTACCTGATCAGCGTCGAACGGTACGGCGGTGCCGATAATCCGATCGTGACTATCTCCGACCAGGCAGCGGCTCGGGTTCCGGGCCGTCCTCGCACGCCGTTGGTGACGTCGCGTCCGCAGCGGCCGGTGCGTCGGGCCTTGCGAATCAAGACGGTGGAGTCGCTGCCACGACCGATGTCCGACGACACCTATGTCGCCTTGCTGGGCGTGCTGCGCAACCGGCGGGACCGCGCGTTGCTGGAGATGATGTGGGAAGGCGGCCTGCGGCCAGGAGAGGTCCTCGGCCTGCGGCTGGACGACATCTCCTACGGACGTCGGCGAATCGTGGTCCGCCACCGGACCGATCACCCGGCGGGGGTGCGGCAGAAATCCCGCCGGGACCGGACCGTCGACCTGCTGGAAAGCCGGGCCTTGCCGGCCGTCAGCGATTACGTCATGCACGAACGCCCCGCTGACGCAGACACCGGCTATGTGTTCCTCGTCGGCGGTCGCGGCCGACGACGATTGGAGCCGTTGAGCTACGACGGTCTGGTGCGCATGTTCGCCCGGGCCGCCCGGCGTGCTGGCGTCCGCGACGCCTGGCTGACACCGCATGCGCTGCGCCACACGCACGCGACCCGCATGTTCGAGGGCGGAATGCGGGATCTGACCCTGATGACCCGGCTCGGGCACGCCAGCCCCGACTCGACCAAGATCTACACCCGGGTCAGTGATCCCGATGTGGTCAAGGACTACCGGGCCGCGATCGGGGACACCGCACCGTGAGCGGAGCCGTTCTGCGCCTACCGGCGTCACCGCCACCGCGCCTGGTCGGTGGTCCACGCCATTGTCCGGCCGAGGAGTACGAGTCGTTCGTCGAGCACAGCGGCATCTACAGCCAGGATCGCAAGATCCGGCTACATCGCCGACATGTCCGCTTCCTGCGCCAGTTCCCCGAGCTTGATAGCTGGTTCGACCAGCCGCTGCGGCAGCGGCTCGGGTGGCGCAACAAGGACACCCAGACCCGGCGTCGCGGCCCCGGGGTTGACTTTGACGTCACCGCCGGCTGGATCAACTACAACGCCCGCGACTACCTGATCTACCTGGCCCTTACCGGCCGACTGCGGCTGGACTGGGGCTGGCTGCTCGGCATCGGTGTGATCAAACCGTGGTCGATCGCCGACCAGCTCGGCCTGCCACTGACCGCCCAGGTCGACCAGCTACGCGAGCAGGTGACCGCGCTGGGACACAACCCCGACAGCAGCACGTTCCGGGTGTCCAGGACCGTGATGCGATTGGTGCTGCACCGCGGCGACCCGGACCTGCACGCGGTCACCGCCGACGATGTCGAGGAATTGAGGGCGACGATCCGCACCCTTGACCAGGTCCCCGGCATCGACGAGGTCCTCAGCCCACGGCACCTCACGACGATCAAGAACGCGTGGGGCACCAATGTGTTCCGCACCGGGATCGCGCTGTTCCACGCCGGGATCACCGACCGGCTGCCACAACGCCTGGACCGTAAACCATTGCCGCCGCTGAGCCCGGAGCCGCGAATCGCCGCGGTGATGGACCGCTACCTGGTCGAACGAGCTCTCATCGTGCGGCCCGACTCCATGAGCTCGACCCGGGCCGCGATGCGACGCTTGGGCATCTGGCTGGCCCAGCAACGCCCGGCTGTGGAGAACCTGGCCGAACTGACTCGCGCCGACCTGCTGGACTTCATGACGTGGCTGGGCGGGCAGCGCAAAGTCAAGCACCCCGAGCAGCCGCTCAGCGACGTCTACCGCCGCAGCATTGTCTCCGAAGTCACCGTGTTCTTCCGCTACGGAGCCCACGCCGAGTGGACCGACATGCCCGCTCGCCCGGTACTGACCCGAATGGACGTTCCACGGGCGGTCCAGCGCGTCCCACGGTTGATCCCGGCCCACCAACTTGAACCGCTGATGACCGCGATCCGCGCCGTCGAGTGCCCGCTGCAACGGTGTGCGCTGCTGGTCGCCCGGTGGAGCGGCGCACGCCGCGGAGAGATCCGCCGGCTGCACCTCGACTGCCTCGACACCTACCCCGACGGCACCCCGCGGCTGCGGCTCGCCGCCGGCAAATCGCTCAAAGAACGCACCGTGCCGATCCACCCCGAAGCTGCCGAAGCGATCCGCCGTCTCCATGAACTGCGCGCCGGACACCAGGACCGCGGCATCCACGACAGAGACACCGGCATGACTGTGCGCTACCTGTTTCTCAACAACGGTCGGCTCGCCGATGTCGAATACCTGTTCGCGGTGCCGCTCGGACGCATCTGCGACGAACTCGGCATCCTCAACGCCGAAGGCAAGCCCGCCATCCACGCCCACCGGTTCCGGCACACGCTGGGCACCCAACTAGCCGAGAAAGGCGCCCGCACCCAGACGATCATGAAGATCCTCGGGCACCTCAGCGCGGGCATGTCCATGACCTACTCGCAGATCTCCGACCCGGTCGTGCTGGCCGACTACCAGGCCGTCCTGCAGCCTGGAGCGGCTATCGCCGGCCCACTGGCGGACACTCTGCGCCGCGGCCAACTCGACCAGACCGCACTCGACTGGCTCCAGACCAACTTCTACAAGACCGAACTTGAACTCGGACGCTGCCTGCGCCTGCCTCAGGAAGGGCCGTGCGAATGTGACCTCTACCTGAGCTGCCCTAAGTTCGTCACCACACCTCAGTACATCCCCCGGCTAGAAGACCGGCTGCACACCGAAGAGCAACTCATCGCCGACGCCACCGAACGTGGCTGGGCCCGAGAGATCGAACGACACCGCTGCATCGCGGACCGCATCCGCAGCCTGCTGCAGGAACTCAACACGTCTCGCCCGTGAGCGAGCTTCCCGTCCCTACCAGCCCAACCAGGAGGAATCGACCAATGACGCAAACCGAGTCACCGCTGGA
Source organism: Micromonospora sp. NPDC005305 (assembly GCF_040607315.1). Classification (NCBI taxonomy): domain Bacteria; kingdom Bacillati; phylum Actinomycetota; class Actinomycetes; order Micromonosporales; family Micromonosporaceae; genus Micromonospora; species Micromonospora sp. NPDC005305. The sequence continues at coordinate 61,218 of NZ_JBEXGL010000003.1, read as the reverse complement.
AGACCGCAATGCGCCCGGCTCACCCAGCAGGAACACAGACGACTGGCTGGTAGACGCCCGGACCTCCTACGACACGGTCGCCGACAGCTACGCCAACTTCGTACGCGACGCCCTCGCCACGGAGCCATACCTTCGTGCAAGTCTGGCGTTATTCGCTGAGCTGGTCCACGCCGCCGGCGACGGGCCGGTGGCGGACGTGGGCTGCGGGCCGGGACACGTCACCGCCCACCTGCACAAACTGGGCGTCGACGCCTTCGGCATCGACCTATCACCCGCGATGATCGACCTGGCTCGGCGCGACCACCCCGATCTGCGATTCGAAGTGGGCTCGATGACCGATCTGCAACTCGCCGACGCCTCGATTGCCGCCCTGCTTGCCTTCTGGTCATTGATCCACATACCCGATGACGCCGTCCCTTCGGTTTTGGGCCACTTCCACCGGGTGCTGCGTCCGGGCGGACCGCTGCTACTCGGCTTCCACGTGGGCGACGAGTCGAGGCTCAAGACACAGGGCTACGGCGGCCACCCCATGAATGTCTACGTTCACCGTCGCCAGCCCGACCGAGTCGCAGCGTGGCTACGCGACACCGGATTCACCATCAAGGCCCACCTGCTAATCGGCCCCGACACTGACGCTCCCGGGGCCATCCTCATCGCAGTCCGCCAGCCCTGACCAGGCCAACAACCCGGTCGGACCGCAATGCTGGCGACGAGCCAGCGCTGCTGTGATCTGCACCACTGCTACCACTGTCTGTCCAGATAAAGCAGGAACAGCCGGTCGCGTCGGTGGGCGGCGCCGATGTCGGATGCGCGTAGGCATAGCCAGCTCGTGTCGTACCCGAGCGTGGCCAGGTCGGCGTGGACGACGTCGAGTCCGCGTCGGCGGAGGGCGGCCACATTTTCCACGAACACGAGTGGGGGTCGAAGGACGCGAAGGGCTGTAGTGATGTGGTGCCACAGGCTGGAGTGGGGTCCGGTGATGCCGGCGCGTTTGCCGGCGTTGGAGATGTCCTGGCAGGGGAAGCCTGCGGTGAGGACGTCGACGGGTGGGACGCGGGTCCAGTCGACGGCGCGGATGTCGCCGAGGTTGGGCACGTCGGGCCAGTGGTGGGCGAGGACGGTGCGGGCGTGCCGGTCGGTTTCGGCGTACCAGGTGAGGCGGCCGCCGAGCACCAGTTCGATGGCCAAGTCGAGGCCGCCGTATCCGGTGCATAGCGATCCGATCCGCGGCCCGGGAGCGTGGTCACTCACGCCACCTCCCGCGCACCGGTGCGGACGTTGGCGCGCAGCGGGGGTCGTCAGTCATCGGCGACCTCCGCGGGTAGTTCCGGCCGGCGGAAGATCAGCACGTCCTCGTGGGTGATCAGGTGCAGCGGGGTGCCGGTGGTGCGGGCCTTGCGCACGGCTTGGAGTTGGAAGAACGAGGGCCGGGCGACGAGCCGCCCGTCGCGGACCGCGACGAGGAGCGCGACGCACCGCTCGGTCGGGATGAGGCCCGCCCGGATACCAGCGGCGATGACCGCGCTGGGCAGGTCTACGAGCTGGCCGTTCTTGCGCCACGGACGGGCGGTGACCACGACGGTGCCGCCGGGGCGCAGCAGCACCGCACACCCGGACAGGATCTGCTCGAACCCGTCGGTGAGGCCGGTGAGGTCCCGGTAGGCGAGGTTTCCCTTGTCGGTGCCGTCGTTGTAGACGTTGTCGAACTTCGCCACCCCGTCGGCGCCGGGTCGGACGAGGCCGTGAACGGTAGGCCCGTACGGCGGTGAGGTGACGACCAGGGCGACCTGCCCCGCGAGGGCGGCGGGCAGCAGCGATCGCAGGCGGGTGGCGTCGCCGCGGACCACGGAGGCCCGGCCGCCGGCGCCCTGTTGCTGTGCGTGGGTGATGTTGGCGTCGGCGATGTTCGACCAGCGCGGCTCGTACTCCACCCCGATCGCGTCGCGGCCCGCGTGGATCGCTTCGACCAGGGTGGTGCCGATTCCGCACATCGGGTCGAGGACCAGGTCGCCGGGCTGGGTGTAGGCGGCGATGGCATGTGCGGCGATCGCGGGCAGCATCCGGGCGGGGTGTTTGACCGACTCGGCCACGTAGCGGCCGCAGCGCTGCACCGGCCCGGTCCGCTGGGCGGTCGCCCACACCGACAGGCCCTCCGGTCCGCCCGGCGCGCGGTGGCGTCCGCCGGTGTCGCGGTGGCGGCCCTCGTAGAGGCGGTGCTGGCCGTGGTGGGCGTCCTCGGCCGGGTTTGCCGGCTGGTTCGGGTCGGCGGGGAAGGGCAGGTGCTCAGCCACGGCGACCGCCTTCCGAGCGTGGGTTCCGCTGGGAGGTGGGCGCCTGGTGGTGGGTGAACACCAGCAGGTCCGCGTGCACCTGCAGGTGCGCCACCGTCCACGGCTGCTCGGCCCGTGTGGTGAGGGCGAGGAGTTCCTCGTCGGTGACGTGGTAGACGAACGCGTCGCCGCACGTGTCGGCGGTGACGGCGACGATGTGCTGCAGGTAGCCCAGCCCGACGGCGGCGGCCGCCTGCACGACGGGGGTGAAGTCCTGCGGGGCGGCCGGGCTGGCGGGGGCGGTGACGACGAGGATCAGGCAGCCGCCGGGACGCAGCAGCCGCGCGCACGCGGTCAACAGCCACGCCAGTCGGATGCGGTTGGTCGCGTCGGCGGTGTCGAGGGGCCAGCAGGCCACGACCAGGCTGGTCGCCTCCGCCAGGGACGCGCCGTCGGGTACAGGGACAGCCGGGTTGCTGGACGGGGGCAGGTCGGTGTCGGTGAGGTCGTCACCGAACCAGGCGCCCGAGTGCATCAGGTCGCTGTTGTCGGACTGGGCGGCCGGGTCGGTGCGGGTCGGCGGGCCGATGATCAGGCTGGACGCGTCGGTGAACCAGCCGGGGTGGTGCCGGCGCCCGCCCGTGGTGCAGGCGCTGGTGAGGGCGTGGTCCGTGGTGAGGTCGATGACCGCGTCGCCGGGGCGGCTGTAGGCGGCCACGAGCCGGTAGGCCAGCCGGGCGCCGATCGCGCGGCCGGTGTCGGCGTCGGTGCGGGCGGTGCGCCACACGGTGACCGGGACCGGCGGGTCACCGGCCACCAGGTCGATGAGGGTCGGGTCGACATGCGGGTCGACGGGGTGGGCGGGGTCGTGGTGGTGCTGCGGCGTGTGCTCGCTCATCTGGATGTCGGCTCCGCGCCGCGCGGGTAGTGCGCTGACACCCCCAAACCGGCGGTTGTGTGCTCTGACGAACGCCCCCAGTTCTCACAGCGGCTCGCAAGCGCTCACGGTCAGGCGTTCGTTGCGCTCACATCGCAGCGGCGGTGTAGCGGTACTGGGCTGGTGAGGGGGTCCCGAGCGCCCCGTCTGTTGGCTCCAGTGGCGTGCGCTCGCTCAACCCGGCCTGCGCAGGGCGGGGTGTGGCGTTCGGCTGCTGGGCGGTGGGGACATGCGGCGGCGCCCTCACCTGAGAGGGTGAGGGCGCCGCCGGGTGTTGCGAGTTCGCTTCGGGTGAAGCAGGGCCATTGCGGTGGACGCCTCAGGCGGCCGCCGCGGCTTCGCACACGAGGTGCGGTCGGCTAGTGGTGGTCCGGCCGGCGCGAGTGGCTGCTCGGTGTTCGGCTTGCGCCGCGAGGGTGGCGGCGGCGTGCGGGGAGGCGATGCCGGTGAGCAGACCCCTGTGCAGTGCGTCGGCGATGCGGGTGTCGATGCGGCCCAGCCGCATCCGCAGGGCGTTGACGGTGATGCCGAGTCCGGCGGCGATCGGCTCGATCGCCCGCCGCCCGAGCCGCACGTCGATGTAGGCCTGTTCGTCGTCCGGGTCGAGGATGCCCAGGCCGACGGCGCGGCGCACGAGCACGTCGGGGTGTCCGTAGGGCACCTTGGGGGTGCGGGGGCCGGGCAGGTGGTCGATGTCGGCGACCGAGGTGTACTCGCCGGCCTGCAGGCGCAGCCGGTGCCCGGCGCGCCACGCCACCCGGCACAGCGCCGCGTACGGGGCGTTCTGGGTCAGGTCGACGCGGTCGCGCAGGGCGGTGAGGAATCCGGTGAGGATCTCGGCGTCGATGTCGTCGGGGTCGCCGTCGTAGCCGGCGCACAACTGGCCGGCGTAGCGGCGCAGGGCGGGCATGGCCATCCCGACCGCGGCGATCACCCACGCCGGCCCGTCCAAGCGGGCCCGGCGGATCAGCTCCCGCCACACGCCGTCGCGTAGCGCGTATGCATGAGGGTGACGCAGGAGCCAGTCGCGCAGCGCCGGCAGTGTCATGACACCCGACCCAGTGGCGTTGGGCACGCTGCAGGCGTCCATGTCGAGCGTCAAGGGTGCTGGCTCGCCGGTCAAGGCGGTGAAGGCGGCGTCTGCGGCTGCGAGAGGCGAGGTTGGCCAATCGGTTGCGGCGGGCACGCTCATGTCACAACTCCCCCTGTCGAAGATGACCGCCGGTTCGGCAAGGCTGCGATGTCACGGCGGCGCGGCGGTACCGATTGGGCCACGGCCGTCACACAACCCGCTCACAGCGCAGGCCACGGCCCTGCGGGGCGGCGCCGGCACTCGTGACACCGCCACAGGCAGGCAACCCGAGCCATGTCGGTGGCGTTTGGATTTGTCAGTGCCGTTGAGCTGGGCTGTGACACAGGCCAGGCGGTGATGCCAGCGGCCGCCGAGGGCAGAGCCGTCGACAACCGGATGAATCGCGACGGGGTTGCCACCGGCCGGAGGTGACACTCACCGCCGCCCACGGCCGCTCACAACGACTCACATCCCGGCACCTGTGACATCGGGCGACCACGACGATGTCACCGGTGCCGCGTCTGGCGCGACGCGGCGTCGACGTCAGTGCCACCAGGACGTCACAAGGCCGATCTGACACCGAGACGTGAGGTCTGTCAGCGGCAGGATGAGAAGCATCGGTGACATCAGCGGCGATGGTCACAGGAGGTGTCGTCCGCGCCGTGTCATCGGCGCCTATCGCTAACTTGGGCGACCTTCTGTCAGTGGTGCTTCGTGTCTGACAGCCGTGCCTGACATCGCCACGACTCGACCAGGTGTCGCACGTCGGTCGCCCCTGGCCGACATCCGCCATCACATCGAGGCGGAGTCCAATCGGTGCGAGATGGAGTTGCTGTGTGCCGCTGTGAGTGGCGGTGATAACCGGGGGCGTTCGCCAGAGCACACAACCGGCGGTTTGGGGGTGCAGGACTTCTCGTCGCCCACGGCGTGGCGAGGATCCCGCCCGCCGCCGGGTCCGCACCTAGTCGGGCCGCCCGCCGTGCCGGCCGCCTCGGGTGCCGCGCAGTGCTTGGTGCGCTGACACCTCATCGAACACCCGCTACCCGACAAGGGAGGAAGGGCTCCTCCCGGGGACGGTCTGGTTCGCCGCGCGTGCCGTCCGCGGGCCCGGCGGCGGTCTCCCGTGACCATCCGCTAGCACCCCGCCGCGTCCCCGGACGTCGGCGGGGCCGGAGGTGAAAGAGTCATGTCCCGTATTTCGGCACGTCTTCGTGCTCTCACCAACGCCCACGTCCTCCGCCGCCTCGTCACGGTGGCCGTCACGATCGTCCTGGTCGTGGCGGCGCCGGCCGCCGCGCACGCCGATCCCGGTGCGCCGGCGATCGTGGCGGTGAACTCGCTGCCGGTGGTCATCGCCAATCTGCGGGCCTGGCTGATCGGCATCCTCGCCGCGCTGGCCACCTTGTTCCTCGTCCTGGCTGGGGTCTACTGGGCCACCGCAGGCGGTGACCCGGCGCAGGTCGAGCGGGCCAAGGGCGCACTGAAGAACGCCCTGGTCGGCTACGGCCTGGCCGTCCTCGCCCCTGTCCTGCTGCAGGTCGTCCAAGGCATCGTCGGGGGCTGACCATGAGCTGGCTACTCGACCAGATCCTGGACTGGCTGGCGGCGGCGATCCTCGCGAGCCTCGACGCGCTGTTCGGGGTGATCAGCAGCGCGCTGCTGATCACCCCGAAGGTCACCGCCCTGCCGCAGGTGCAGGCCCTGACGGGCCGTTCGGTGCTCGTCGTCGACACCGTCTTCGTCCTCGCCTTCGTGGCCGCCGGGGTGCTCACCATGACCGCCGGCGGCAGTGAAACCACCCGCTACACCGCCAAGGACCTCCTCCCGAGGCTGATCGTCGGGTTCGTCGCCGCGCACTTCTCCCAGCTGTGGTGCGGCATGCTCATCGACCTGGCCAACGCCCTGACCGGCGCGCTCACCACACCCGACGGGGACAGCGACGGCGCGCTGCGCGCCATCAAGACGCACATCCTCACCGGACGGGACACCACAGCGGTGCTGCTGTTCGTGATCTGCGTGGCGATCATCGCCGTCCTCCTCGCCGGCACCGCGTTCAGCGTTATCGTCCGCTTCGCCGTCGTCATCGTCCTGACCGCCTTCGCCCCGCTGGCCCTCGCGTGTCACGCGATGCCGCAGACCGAACCGGTCGCCCGCATGTGGTGGCGCTCCTACACCGGTCTACTCGCCGTCCCCGTGGTGCAGGGCTTCACCCTCTACGCCGGGCACTGGATGCTCACCGACCCCGAGCACCTGCTGCCCGTACTCGGACTACCGGTGGATCCGGGCGGCGCCATCAACCTGTTCGTCGTCATGGTCATGCTCTGGACCACGCTGCGCGTGCCGTCCCTCATGCGCCGCTACGTCTCCACCGGCAACAGCGGCCGCGGAGTGAACATGCTCGGCGCGGCAGTACGGGTCATCGTCGTGCAGCAGGCCACCCGCACCGTTCCCGGCCTCGGCCGCGGCCTGAAGGCGATCGGCCGATGAGCGCCCACGACGACCACGCCGACCCGGGCCGGGCGCGCATGCCCGCGGACATCGACGCTCCCGACAAGGTTCTCTACGGGCTCACGTTCCGGCAGCTGGCGATCCTCGCCGTCGCCGCCCTCGCCTTCTACGGCGTCTGGCGGACACTGCATCAGGTCGTGCCCGCTCCGGTGCTCGTCGGCGCCGCCGTCGTCGTCGGCGGCCTGGTTTTCGGTGTCGCGGTCGGCCGTCGCGACGGCCTGCCATTGGACGTGTGGCTGCTCGCCGCCGTCCGTCACGCGCGGGCTCCGCGCGCGCTCTCGACAACTGACACGACGTCGAAGACACCGGACTGGGTGCAGGCGCCGACGACGAGGGTGATGCTGCCGGCGCCGCTGAAGCTGCCCGCCGACGCCATCGACGAGGGAGGGGAAATCCGACTCGGCGCCGCGCGAGCGGCGATGGTCGCCACGACGAACGTCAACCTCGCGCTGCGCACCGGCGATGAGCAGGCGGCCCTGGTCGACACCTTCGGTCGCTGGCTCAACAGCTTGTCGACTCCCACGCAGATCGTGGTGTCGGCGCAGCCGGTGGACCTGCGCTCGGCCGCCCGCAGCCTCGCCCACGCGGCCATGCAGCTGCCGCACCCGGCGCTGACCGACGCGGCCGGCGACCACGCCCGCTTCCTCGACGACCTCGCAGCGCGCAAGGATCCGCTGCGCCGGCAGGTCCTCATCGTCACCGGCACGAGCGCCCGTGAGCGTGGCGAGCACACGGCTCGACGGCGCGCCGACGACACGGTCCGCGCCCTGTCCGGTCTCGGCGTCACCACCCGCGCCCTCGACGGGCCGGCGGTCACCGCGGCGCTCGCCGCGGCCGCCGACCCCTACCGGCCGCCACGGCCCGGCGGCCTCGCGGCCCCGGACACGGTCATGACCTCACCCACACCGAATCGGCGTCACCGGCACGGAAGGAGCCGACCGACATGAAGCTGCGCCACAGATCCCAGCGTGCCGACGGTGGCTGCCAGCCGGACGGGCTGGCGGCCGCCGTCGCCCCCGCCGCCGTCGAGGTCACCCCGCGGTTCCTGCGCGTCGGGGACGGCTACGCCGCCACCCTCGTGGTGACCGGCTACCCGGCCGAGGTTGGCCCGGCCTGGCTCGAACCCCTGTTGTCGTGGCCGGGCCGCCTCGACCTCGCGTTGCACATCGACCCGCTGCCCGCCCCGGTCGCCGCCGCCCGGCTGCGTAACCAGCGGGCCCGCTTCGAATCGTCCCGGCGGGCCGACGCGGAGCGGGGCAAGCTGCCCGACCCGTCCGTGGAAGCGGCGGCCGACGACGCCGCGGACCTCGCCCAGCGGTTGGCGCGCGGTGCGGCGAAGCTGTTCCGCGTCGGCCTCTACCTGACCGTGCACGCCCGCACCGAGGACGAACTCTTGGAGGCGTGCGCGCAGGTGAAGGCAGCCGCCGCGTCCACCTTGATCGAGGTGCAGCCCGCCACGTGGCGGCACCTGGCCGGGTGGACCACCACCCTGCCCCTTGCGACCGACAGCCTGCAGATGCGCCGCACCATGGACACCGCCGCTCTCGCCGCCGCGTTCCCCCTCGCCAGCGCAGACCTGCCCGCGCCGCTGCCCGGCGACCCGCCCGCCGATGGCGGGGTGCTCTACGGCGTCAACCCCGACTCCAGCGGGATCGTGTGGTGGGACCGCTGGGCACAGGAGAACCACAACAGCGTCGTTCTCGCCCGCTCCGGCGCCGGCAAGTCGTACTTCGTGAAGCTGGAGATCCTGCGCAACCTCTACCAGCAGGTGCAGGTCGCCGTCATCGACCCCGAGGACGAGTACCTGCGGTTGGCCGACGCGGTCGGTGGAGCCGTGGTCCGCCTCGGCGTCGCCGGCGTGAAGGTCAACCCTCTCGACCTGCCGGGAGGTGACTCCCGCCCGGACGTGCTCACCCGACGCGGCCTGTTCCTGCACACCCTCATCAGCGTGCTGCTGGGCCAGCAGCCGCCACCGGCGGAACGGGCTGCCCTGGACCGGGCGATCCTGGCCGTCTACCGGGCCGCGGGCATCACCCCGGACCCGGCCACCCACCACCGGCCCGCCCCACTGCTTCGTGACCTCGCCGGCTGCCTGCACGCCGACACCGACCCCGCCGCCGGCCAGCTCGCCGCCCGCCTCACCCCCTGGGTTGAGGGTTCCTTCTCGCACCTGTTCGACGGGCCCACCACCACCCGCCCCGACGGGCACCTCGTGGTGTGGTCGCTGCGGCACCTGCCCGACGAACTGCGCACCGTCGGCACCCTGCTCGCCCTGGACGCGATCTGGCGGCAGGTCGACGCACCCAGCAGGCAGGCCGCACGGCGGCTCGTCGTCGTGGACGAGGCGTGGCTGCTCATGCGCGACGGTGAAGGCGCTCGGTTCCTGTTCCGCATGTCCAAGGCCGCCCGAAAACGCCACGCCGGGCTGACCGTCATCACCCAGGACGTCGCCGACCTGCTCGGCACCGACCTCGGCCAGGCCGTCGTCGCCAACGCCGCCACCCAAATCCTGCTCAAGCAGGCCCCGCAAGCCATCGACGCCATCGGCGACGCCTTCGGGCTCACCGCCGGCGAACGGCGGCTGCTGCTCGCCGCGCGGGTCGGCACCGGCCTGCTGATCTGCGGCACCAACCGGACCAGCTTCGAAGCCATCGCCTCGCAGGCGGAGCACCAGCTGTGTACGACACGCCCGAGCGAACTCGCCGACCTCGACGAGGGAGACGACCTGTGACCCCACCCGCCGCATACCTCGCGGCCATCCTGACCTTCACCCCCCATCCGACCGGCCCAGGCGCCGACGTCGTCGTGCCGCCCACCGGCGCCACCCGCTGGCTGCTCGGGGCCGCCACGTGGGTGGGGCAGCGGCCGTGGCTGCTCGCCGTCGCCGCCGGCTTGCTCGTGGCGCACGTCGCCGGCCGCAATCTCCTCGCAGAGTGGCGGCACCGCCGGCACAGTGAGGGCGCAAGGCTCGTAACGATCGCCCCACCCCCCGAGGTCGACGCCCACAGCGCGGGCGCGCTGTGGGCCAACCTCGCCGGCACCCTCACCCCGTCCCGGCGCCGCCGCTGGCTCCACGGCAGCGCTCACGTCGCCTGGCAGTACACCTGGGCGGGACGACGATTGCTCATCTCCATCTGGGTACCCGGCACCGTCCCGCCCGGCGCCGTCGAAGCCGCCGTCCGCGCCGCCTGGCCCGGCGCCGCCTGCACCACCGACGACACCCCCGCCCCACCCATCCCGCTCGACGTGCCAACGGTGGTGGGCGGACATCTGCTGCCCAATGCCGCCGAATGGCTGCCCCTGCGCATCGACCACGACAACGACCCGCTGCGCGCGCTGATCTCCGCCGGCTCCCAACTGCGGGCCGACGAGCACGCCTGCGTGCAGATCCTCGCCCGCCCCGCCGCACCCCGCCGCGCCGTGCGCGCCCGACGCACCGGCGGCAGGTTGCGCGACGGCAAGACCGCCCTCCCCGCCATCAACCCGGCAGCGCCGCTGCTGTGGCTCGTCGAGGCATTCCGACCGGGCCGCTCCCCCAGCCCCGCCAGGTACGGGCAGACGAGCCGCCGCGACCCCGCAGTGGAGCGCGATGTGCGGGCGATCCTCGACAAGACCTCCCACCCGTTGTGGGAGACCGCCGTGCGCTATGCCGTGGGCAAGGACAGCCGGCGCGGGAGCACGGACCAGCGGCCCCGGCTGCTGGGCATCGCCGACGCGGTCGCGTCCTCCTTCGCGATCTATTCGGGCCGCAACCGCCTCGTCCCTCGTACCGGCATGTCGTCGCCGGCCGCGGTGCTGGCGTCGCGGCGTCTCGGTGGCGGGTTCCTCGCCTGCACCCCGGAGCTGGCGGCGCTCGCCGCGCTGCCCCGGGACCTGGCCGTGCCCGGGCTGGATCGGGCGCGGGCGAAGTCCATGCCCGTCCCGGTCGCCGTGCCCAGCGGTGGACGCGGCACGAAGGTGCTCGGTGACGCGCAGGTCGGCGGTCACGGGGTGGCCCTGGCCGTGCCGGACGCCCGCTACCACCTGCACGTCGTGGGGGCCACCGGCTCTGGGAAGACGACGTTGCTGGTGAACATGGCCGTCGATGACATCACCGCCGGCCGCGGCACGGTGGTCATCGACCCGCACGGCGACATGGTCCTGGACATCCTCGACCGGCTCCCGGCATCGGTCGCGGACCGGGTGGTGCTGTTCGACCCGGACCAGCCGAATCCGCCGACGATCAATCCGCTCTCCGGCGACGACCCGGATCTGGTCGTGGACAACCTGGTGTCGATCTTCGGGAACATCTTCGCCAAGGCGTGGGGCCCGCGCATGGACGATGTCATGCGGGTGGCGTGCCTGACCTTGTTGCGGCACGCCAACGTCACCCTGCAGCACATCCCACCGCTGCTCAACTCCGCGCAGTTCCGCTCGGCGATGACCGTTGACCTCGATGACCCGGCCGGCCTGTCCGGGTTCTGGCAGTGGTACGACGAGCTGAACCCCGCCCTGCGCTCGCAGGTCATCGGACCGGTGCTCGCCCGCCTGCGGGCGTTCCTGTTGCGGGACTTCGTCAAACGCACGATGCGATACCCGCGCTCGAGTTTCGACATGGGCGAGGTCCTCGACGGCGGAGCATTGCTCGTGCGCATCCCGAAAGGCCAGTTGGGGGAGGACACCAGCAAGCTGCTCGGCTCCCTGGTGCTGGCCCAGGTGTGGCAGGCCGCCACCGCCCGCGCGCGCATCGCCCCCGACAAACGCCGGGACGCCACGCTGATCATCGACGAGGCGCAGAACTTCCTCACCCTCGCCAACTCCCTGGACACGATGCTCGCCGAGGCCCGTAAGTACCGGCTGTCGCTGGTGCTGTCGCACCAGGACCTCGCCCAGTTCCCGAAGGACCTCCTCGCGGCCGCGTCCGCGAACGCCCGCAACAAGATCTATTTCTCCTGCGCGCCGGAGGACGCCCGCGTCCTGGCCCGGCACACCCTGCCCGAACTCGACGAGCACGACCTGACCCACCTCGACGCCTACACCGCCGCCACCCGCCTGGTCGTGGGCGGCCGGCAGACGCCGGCGTTCACCATGAGGACCCGCCCACCCAAGCCGCTGATCGGCGAGGCGACCGCGATCCGGCAGGCCGCAGCGCGCGCCGTTCCGGCGCAGGACACCGGCGCGATCGACGCGCTGGTCGACCCCTACTCAAGGCCACCCCAGCAAACCCGCGCGCCCCGTGTGGACAGCGACAAGGCGAAGCCTTGAGGCCGGTTGACCGCGAACGGGTCGCCCGGTGTGGCCAGGTGGCCGGGCTGAGGAGATTCCTTCGGCGTCTGTCAGCCCCTGGTGGGGTTTCCGTCGCCCCTTCCGCAGACGCTTCCTCCGCCCTTCACCACCAAGGGCTGACTGCCGCTGACCGATCAGCGCGGAAAGGCCTGTCAGTGCAGCGTGCGGCGGTCCACCGGCACGGTCACCACCACCCCTGATTTCAGACACCCCTCCAACGGAGGGGATCCACTTCCTCCCTGAAGGGATGCCCGCTCGTGTCTACCGATCGACCTGTCTTCCATCCCCGGTCATCCAACCCCCGGCTCCTCGCCTCGCGCAGCACTACCAGCCGCCGCTCGCGTCTGGAGCACCTGCGTCGGCTCACGCTGCGCGACCGTCAACTCCTCGCCTGGCTCGCCGAGCACTATGTGCTCTCCGCCGACCAGATCACCGAGGCGGCGTTCACCTCCCGCCGCTCCGCCCGGCTACGGCTGGCCACCCTGCACCGCATCGAGGCCGTCAGCCGCTTCGTCGACATCACCACCGGCGACGGGCAGTACCTCTACGCCCTCGGCCCCCTCGGCATGCTCGTGCACCCCACCGCCTACAACGACCCGGACCGGCCCGACGCCCGACCGCCGCGCAGCAGCATCGAGCGCACCGAACGCATCGTCGGCAGTTGCCGGCTCGCCCACCTGCTCGGCACCAACCAACTGTTCGTCGACCTCCTCGCCCACGCGCGCTGCCATCCGAACGTTCGGCTGGCGAGGTGGTGGTCCGAGCAGCACGCGACCGCCGCCTATGCCGTCGCCGGCATCCGGCCCGACGGGCACGGCGTGTGGTGCGTCGGAGACCAGCAGGTCGGCTTCTTCCTGGAGCACGACAACGGCACCGAGCCGCTCGCCGTCGTGCTGCGCAAGCTACGCGGCTACGAGCGCCTCGCCCAGTTCGGGCCCCGCTACCCCGTTTTGCTGCGCGTGCGCAGCCGACGCCGCGAGGCCAACCTGCTACGCGCCCTCGCCGGTGTGCCCACCGCCATGCCCGTCGCGACCGGCATCCACGACGAACATCCCGCCGGACCGGCCTGGACGCTGACCACCGAGCCCGGGCTGCGCCGCTGGCTGCACGAGCTGCCCAGCGACCACGGCCCCGACAACCCCGCCACGAACCCCCACCGCTACACCGACCCCGACGACGACCTCTGACACCCAGGCCCCGCTCACGGCCGCTCACACCGCAGGTCGCGGCCCAGCCAAGCCCTTCAGCGCGTTGTTTGACTGTCACACCGCAAGATCGGCTGTGAGTGGATCGGCCTCTCACAGCGCGACACACCTCATCCACCCCACAGTGGGTGTTGATCTCTCACGGTGCAGGCCAAAGGCCATTCCTGCCGCTGTCACGCCGCAACGCGCTGTGAGTGGCAGCCGCTACCTTTCCGGCAACACCACACCCCACATATCGTTCCACCCCGGCTCGTCCCACCTCAGGGATCCCCCGCCGCACCCCAGCGAGACGCGACGCCCACCCGCTTCGGCCGGTCGGCACGCGCCCGCGCGGCGACCCCTCGAGGTCACACCAGCCACCCACACCACCTCTTCCCTTGATCCGACCCACGCACCCGATGGGCCGGTCATCCCTGCGCCCGCGCGCACCCCACCCAAGGAGGACGGCTTATGCCCACTGTCAAGGGCACCGCGCTGACGCGCCACGGCAGCCGTGTGCCAGCCATTCCGACACGACCGGCGTCGGCGAAGGTGACGCCGGCAGCCGCGCCCCGCCCTGTCTACACCCGGGCCACCACCACCGCGCGGCCAACCGTCATGGCGGCCCCGACCATCGCCACGATGATCATCTGCCTGCCCGACGCGCTGCCCGCGCAGGCGCTCACCAGCCACCAGCTCGACACCCATTTCAATGTCACCGGCACTCTCGCGCCTCTGTTCTGGGCGGTCGCGCAGCTGCGTGTGTGGCAGCGCCAGCAGATGATCGGGCTGCGCAAGGGTCGACCCGCGCCGTGCGCGGGCGGACCGGTCCGGCTGCTCGACCTGCACGGGATGCGCCACGCCGCCGCGGTCGGCGCCGGGATCCGCTACCAGATCTGGCAGCAGGTCGTCCACGGCACCCGAGCCGCCACCCCGTGGCCGGTCTTCGAAACCCGCCACCTCACCGACCCCGACCGCTACCCCCTCGACACGGCGATCGCGGAATTCCATGCCCAACCCCGCGTCCACGCCATGCGCCTGCACGCCGCCGCCGCTCCCGGCACTGGCCAGCCCAGTGTCGGAGAGCTGGAGATGTACCAGGCGGGCCAGATGGCCTACCAGCACTACCGCGCCGCCAGCGCCATCGCCGGCGATGCGATGCTCACCGCCGACGGACGCAAGCTCGCCCCGGCCAGCGACGCCCTCGCCCACCGCATCACCTACCTCGAGCAGGCCCTGGCCCACCTCGACACCCTCGACCCCGATCAGCGGCTACTCGCAGTCGCCCTCTAAACCCCACCCCCAAGCCCGCAGTCGAGGGCACCGGCAACCGCTGCAGGCCCAACCCAGCTGAGATGCCGCAGCGGTCGGTCCATGCCGTGTCACCCCGCGGGGCCTGCTCTCCCTTTGCTGCCGACGACGCACCGCAGCTGCCTCAACGGCCAGCTGCCGCGCCGCCTCACACAGCGGCGGTGAATGCTCTACAGGCGAGGGCCCCGGGCCAGGGGCGCCCGCTACCGCCCGGCCTGAAACAGGCCGCCTCATTCCTCTTCCAGCCCTCTTCACCGGCAGCAGGTCCTCCCAGGGTTTCCGCATCGGAGACGTGCTGCCCCTCGCGGAGCACGCCACGGCCGCCCGACCCACCGCTTCACGGGGGCGCACATCGCCGTGAGCGAGCGCAGCGAGCCGACCCTGGCTGGCATCTCCCGCCGACGTCGAGTCCTCGTTCTCACCGCACCCAGCCGGCGCCCGCCGGCCGATCAGTCATTCCTTTCCCACGCGCGCCCGCCACGCCCCCCGGCTGGCGACGAGCTCGGCGCGGATCTCAGGGATGTCCCGAGATCCGGTCCTCGCACTTGATCAGCGAGGCGGTCGAAGCGTGGATCACTGCTGGCCTCCACACCAGGAAGGACGTGCCCATGACGGATGCAACGCAGCCCGTGCCGGCGCACACGATGTTCACGGTCCTCGCCGCGCTCAGCGAGCTCGGCGAGGCCACTGCCACGGCCGTGGCCGAGCGCGCCGCCCTCGGCTATTCCACCGCGACGGCAAAGCTGCGCGCCTGGGAGAAGACCGGGCAGGCCGAGCGGTTCCGCAGCGACGACAACCGCGCCATGTGGCGGTTGACCGACACCGGCCTCACCACCACCGCCACGCCACCCTCCACCCAGGAGGCCGCTGACACACCACCCAGCGGGACCCCGGTCGCCACCTCGGACACCGCCACCCCGACCGATTCCCTCGGCTCCCCTGGCGTGCCCGAACGGGACAGCGAGCCCCCTGTACCGGCAGCCAGGGACACGGACGAGGCGTCCCCGGCCCTGGCTTCCACCGGCGGCGCACCTGCTCCACTGGACACCGTCACGTCTTCCAGTGGCGGCGACGAGCAGCCGCCCTCGGAGGAGGCGGGCCACGACCGCCAGCAGTCCGACGACGCGCCCGACGAGGCCGAGGGCGAGGGCGGATCGAGGCTCGACCCGCAGGGGCAGGCAGCCAGGACGGAGAACGACCGCCGGGTGAAGGGCTCCCTGCGGGGCGCAGTACTGGACATCCTCGAAGCCCACCCCGACCGGCAGTACAAGACCAGTGAGCTGTGCAAGCTCATCGACGCCGCGAACACCGGCAGCGGCGCGAAGAAAGCCAGCCAGGGCGCGGTGTACAACGCGGCGATCAAGCTGGTCGCCGCCGGCACGCTCATGCAGACCGTCGAACGGCCGGCCACCTTCCAACTCGCCCCCGCCAACGGCGGCCTGTAGCCCCGACTCGTCAGGCAGCCCGAGGGCGGGCGTCGAAGTTGGCGACTCACGCCCGCCCCCGGTGCTCCTTCGTGCGAAAGGAGCAACTCAGTGTCTCTGATCCTGCAAGGAATCGTCACCACCGTCGGCGGGATCCTCGCCGGCCTCGCCCTCGCCGGCGCCCTCCTGTGGCGTCAACAGCAAGCCCTCGAGGCGGCCCGCTACCAGGCCACCCACGACGAGATCACCGGCCTGCCCAACCGGCGGCTGTTCCTCACCCGACTACGCGCCGCCCTCACCGACCGGGCGGCGGTCGGGGTGGTGCTGCTCGACCTCGACGGGTTCAAGACCGTCAACGACACCCTCGGCCACGAGACCGGCAACCTGCTGCTCGCCCACGTCGGACGGCTCCTCGCCGCCCTCGACGCGCCGGTGGAGATCGCCGCAAGGTTGTCCGGCGACGAGTTCGCCCTCCTCGTGCGCGGCGACCACGAGGACGTGGCCGCTGCCGCCCGCGCCGCATGGCAGGCCATCGGCGCCGCCCCCTTCCGCCTGACCAGCGGCGAGGTCCGTGTCAGCGGCTCCGTCGGCTACACCCACAACCCCGCCTACCTGTCCGCCAACCCCCGTCAGCTGCTGGCCGAGGCGGATGCGGCGATGTACCACGCGAAGCGTTCCGGTGCCGGTGTGCACGGCCACCATCCCTTGGCCACCCCAGTGGGACGCAGCCGCGACCGCCACCACCACTGACAGATCTGACGCCTTGAGGGCCCCGCAACCACCCGGTTGCGGGGCCCTCCCCCTTTGCCGCCCTGACAAGGGAGATCGCTGTGCTGTCCTTCACCGCTGTCCACGCCCTGGCCGGTTGCCTCCTGGCGACCGACGTCGACGCCGAGCATCTGGGCTGGGGCCAGCCCCCGACGCTGCTGCTCATCCACACCCGCCCCCTCCACACGGCCTCGCCAGCACACGCCTTGCGCAGCGTGGAATTCCCGCTGCGCCGCGACGACCTGCTCACCGACCCCGCTGGCCTGCCCGCCCTGCTGCACCGCCTCGCCGCAGGCTTGCGCCAGCCCCACGCGGCAACGCCCTACCAGGCCACCCTCGACACGATCGTCCGCCTGATCCGGGCGACCGAACCCGATGCGCGGCTATTGGCCTGGGCCACCTGCTACGACGACATCCACCGGATCACCAGCGCGCCATGGCAGGCCCGCCGCATCGACGCCGTCGACACCGACGGCCGCCTCTACCAGCTCACCCACCCGCGCGGCGATGACCAACCGCTGCTGCTCATCGACGACAGCCCCGAGCCGAGCGACGTCCCCGCCACCTATCCCGGGCTGACCGCCCTCATCACCGCCACCACCCAGAAGGCCAGCAGCGGCGGCCGCGCCGCGCATGGGAGGACCGGGCCGTTGCGGCGACCTGACGGCAGCGACGAGGAGCCGATCTTCATCACGTGGGGGCCCGACGGGAGGTCACTGCGCTGCCAGGTGTGCGGGGCCGTCGACGAGTTCGTCCAGGACGAGATGCCGTCCATGGCCGGCTACGGCGAAGACACCTACATCCGCTGCAGCCGCTGCGGATCCGCCGAGACCAGCGACCCGATCTTCGGCTGGCGCGCCAAGCCCGCCCCTTGGCCGGCACCCCCGCAACCGGAGGAGCCGTGACCGTCCCGTCCCGCGTCTCGGCACCGGTCCGCGCACCTCGTGCCCTCCCATTCCCGCGTCCGCTGTGAAGGAGACCTGCCCCGTGAGCACCCACTGCTTCGTCGGCACCACTGATCCTGCGAACCCGCACCTCGTGCACGCCCGGTTCGTGCTCCTCGACGGCTACCCAGGCGTCGTCGTGCCCACCCTCGCCGCGATCTGGGCCGGCCACGCCCGCCGCGACGCCCACGCGCTGAGCACCGCGATCCTCGCCTCCGACTGGGAGTACCTCGACCCGGCTGTCACCGCCACCACCGAATCCGGGTTCGCCGGGCAGCGCCCGGTGCCAGGCGTCGGCATGACCCTCGCCAGCACCACCGACGGTGCCATCGACCCGGCGGAACCGGTCACCGTGTTCCCGCTGTCGCACGCCCGGCACCTCGACGCGGAATGGATCTACCTGATCGACCCGCTCACCGCCACGGTCGCCGTGCACACCGACGACGGGCAGCACCTGGCCGGCTACCGGCTCGCCGGCTGCCTGCCCCCGTCACCGGATGCCACCTGCACCCCCGTGAGCCGCTCCCCCGCAGCGCGCCACGCCCCACATCAGGCTGCGGGAGCCCCGCGGTGAGCGGGCGCGGTCTCGCCGCAATCGCCGCTGGGGTGCTCGCCGTGCTGATGCTGTGCGCGGGCGGAGTGGGGATGCTGTTCACCGGCGGTGGCACCGCCTCGGCCGCGTGCAACGGCACTGTCGGCCCAGACCGGCAGCCGTTGCTGCCCACCGTCACCGTGTCCCCGCCCGCCGCCGGCGTCGGGGGCTGGACCGGCGAGCAGCTCACCAACGCGGCCGTGATCGTGTCCGTCGGCGTCGAGCTCACGGTCCCGCCCCGAGGCTGGGTCATCGCCCTGGCCACCACCATGCAGGAGTCCAGCCTGGGCAACCTGTCCGGCGGGGACCGCGACTCGGTGGGGCTGTTCCAGCAGCGCCCGTCCCAAGGCTGGGGCACACCCGCCCAACTCCAGGACCCGCGCTATGCGGCCGGCAGGTTTTACCGGGCGTTGCTGGCCGTCGACGGTTGGCAGGCCATGGCGTTGACCGACGCCGCCCAAGCGGTGCAGCGCTCCGCCTACCCCGGCGCCTACGCGAAGTGGGAGGACGACGCGATCGCCCTGATCCGCGTCCTGAGCGGCGGCACCCCCGCCGGGCCCGTCGGAGGGGATCTGGAGCAGGCGATGAGCAACCCGCTGTGCCTGTTCGACGCAGGTGACGGCCAGCCCGGCGGCGAGCAGGTGCCGCTGCCGGCGGGGTTCACCCTGCCGTCAGACACGCCGGAGCCGGTCGTCACGGCGGTCGGCTGGGCCCTGGCGCAGCTCGGCAGCCCGTACACCTTCGGCGGGGACTGCACCGCACCCCACTCCGGCATGCCCGCCCGCCAATGCGACTGCTCCTCGCTGATGCAACAGGCGTACCGGGCCGCCGGCATCACCCTGCCCCGCACCACCAGCGAGCAGATCCATGCGGGCCGGCCGGTCACCGACTACCGGGACCTGCGGCCGGGGGACCTGCTGTTCATTCCCGGCAGCCGCGGGACCACCGCCAAGCCCGGGCACGTGGGCCTCTACCTCGGCCAGGGGCTGGTTGTGCAGGCCCCGCACAGCGGCGACGTCGTCAAGATCAGCCGCCTGTCCGCGTGGGCCGCGCAGCTGGCCGCCGCGCGCCGGGTCATCGCCTGAACCACCGCACCCCACATACCACTCACCGCCTCCGTCAGCCGGGGCCGCCTTCTGAGCGCCGACGGCTGCGGATCCCCCATCCCTTCGGAGAGGACATCACCGTGACCGACACGGACCACACCAGCAGCAGGAAACAGCCGGGGAGCCGGCCCGAGGACCACACGGACTGGGTCGCGCTGGGCCGCCGGCTGCAGAACATCCAGAACACCCTGGTCCACCACGAGAGCACCCCGCGCTACGGCGACGACTACTACGCCGAGGCGCTGCGCCGGCTGCTGACCGACTCCGGCTGCGGCTGGATCAGCACCGCGGAGCACCAGTGGCTGCTCGACCTGCACACCCAGGTGGACCGGCGCGGCGCGCAGGAGGCGAACCGGCGCGCCCGGGAGGCCCGCGCCCGCTACGCCACCGCCTCCCGCAAAATCCGCGCCGCGCTGGCCGAGTGGCTGCGCCGGGTCACCAATGAGCAGACCGTGCCGGCCCGCTACCGCCGAGAGGGGGTGCTGCTCGCCGCCGACTGGCTCGACCCGGCCACCTCCGCGGCCCCGCACGCCAGTTCCCCGGCCAGCGCCGCCTCCATTAGCCCCCATCAGTCGGCCGTTTCGCCGGTCGACTCTGAGGTGCTGCTGGCGTTGCGGAACGCGGGTGAGCGTGAGGGACAGCTTGCCGTGGCCTGGTGGCAGCAGCACGCCCTCGAGGGACGCACCGCATCGGAGCAGGAGCAGACCGCCCAGACGGTCCTCGAGGGCATCGACAGCAGCGACGACGCGGTCGCAGCGGCGTTGCCCCGCTTCGACGTCGCCGGCTACGACGCCGACCGCTACCAGGCCCACGCCCCAGCAGGCGCCCCCGACTGGTCCGAGCTGCCCGACCACGATCAGGCGCTGGTGGTTGACGCGGTGCGGGACGGGTTCACCGACGCCGTCCGCGACGGTGTCGCCGCCCGCTGCCACGCCGTACTGACGGCGCGGGAGGGGACCCGATGACCTACCAGCATGGAGAGCGGGTGGCTCTTGAGCACACCAGCGACCCGCACACGCTTCTGCGTCCGGGGGACGAGGGCACGGTGCGCCACTACAACCCGGACCGGCAGGTCCTCGAGGTGAACTGGGACAGCGGTTCCCGCCTGTCGATGCTTCTCGATGCCGGTGACCGCGTCCGCCGGCTCCCCACCCCTCTCGGCGGCGCCGGCTGGGAGCAGGTGCTCGACGCGGTGCGGATCGCTGGCGCGGCGGCTGGCCGGGACGCAGCCGTGTGGTGGGCGCAGAACCGCATCGGCGGAAGGACCACCGGCGACGTCCGCGAGGTCGCACGGCAGGTCCTGGCCGGCATCGACGACGTGGACCCGCCCGTCATGGACGGGCTGCCCACCGCCGACCGGTACGTCCTCGCCGAGGACCGCGACCGGTATGCCGAGCACGCCCCGGGTTCGCCGGCGTGGGAGGACCTGACCGGCCGCCAGCGCGACCAGACGCGGTGGGCGTGGTGCGACGGGTTCGACGACGCCGCCGAAGCCGAGGTGGCCCGGCAGTGCCGGATCGTGCTGCACCCGCACGGCGACGACCGGGACATGAGCCACCTGGCTCCCGACCGGGTGCGCCTGGGCGGGCCGGGCGTCTTCGCCGGGGACTGGGCGTGGACGCCGAACGGCGACGGACAGATGCGGATCCCGGTCGGGTTCGTCGGCATCCTGGTGGACACGTGGAACGGGTGGGCGGTGTTCACCTGCACCCGGCAGGTAGCCGAGGCGATCGTCGCCGACCAGCAGGCCGCCCGCGACCGCTACCGGCAACAGCTCGCCGCAGAGGGCGTCAGCGGGCAGCGGCAGGACCGGATGGTCGACGAGTCCATGGCGCGGCTGTGGTTCGACGGCGACGTCATCGTCGCCGACGAAACCCGCGTGCACGACGACCCGGACGCGGTCGAACGGATCAGCCCCGACTCGGACGGCCGGTACGTCGTGATGGGCCATGCGTGGACGTGGCTGCCGGTGCACCCGTACGACTGCGGCCGCATCGCAGGCGACATCCCCGACCCTCCCTCCGCTGCCGCCGGCACCCCAGGAACGCCGACCATGGGAGCAGCTGATGCCTGACGACCTGACTGACGAGTTCGGCGAGTACGCCCCCGAGGAACTCCTGCAAGCCCTCGTCCTGAGCCTGCTGACCAGCGCCGACCTGGACGAGCTGTGCGACGACGCCGACCTGCCGCAGCTCACCCACGACGACGGTCTGCCGGTGACGATCACGTCAGCGCGCACGTACCGGGACGCGGGGGCCCTGACCCTGGACCGCGGGGTATGGCTGGAGCTGTCCGACGGCAGCGTATTCGGGCTGACCGTGCAGATCTCCCGCCGCCCCCGCAGCGAGGTCACCCTCCGCCGCAGATAACCCCTACCGGGGCACCCGTTGCCGGATCGACTTGATCAATTCCGGCGCGGGTGCGTTCCTTGTCGTCGCCCACCACCCGATGGCGGCGGCACCACCGATCCGCAGCCCGTTTGGGCTGCCTGCTGAGCACCTCACGGAGCTTGCCGGCCATCCCCTGCCAACCGGGGTCCGGCCCGTTCACCGCCCCGTCTCCACCGCGCGGACACCGCACCTTGCCCGCGCACCCCGGAGACGGGGGTGCGCGGGCCCCACCCCAGATCACAGGAGGCCTGCATGGACCCTGCAACCCCAACCACAGCCCCGCAAACCGGTGACGCCTCCCCCACGGCAGATCCGGGTGACGGCCGCCGGCCCGGCTACCTCTACCGGCAGGTCGCCGCTCACCTCGCCGCGCACCCCGACCGGGTGTTCAAGGTCGGGGAGCTGACCACGGCGATCGCCGCCCCCTCCACCGGCGCGGTGTTCGAAGCCCTGAAGAAAATGGCCGCCGCCGGCTACGCCACCCATCAGACGGGCCCGCACCGGTTCCAAATCACCCAGGCCGGGATCGACGCCGCCGGGACTATGCCACCGCCCGCCCCGCGTACACCCCGCCAAGGACGTCACGGGGCGGGTCGGCGGCAGCCCGTCACGCGCCCCAACGGTGACCTGTACTTCCCCCGCAAGCTCGCGGGCGCCCCCGACGTGGACGTGCTGCGCAGGCTGCGCGAGAAGCGTATCCCCGTGCTGCTCTACGGTCCGCCCGGCACCGGCAAGACCGCCCTCGTCGAGGCCGCCTTCCCTGACCTGATCACCGTCGCCGGAACCGGCGACACCGTCGTGGAGGACTTCCTCGGTAACTTCATCCCGCTACCCGACGGCGGGTTCGAGTTCGTCTACGGACCCCTCGTCACCGCCATGCGCGAGGGCCGCGCGCTGCTGGTCGACGACGCCACCCTCATCCCACCGAAGGTCCTCGCCGCGCTCTACCCGGCCATGGACGGCCGCCGGGTGATCACCATTCCCGGCTACCGCAACGAACGCGTCGAAGCCGTCGACGGGTTCTACGTCATCGCCGGCCACAACCCGGGCGTCCACGGCGCGATCCTCACCGAAGCACTGGCGTCGCGGTTCGACGTGCACATCGAGGTCACCACCGACTGGGACCTCGCCCGCCACCTCGGCGTCCCCAACCCCGCCGTCCAAGCCGCCATCGCCCTCAACGCCGACCTCGCCGCCGGACGCGTCACCTGGGCGCCGCAACTGCGGGAGCTGCTCGGCTTCGCCCGCGTCCGCAAAACCCTCGGCCTGCCCGCAGCCGTGGCGAACCTCGCCGGCCGCGCCCCCGCCGACGACCGCGAGCAGGTCCTCGCCGCCCTGCGCCAACAGTTCGGCACCGACATCACCGCCCTGACCCTCGGCAAACAGCGCTGACCCCCGAAAGGAGAACCCCTGATGCCTCACCCACACAGTCACCTGCAGACCGGCCCGGCCGCGCCCGCAACCGCTGGCCCGGACTGGCAGGTGTGGAGCGACGCCTGGACCCGGCACATCCCGACCCTGACCGGCCGCACCGACCTGACCGTCACCGTCGCGCCCGGCGCCGGTGGCGGCGCACCCGCCTGCTGCTACCCCGACGCCGGCCGCATCGAGGTCGACGCCACCTACATCGGCTCCCCCGACATCGCCAACCCCCGCCGCGCCGGCCACAAACGCCTCGTACCGACCGCCTACGGGCTGCTCGTGCACGAGGCCGCGCACGCCGCCCACAGCCTGTGGCGCACCCCGCCCGACACCCCTGCCGTCGTCGCCGCCGTCGCCGAGCTACTGGAGGAGTCCCGCATCGAGTACCGGCAGCGCACCCGTCGGCGCGGTGACCGGCGGTGGCTACGCCACACCGTCACGACCCTGATCAGCGCCGACGACGCCGCCGTCGACGACCCGTGGCACGCCGCGCACCTCGCTGGACTGCTCCTGGCGCGGGTCGATGCCCGCATCCTCACCGCTAAGGACACCCGAGGGATCCGTGCCGCCGTCACCACCGTCCTCGGCCGCAAGCGGTTGCTGCAGCTCCGCCAGCTGTGGCGTCAAGCCCACAGCGTCGACGACAGCGACGCCGACACGATGATCGACCTGGCGTGGCGGTGGTGCCGGCTCCTCGACATCGACCCACACCGGCAGCCTCAGGCGCCCACCGCGGACGCGGGCGTGTTCGCCGGGCTGCTCGCCCAGGCGCTCACCGACTACCTCGCCCACACCACTGGCCTCACCCCCGCCCAGTATCGAGATCAGCAGATCCACGCCCGTTTCTCCGCACCGGCGACATGGACCCGCCGGGAGCCGACCGACGCCGAACGCGCCGCCGCCCGCCACCTCGCCGCACGGCTGCGCCGCGCCCGTACCAACCACCGGGAACCAGACATCCGGCCCAGCCTGGTGCCGCCAGGCAGGCTGCGAACCCGGCACGCGATCACCGCCCAAGCGCAGATCGCCTCCGGCTCCATGCCCACCGCCACCCCCTGGCAGCAGCGCACGCAGCTGCCCCCGCCGAAACCGACCCTGCAGCTAGGCGTCATCGTCGACGCCTCCTTCTCCATGCACCCCTGGGCGGCGCCCATGTCGTCGGCCGGGTGGATCCTCGCCCACGCCGCCCACCACAACCAGGCCGTCACCGCCACCATCGCCTTCGGTAGCGACGTCACCCTGCTCGTCCCACCCCGCCAGCACCCCACCCACGTGCTGGAACTGTCCGCGGTGGGCGGCAGCACCGCCTTCACCGACGCGGTGAAACTCGCCGACCAACTACTGCAGCTGCGCCAACCCGGACGGCTACGGATGCTCACTGTCGTCTCCGACGGCGACCTGCCCGACCGAGAGCCCGCGCAACGCCTCATCAGCACCCTGCACCAGGCGGGCTGCGCCGTGCTGTGGCTGCGTCCCGCCGACCTGGACGGGCACACCTTCGCCGACACCACCACGATCCTGGTGGCGGATCCCGTGCAGGCCATCGGCCACATCGCCGACGCCGCGGTCACTGCCCTCGAGCACGCCTGACCCCGTCTCTCCGCCGGGCTCTCCCCTGGCCGAGGTGTCGGCTCGCGGTCCACCGAACTTCGGCGTCACGCCGACAACCACCGGTCGAGATCACTCATCGCGCTCCCACTGGCCGTTGCTCGGCCACCCCGCGCACTTCCAACGCCGAGCACGGCCGCCCAGCCGTGCCCGAACCCATTACGACAGAACAGGAGAAACCGTGAACAGCCCGAACAACCCGCGCTTGCCGATCACCTCGCCCGCGGACCTGCTCACCGCCGTGCCCTACCTGCTCGGCTTCCACCCCACCGACAGCCTCGTGATCGTCGGCCTCACCGGCACCCGGATCGCCGTCGCCAGCCGCGCCGACCTCCCCCAGCCCAGCCAGGTCGCCGCCTGGGCCGACGACTACATCCTGTCGCAGATCCGCATGCTGCGGAACGCGGCGGCCACCCGCGCCATCGCCGTCGGCTACGGCCCCGCCGCCACCGTCACCCCGGCCATCGACACCGTGATCCCGCGGCTGGCCGCCACTGACATCGACGTCTTCGACGCGCTGCGGGTCACCGACGGCCGCTACTTCTCCTACCTCTGCCAGGACCCCGCCTGCTGCCCCACCGACGGCGTGCCCTTCGACCCCCAGCGCAGCGACATCACCATGCACGCCATTGTCGCCGGCTGTCACGCCCTACCCGACCGGGCCGCGCTCGTGGCCAGCATCGCCCCCACCACCGGGGACGCCCGCGTCGCCGTCACCCGCGCCACCGCCCACGCCCGAGCTCGACGCCGCACCCTCGTCAGCGAGGCCGGACGCGACGGCCTGATCCGCGCCGGCGAACAGGCGGTGCGGGACATGCTCGCCCGCTACGCCGACGAGCAGACCCTCACCGATGACGAGTTGGCCTGGCTCACTGTCCTGCTGCCCGTCCCCGCGATCCGCGACGTCGCCTGGCAGGCCACCGACGCCCAGCCCTGGCACGTCGCCATGTGGACCGACATCACCCGCCGCGCGCACCCGCCGCTCGTGGCCCCACCGGCGAGTCTGCTCGCCTTCGCCGCGTGGCGCCGCGGCGACGGCGCGCTCGCCTCCATCGCCGTCGACCGCGCCCTGGGCGCCAACCCCGCCTACACCCTCGCGCATCTGATCGACCAGGCGCTGCGGGCCGGGCTCGCCCCGTCCGTGCTCGACGGCTGGCCCTACCCCGGCCAGCCCACCATCGCCTGACCCGCGCCCGTCCCGTCTGGAGACATCCATGTCCGCACCGCACCTCGACGTCCAGCGGCTGCTGCACGACCAGGGCTACGCCCTCGACCCGGATCAGCTCGCCGAGGCCTGCGCACACCACCCAGAGCAGCTGTGCGCGCTGCTTGCCGCGGCTGGCACCATCGCCGCCACCAGCGCCCAGATCACGGTCCTGACCGACGCCGCGAACGTGCTCTGCGACGTCCATGCCAGCAGCGACGCCGACACCGTTCTGTCACTACGACAGCGGCTCGACCGGGTCGCTGACGCCCTCACCGCCGCTCTCGCCCAGCACGACAAGGCCAGCGCCGCCCTACGACACACCTGCGGCGCCCTGATCCGCACCGACCTCGCCGTGCTCTCGATTCCCGAGTGCGTCAACCCCGCCGAGTCGCCGCGCGCCGCCACCGACTCGACGCCCTGAGCCAGACACCCGCACCCGTCGCCCCGAACGGGCGGCGGGTGCGGGTGTCTGCAACGCAACGGAGGACCTGATGACCGAACCGACGGCCGCCCCTGCCGCACCCCCGAGCCTCGAATCCGTCCTGCGCCATGCTTGGGACGCCTTCCACCCCGGCCAGCCAGCCCCGCTGGGATGGCTCACTCACACCACCACCCAGATCCAGGCCTACCTGCGTAACCACCACAGCGACCCGCAGCCGCCGCCCGCTATCCCCGAATCGTTGACGCAGCTCCGCAGACAGATGTGGCAGGCGCTGCGCGAGGCGGTCAGCGAGCACGACATCGACATTGATGCGGCGAACCGGGTCATGGAGGTCGTCGACCTGCCGCTGCTGCCCCGCCGCTGGCAGGTCCGCCTCACCCTGACCGTCCTCGCCGAGCTCGCGGCCGGCACGAGCGATGACGCCTTCGACGCCGCCGAAGCCGCAATCGAAACCGCCCTCGCCGGCGCCGAAATCGAGGCACGCATCGAGTGGAACGGCAACGAACGCGACAACGCCGACCCGGGCGAGCTTGACCCCACCGACCCGTGGCCCGGCTGCCCGCGGTAACCAGCGCATCCCGGCTACCCGGGGAAAGCGGTCTCCTCTGACCCGCCGAGGCCGTCCCCGCTCATCACCTTCGGGGTGAGGCGATCACCGCGCGGCTCCCGAGAAAAGCGCGGAAATCCCACACACAGCAGGTCCCGGCGGGTTCCGCCGCTACCAGCCGACTTCCAGGCCGGAGACTGCTGCGGGCCACGCATGTTGCGGTGGGTCTGCTCGTCGGGCGGCCGCAGGCCGTCCAGCCTCCCCCGGACAGGGCGTTGACGAGCCGTCGGCGCGCTGGGCGCTGGAATGCTTCCTTCCTGCCCCCTGCGGCCGCTCCCTCCTCGCTGAAGCCCAGGCTCACCTCCTCGACGACGACTTGATCTATCGGGAAAGTGGAGCGTCACTCGTGGCTGCCGCCACCCCGGCGGACCCGGCAGCGGCCCACACCGCTGGCCGGGGTGGCGGCCACCCCAGCCGACAATCCGCGAGAGGCAACGCCGATGACGCAGCCGCACCGCCGCTGCATTCCCCGCGACGTCACCGACGTCCTGCTGTGGCTGCTCGCCGCCGACGTCGCGTCTGCCCACCTCCCTGATCCCCACCGGCCGGACCGCTGCGCCAACCTACGCTGCACCGGCGAGGCCTACCCCTGCCCGCCGGCGCGCGACGCCCGCCGAGCCTGCCACGCGGCCACCCGAGGCGAAGTGCTCACCCGAGGGCGAGCGAAGGTCGCTGCTCCAGCCGGCGCGGCGGCGCGGTTCGCCGGCTGGTTCCGGCCCACCCGGCCTGGCCCACCGCCGCAGCGGCCGATGCCGGCGCCGCGCGCCGCCTAACAACTCGCGCTGACTCCCCACCCGGCGCCGCAGTCGGTCCTTCTGTCCTACCGGCGACTGACGCCTCGCCAAGTCGCGTCGCCGTCCGCGCTTCGGCGTCTCGTGCCCTGCGCCCTACCACCGCGGGCTACCGGGGCTTGGGACGCGTATGCCGCAACCACGGGCAACGGCGTGGGCTGCAGGCTGCCAAAACCCCATCCGGCTCGCCCGCGCCTAACGCGCTGGTCGCGCCCCCGCGCACCTGCGGTGCAGATCCGGACCGCCAGCAAACCCCGCCCCACAGACCGAGCCGCTCGAACAGCGCCCCAGCGCTTCACAAGGAGAGGAGAAACCCTATGGCACCCGCGATCGACCCGGACCCCGCCGATGCCGGCGACCTCAGCGTCGGCGACCCTCAGCTGGGCAAGTCACGGCTGCTATCGCGGCAGTGTGACACCTGCGTGTTCGCGCCAGGCAACAAGATGCGTCTCACCCCGGGCCGGCTACACGACCTTGTCGCCGAAGCCCGCACCAGGCAGTCCTTCATCATCTGCCACTCCACGCTTCCGCATTACATGCATCCCCAGGTCAAGCCGGCGATCTGCCGCGGCTTCGCCGACCGCTACGACACGCAGGCGTTGCAACTCATCGCACGGCTCTTCGGTTTCGTCGAGGTCGACCCGCCCGAGCAGGGTCCATCCGAGTTCAGCACCTCTACCTGAACAACCACACCAACGAATGCCCGGAGCGGGTGCGGTACGAGCCCCGTGGCTCGCCACCGCTGCCCGCATCCCAATGAAGGAGCGTTCCTCGTGACCGGCATAGACGACTTCCTGTACCGCCAAGGCGAGATCATCGACAGGGTGGGCTGGGCGGTAACTCTCGTCGTCCCAAGCGACGACGACCCCGACGACACCGCACCCTTCGCCTACACCGTCGGGCTCACCGCACACGACTACCCGGAGCTGATCATCGCCGGACTCGACCCGGCTACCTCCCAAGCGCTGCTCAACGACCTCGCGAGCAGGGTCTACGACAAGGCCGAGCATTTCCGTCACGGTCAGCGCATCGGCGACCTCATCGCCGGACACGACGCGGTCATCATCGACGGCGACCCGACCGAGCATCTGCACCCGGGCGGCGCGATCGGCCGCTACGGCCGCGACCGCGTCCGCCTGCAGCAGGTTGTCTGGCCTGACCGCCACGGCCGCTTCCCCTGGGACACCGCCTACGCGTTTCCCTCCGCCGTGCAGCCGCTGATCGCGCGGCCATAGACCTCGGCCGCGCGGGGCCGGATGCGATGTCGCATCCGGCCCCGCGCCGCGAGGTCCTTCGTAGCCAGAGCCGCCTGTCAACGACCGGCACGAGAAAGAAGATCGGTCCTCTTTGTCTTTGCGGCGTCTCTTGTCGGCGTACGGGCTGCAGCGCAGAACCGCGTACGCCACCGAGTACACAACGGCCATCGACATCCGCAAGCTCAGCGGCGGGCTGACCGGCCGAGTCGCCGCCAGCACACAGAAATCATCGACTACCCACAGTGACATTTGCCGAGCCCCGGTGGTGTCCGGATCTGCCGATGAGTGTGCGCGGATCTGCCGATGAGAGTGCGTTCAATGCTCTTCTCAGATCCTGGGCCTCGAGCTCTTATGGGGTGGTCGGCTTCATCGGGGTGTCCGCGATCTGGGTGAGAAGGAAGTCGAGTCGTTCCTCCTGTCCGTCCGGGGGGATGCGGCCGCTTTCCGACAGGACGGCGATGCCGTGCAACGCGCTCCAGAGGACTTCGGCGAATAGTTCGCGTCGCTTGTTGTCTGGGTGGAAGCAACTGACGAACTCGTCGAAAGAAGCCCGCAGCGGGGGCGGTGTCTCGGCGCTCGCGAACTTCAGGTCGGTGGGCAGGATGAACATGGCCTGGTACAGAGCAGGTCGCTCGGCCGCGAACTCAAGGTAGGCGCGGCAGACGGAGCGCAGGGCCTGTCCGGGCTCGGGGGCGGCCTGCCGTGCGCGGCGCAGGTGGGCGGCGAGTTCGCTGAATCCGTCCAGGGCGACGGCGCTGACGATGGCGTCCTTGCCGTTGAAATGGCTGTACAGCACCGGCTGGCTGTACTGACCCGTTCAGCCAGCCGTCGTGTCGTGACTGCCTCCCCGCCTTCGGTCTCCGCGAGTTCGCGCGCGGCCGTGATGATCAGTTGATGACGGTAAGCGCGTTCACGTTCGCGGCCCGGTCGGGGTGGTGAATCTGCTGTCGCAGGACACCGCCATCACGTAATTGAGGTCGTGGTCTTCCAGCCAGGTCCGGAGACCCGGGTTGTCGCCGTAGGCCTCATCGGCGGTGAACCAGCCCACCTGAGCACCGGAGTCCAACAGGCGTCCCAGCATCGCCGCTGCCAGGACTGGCTTGGTCGCGAACTCGACACCATCGGCGATCCCCGCCTCCCGGCACCGCTGTCGATCAGCGCACCATGACGCGTCCGGGAGGTAGAGCTCCCGGTCGATCAACGCCCGCCCCTTGTTCGAGACGTAGGTCAGGAACACACCCAGTTGACAGTTCTCGATCCGTCCGGCAGTGCCGGAATATTGACGCTGAACTCCGGCAGATTTGGTGCCCTTCTTCAGAGAACCCGTCTCGTCGGCCACCACTACAGCACTGGGATCACCGAGGGTGTCCAGTACATAGCCGCGCAGATCATCACGAACGTCGTCGGCGTCCCAGCGGTAATAGCCCAGCAGCCGCTGCATCCCGCTCGGAGTCAGGTCACCGGCCTGCTCAGCCAAGGTCCAAGAGTTCTTTCGCTCCGCCCCGGAGAGCAACCCCAGCAGATACATCCGCGCTCGGCGACGCGAGGCGGCCTGCGCGAAACGACCGGCTACCAAGGAGAACATATCGTCGAAGGCGGCCTGCCACCGCGCCATACGATCATCAACCACGGCCACGACCCGGACGTCACATCTCCAGCGAGTTCCACGCCGCCAAGTTCGCCACGGCTCGACCATGGTCGAGGTCACGACACGCCGCGAACATCACACATCGCGACTGCACCGCTAGGGGTGCAGGACGATCTTTCCCACATGGCTCCTGCGGGCGAGTTCTTCCTGCGCCTGAACGGCCTGGTCCAGCGGGAACGTCGCGGCGATGACGGGCTGGATTTCGGCCTGACGAGCCAGGTTCATGAGGAGGTCGAAGTGCGTTGGCGTGTGCATCGCGGAGCCGATCACCTGCGCGTTGTGCAGGTAGAGACGGCGCACATCAAAGGTCACGTTATACCCGCCGAGTGCGCCGGCGATGACCCAGCGGCCACCTTCGCGCAGCAGCGGCAGTCCCTGACTCACCAGGTCCCCAGCGACGACGTCGAGTGCGACGTCGATGCCCTCCGGCGCGGCAGCGCGGACCTGCTCGGCGATGTCTCGTGCGCGGTCAATGACTTCGTGTGCGCCCGCCTCACGCACCGAATCGATCTTGGATCCGCTACTGATGGCGAGCACCCTCGCACCGCGCGCACGGGCGATCTGCAGCAGCGCGAGGCCGACACCGCCGGACGCTCCCGAGACCAGCACGGTCTCTCCCGCCCGCAGCCGTGCCCGCTCGATCATGCCCAGCGCTGTGCCGTACGCAGTCGGCAACGTCGCGAGCTGATCGTCGGTGAGCGGGGATTCCGTCACGTCGTGCACACGTTCCGACGGCGCGGTCACGTACTCGGCGTAACCGCCGTCGCGTTCGCTCCCCATCAGGCCCACCGGGTTCGCGTCCGGCCCGTCGGCGTCGTAGATCGCTGGGTCGACGACCACTCGGCGACCGACGAGGCTCTTGTCCACGTCGGCGCCGACTGCCACGACCCGGCCGGCCACGTCGGCGCCCTGGATGCGTGGGAAGTCGATCGGGCCTCGCCAGCCCGACAGCGCCTTCGGGTCTCCCGGACGGCCGTAGGCGCCCTCCCGGGTCCACAGGTCGGTGTTGTTCAGCGCGACCGCGCTGACCTGGACCAGCGCCTCTCCTGCCTGCGGGGCAGGCACGGCCACCTCCGTCAGTTCAAGAACCTCCGGCCCTCCGTGCTCTGCGATCCGCACCGCGCGCATGGTCTTGGGCACACCCATCGCCTGTCCTCCTCGCAGGTATACTGATCTGTGAACATCTGCGATAGTACACCGATCGGTGAAGGGGCGCCTGATGCGGGAAGCGCAGCCCATGACACCGGCGGGCCGCCGCATCGTGGCGGCTGCCGAGGAGCTGTTCTATAACCGTGGGATCACAGCGGTCGGCGTGGATCTGATCGCTGAGCACTCAGGCGTGACCAAGCGGACCCTGTACAACCAGTTCGGTTCGAAAGACCACCTCGTGGCGACCTACCTCGCGGAACGTGACCAGCGCTGGAGGTCACTTGTCCGCGCCACGGTTGACGCCTGTGACGGTCCCGTTGAGGCCGTCACCGCACCCTTCGACGCACTGCGGACCTGGAGCGAGACCAACACCCGCGGCTGCGCGTTCATCAACGCACTGGCCGAGCTCCCGGACCCCTCGCATCCCGCGCATCGCATCGCCGCGAACCAGAAGCTCTGGCTGGTGAACCTGTTCAAGGAACTCGCCACCGCGGCGGGCTGCTCAGGCCCCACCGCCCTCGCCACCCAGCTCCTCGTGCTGCACGAGGGCGCTCTCGCTATGCAGCCGCTCCCGCTCGATAGCCTTTCGGAAAGCGCTGACCTGGCACGAACCCTAGTGGTCACGACACGCCGTGAACATCACGCATCGCGACTGTAGTACTAGTCACAATGCCGCGATCCGGGCGGCAGCCGCCGCCCCGCGTCAGGAGTGCTGGAAGACCTCGGCAAGGATTGGCACCAGGCGGTCCTTCACTGCGGCGGCGTGCGGCAACGGGATAGGTGCGCTGTCGCGGCCGGTGCGCACGCCCAGGTCGGTCAGGATGTACAGCATCCGCAGAGTGCGCATCGTGTTGGACCGGTACACCGGGGTCTGCCCGCGACGAGGTGAGGCGAAGTCCTCGTGGATCGGGTCCAGCCACCGGACGGCCTGGTCACTGGTGAGCTCGGCGCGGGTCAGGGTAAGCGCGATCGCCCGCGCGAGCCGGTCGTCCTCCTGCTCGGCGTACAGGTACTCGGTGCGTGCCAGTAGCCGCGCCGCGGCCAGCTCCAACATGGCGGTCGGGTCGACACGCGGATGCCGGCCGAACGCGGCCAGCAGGTCGGCGCCGTGAGCCACCGCGTGCAACCAGCCCAGCTTGTCGTCATACCCGCGCAAGTCGGTCTCGGCCAGGTACCAGCGGCAGAACGCCTCCTGCCACGCCGGCTCGAAGTCACCCTTGCTGACGATCATGTCCAGAACCAGCGGGGCGAAGGTGCGCGCCTGGATCTGCTGGTCAGTGAACCGGGCTGCCATCTGGTCACCCAGCCACCGGCGCCGCACACGATCGATGACATCACGGGCGATCCAGGTACGCAGCACCACGTACGGTGAACCGTCGCGTACCTCGGGGTCAGGGTCACGCAGAGACTCGGCTAGATCAGCGACGAGCTCATCGAGGTCAGCCGTCGCCGGCAAAGCGAAGTCCGTATCGCATACGTGGTCCCAGTCGATCACCTGGGCAGCCTAGGCCATCGCATGATGTACGACCTGCCGGGTACCGTCCACGACCGCCCCGACTTCCGCCCGGTCTTGGCCAGCAACAGCAACGGTGCGCCGAACATCTTGCCGCCGATCTTCCCTCTGCTGCGCCGGTACAGCCACCCGGCCGTACGCGGAAACCCTCGCTCAAGCCGAATCCCCAGACCGTTCCGCCATGGTCACTATCCAATAGACAAGGGTCGGTGGATGCCCGGTCAGGCCGCCAAACGCGCGCTAAGTGGCCGCAAAGCGCTCGTCACGGAAGGTAACCGGATCGCCGGTGCCTGCATCCGGACGTGCCGATGAGCGGTCGTCACTCCCACCTGTTCTTGTCGGTCCACCGGACCTCGGGATACGACGGCTTGGGGATGGTGCTGAACCCCACCGCCTTCATGAAGCGGCGCAGCGCGAGGATGCTCCCGGAGGCTGACCACTCCGCAGCGCCTTTGGACGGCGACTGGGTGCCGCCGTACAGGCAGATGCCTACGTTGTGCTGCTCAGCCAGGGAGTAGACCTCTGCGATCTCCGCGTTGGAGAGCGCGTTCGGGCTCTGCAGGTACGTCTTCATTAGCCGAGACTAGCGTCGCAACGTTGGGATCTGAGCGTGTATACGTCGCTGGTCAGGGGCGGATGCGCGCGAGGTAAACCGCTCCGTGCGAGCCCGTTGACGAACGCACCAATCTGCCGCGGACAGCGCGTTCGCGATGGTTGCGCTCAGTGCTATCGCCGCTGTCGGTGGCCCTGGGTGTTGGCGTTCTGGGTGAGGTCGGCGCGTAGCTGGGTGCGGGTGCGCATCAAGATCCGTCCGAGCATGTTCTTGCCGGTGCCACTCCGGCCGCGTCCCCAGTAGTGGTCAGTGCTGGTGTCCTCGACGATCTCCTCGTCGCCGGTGTCCAACAGGATGGCGCGGATGTCGGCGTGGGCGGTGAACTTGGCCGTCACGGCCCGGCGCATCACGTCGTCTTTGACCCGTTCCCAGTCGCGGCGCAGCGGCCGGGACCGGTCGCGGCCCAGCTCGGCGGCCCGCAACGGGGTCGCCGTCCGCCGGATGAGTTCGGCGTGGCGGGTGCCGGGGAACTTCTGGGCCTGGAAATAGTGCTCGGAGGTCGTCCACCAGTGGCCGTCGAGGTCGAAGCCGTGGCCGGAGAAGTTGGAGAAGCAGCCGTACGGAACCTCGTCGGCACCGTAGAAGTAGATCGTCATCTGGGCCTCGGAGCGGGGGTCGGGGATCTGCACCGTGTCACAGGCATCGACAGAGCGGCAACCGAGTTCGCTGGCCACCATCCGGATCTGCCGCTCTCCGGGCGCCAGCTCACGTACACCGATTACTCATCGTGAGTGGCGGACGTGGGGCCGGCCGCCGTCGTAGCGTCCCGAACGCTTCGCGCCCCGACGTCTGGCGCACCCTACTCTGCACCGGAACCCCGTACGCCGACATCTCTTCCCCCGAAGTTCCGTGGGTCGTAGGAGCGGTCGCGTTGCTAGGTGCGGGCCCCTTCGGTGAGATCACTGGGGGGGTTTGCATTGGCTGCCGGTGGTGTCTGCGGACGTGGCGGCCAGTACCGGCGCACGGTGCGTTCCGAGCGTCCGATACGCGCCGCGATCTCGGCCGGATGCAGGTGGGGCTCCCGCCGGTGCCAGTAGGCAACGGCGGCGGCCGTCTCCGACGGCACCAGCTGGTCGCCGTTCACCGCCGGCTCGCCGTTCACGGCGCTGGCAGCGGAGGGCCGCTGCATTCGCGCGTTGGCCACGTCGACCAGGTGGCGCCTCGGCCGGCGCTCGCCGTCGCCGGCGTCATGTTGTGGGCGACGCTGCGGCGGGTCAGGGCACGGGACCGGATCGGCTGATGCCCTCGCGCCGGATGACGCGTCTGCAGTGCCCTCGTCTCGGCGGCCCGCTGATTTCGCGTGCGGCATGCGTGTGGTGGACGCGGGACTGGGTGTGGCGGCCACAGGGGGCTGGGGGTGCTGTTCGGGTTGTCCCGCGCGGATCCGGGCGGTGAGCTCGACGAGGCTGACGCTGGCGACGATGACCAGGCCGTCAACGGAGATGGGCAGCAGGTAGGCGGCCCCTGCGCCGGCCTCGCCGTAGCGGGCGGCGACCCCGACGAGGTGCCAGTACGACACCCAGGTGGCGATGGCGGCGATAACGCTGGTGGCGGCGATGCGGATGATGCCGAGGGAGCGGCGGTGGTGCGGGACGCGGGAGATCAGCTCGACGGTGAGCAGCAGCGCCAGCGGCGGCCACGCGGCGATGATCTGGCTGATCGGGTTCGGTCGGGCGTGCAGCACGTTCGCGGCGACCGATGCGGCGACCCCGAGGGTGAGCGTTGCCCGTACTGCCCATCGAAGCCGCTTCAGGTGCACCACAGCCACATCAGTCGCGGCCTCGCTTGTCGAGTTGTCCCCGGTACGGGTGGTGGGGCTGGTCAGCGGGCTCACGATCGTGCTCCCTGCGCTGCGGCCCGACCCTCTCGGCCGGCGGAGCGCAGCTTGGCGATGAGCTGGTCGGCCAGGGTGAGCGTGTCGTTGCCGGGCTCGGCGTCAATGTCGGCGAGCTGCCGTGTCACGGTTCGGCGTAGGGCCCGCACGCCGTCGATGTCGCCGAGGTGCGCGCGGGCGCGCATGGCCACCTGATACAGCTGCTCGGCGTAGGGGTGCTGGCCGATGGCGGCGTCGACGACGGCTAGCTGCTCGGCCGGTTGGCCGTCGAGTTCCTCGGTGAGGGCGACGGCCGCGTCGAGGGCTTGTTGCCGCACGGCTTCCCGGTGGGGCTCGATCCACTCGTAGTCGCAGCCGTCGGCGAGCGGTGCGCGGTAGGTGTCGACGGCGCGGCGCAGCGCCGCGACCCGTTCGGCTTTGCTGGTGGCGGTGTTGGCGGCGCGGAGGGCGGCGCGCATCCGCCACAGGTCCACGTCGAGGCGGTCGGGGTTGAGCTCGTAGCGGTGGCGGGGGTGGGTGAGGTAGGTGCCGGGTCCGCCGTGGTGGCGCAGGACGCTGCGCAGGTCTGAGACGTAGGTGTGCAGCCGGTGGGTGGCTTTGCTCGCGGGTGCGTCGGGCAGCAGGTCGTCGAGGATCGCCTCGGTGGTGGCGGCGCCGTCGCGTGCGGCCAGGTATACCAGCAGTTCGAGGGATTTGGCGCGCAGGCTGCGCTGCGGGTCCGCGTGGGCGAGGGCGGGAGCACCGAGCACGGTGACCGCGACCGTGGTGAGGGCGCCGGTTTCGGGGACGGGTGGGTTGGAGCTGGTCGCCGGCGTGCTGGTGGTGGCGGGTTGGTCGAGGGCGTCAGCGTGGCCCGTGTCGAGCGCCTGGATCTCGTGGTGAGCACCGTGTAGGGGTGTGTCGGCCGGCATCGTTGCTCGCTGATGCTGGTCCGGCAGCGGTGTTCGCGGGTCGGGCTGAGCGGCTGTGCGCTGTGCGGTGGGCGTGGGCTCGGTGGGGGCCGGGGAGGGGGCCTCGCCGGTGTGGGCCTCGGCCAGCACGGCGAGCAGATCGAGGGTCTCGGTGGGTTCGAGGACGGTGAGCCGGCCGATGTCGCCGCGGTGGGAGGCGTGGTCGGTGTCGGCGGGTGTGGTGGTGCCGTCCTCGTTGACGGTGACGGTGGTGCCGTCGGACCAGGGGCCGAGGAGCACGCCGTGGATGTCCAGGCGTTGCCCTTGGGTGAGGAGGGCGGCGACGCGGGGGCGCTCGCGCCGGTCCGGGGGGTGGGTGAGGAGCATGACCGGTGGGAGGGGCTCTTCGTAGGGGTCCGCGCGTAGGTCGGCGACGGTGGCGGTCTCGTGCTGGTCGACCAGTCGGGTGCGGTGCAGCGCCAGGGCTTCGAGGAGGTCCAGCGCGTCGTCGAGGGTGGGGGTGATCCTCAGCCGGGGTGTGCGGGGCACGGTGCCTGTGGTGGCGCCGAGCAGGGTCGCCGCAGTCGCTGCCGGTATCACGACGTGGGTGCGCGCGTGGGGATGTTCGTCGGTGTCGGCGGCGAGGGCGGCGGTGAGGAAGCCTCGGGCGGCGGCGTCTGCGCCGGGTCCGGTCAGGCCCAACCCTGCGGGCGGCCATACCGTCAGCGGCGCAGGCGCCGGCATGACCGGGCCGAAGCCGTGGCTGCTGGTCAGCGCGGAGGTGTCGTGCGAGGCAGTGGCCGAAGGATCGCGTGACGTCGCGCGTTGACTGCTCGAATTGGTCTTGCCCAGGGTGCTGGCACCGTCGGGATCGCCGACTGCAGCGTCCGCCGGCTCGTTGTGTTGGCCCGTTTCGCCCGCGATGGCGGCGGGATGGCGCAGCGCGCGGCGGATCTGCCCAATCAGCCGGGGCAAGGGGGCGAGAGTCTGCTTTTCCCAGCGCGGCGTGGTGGAGGGCTTGCCCGCGGTGTAGCGGCGCTGCCGGTGCGCCCAGACGAGGGCGGCGGCGGTGGCGATGGCCAGGGCGAGGCCCAGGCTTATCCAGCTGCCGCTGGGCAGCACCACGCCCCGGTCGGTGCTGCTGGGGCGGGGTTCACGCTCCGCGGTCGGTCCCGAGGTAGGCGTGCTCGTCGTGTTGTCTGCGCTGGCGCAGGTGCCGGCGGTGGTGGGTGTCGGCGCGTGGCTCGGCTCGATTGTGGGAGTGGTTGCCGTGGGTGGGGCCGGGTGCGGTGTCGAGGGCGGCCGGGCGGTTGTCGGGGCGGGAGCAGGGGTGGCGAGGTCCGGCTCATCCGGGGCCGACGGTGGCGATCCGGGGCGGGGTCGGTGTTTGATCGGTGGGGTGGCGCCGTCGGGCAGGGTGAGGATCCAGCCGGGGTAGATGACGTTCGGGTTGCGCAGGGTTCCGCCGGTGTGGGTGAAGTGGGTACCGCGGTTGAGGGCGAAGATTTCGGGCCAGCGGTCGGGGTCGCCGAGCCGCTCAGCGGCGATCTTGGAGAGGGTGTCCCCTCGCCTGACGGTGTGGGTGTAGGCACGGTCGGCGGCCATCAGGATCAGCTGTTGACTGCTGCTCACCTGGCGGGTCGCTGGGGCGGTGGTCGAAGCTTCCGGAGTCTGCGCGTCGCTGTCGTGCGTGGTTCCGGTTGCGGGGGCGGGGTGGGCGGGGGTGCCCGCGGTGGCGGTGGTGACGGCGGTGGCGCCGAGCAGTGCGGCGGTGAGGCCTTGGACGGGGCCGGGTAGGTGTAGTGCGGGCAGCCAGCGCAGGCGGCGAGCCAGCGTCGTGTAGGCGCGGGTCAGGACGGTGGTTGCCAGGAGCAGCCACAGCATCACGGTGCCTGCTCCGGCCAGGAGGATGACGAAGTCGGTCGTCAACGGTTGGTGAATCCACTGCCGGAGCGCCGCCGGCGACGGTAGCCGAGGATGCCACACGCCGCTTGCGACGAGGATCGCGGCAACGACAAGGGTGGACATGATGGACGTGGCGGCGGCCGCGGCGTTCGCTGCTCGGGACCTCACCTGACCTCCTCGCGTCGCGGGCTGCCACGCCGCCGCTAGGCCGGATGCAGCGGCGAGCGCGCCGCGAACGAGGGCTGCGGATGGCGGTGGGCTGGGAATGATCTGACGCTATGGCCGTGGCGATGGCGGCGCACCGGTGCGACGGCTTACAGCGCCTTACAAAACCTCACGCGCCCTTACAACCGCAGGTCAACGAGTTACGGCCCCTGCGATCGGTCGCTTCCGCAACGGGGTGGCTCGCGCTGCCGCGCTTCGATGTCTGGCGGGGTTCGCTAGTCGCCGGTGGAGGCGTTGCTGTGTTCGCGGGGCTGGCCGAGGGTGTCGCTGGGGTGCAGCCCGGCGATGCTGAGCCGGTGACGGTGGGCGTCGCGCAGCCGTTGTGCGGCGGCGTGGTCTCCCAGCGTGGTGAGGATGTCGACGGCCCGCTGGTGGAGGTTCTCGTTGTAGGGGTCGACGCGGATCCCGGCCTGCAGGAGCTCCACGGCGCGGCGGGGATCGTGTTGGGTCGACGCGGCGGCGGCGTAGGCATCGAGGACGAGCCGGCGGGCGCCTTCCCGGGGCGGGTCGATCCAGGGCCAGGTGTGGCCGGCGGCGAGGTCGCCGGTGTAGGCGTCGATCACGGCCTGCCACGCGCGGGCGGGGTCGGTGAGGGTGGTGGCGGCGTGGTGGGCGGCGCTGTGCAGCCGCCACAGGTCGACCTCAAGGTGCTCACTGCGCAGGCGATAGCGGTCGTCGGTGTGGTCGATGATCGAGAGATCCGAGGCGGCGCGGATGGCGGCGCGTAGCACGCTGAGGGTGGTGTAGAGGCGGTTGGTGACGGTGTGGACGGCCAGGCCGGGCCAGATTGCCTGCACGAGTTGTGCGGTGGTGGCGCCGTGGCGGTGCACGGCGAGGAAGGTCAGGATCTGCACGGCGGCGCTGCGGCGGATGGTCACGGCCCGGCCGTCGATGAGCAGCGTGGGCTGGCCGAGCACCCGCAGCTCGACCGGCGGCTGCGCGGCAACGGGCGGGGTGGGCTGGGGCGTGCGGTCCTCGCCGGCTTGGCGGGGAATCCGGACCTCGGGCGCCTGCCGTCGCTGTTCGGGAACGGCTGTGCGGGGGGCGGTGCCTGCTTGCGGAGTGCGGCTTGGCGTGGGCGGGGCGATGACCGTGAGCAGGTCCATCGCGGCAACCCGGTCCAGGACGCACAGCCGGGGCCCTGCCTGCCCCGGCAGCCGCGCATTCACCGTCCGGCCGTGCTGGTCGACGCTCCACGTGGCGCCGAGCGGCCATGCGCCGAGGACGACCGCGGTTGCTCGGCCGGCGCCGAGCAGGGCCGCCAACCGGTCGGCGGCAGGCCCCGGCGGCGGATCGGTGATCAGCACCAGCCGCGAAGGCTCCTCGTGTCTCGGCGGCGACGGGCCAGCCGTGTCAGTTGTGGGCGACGCGAGGGAGTCGATCAGCTCAACGGCGTGGGCCGCGGTCTCGGTGACCCGGAGGGCGGGGATGCTGTCGCAGACTGCGGTGGCGGCCGGCGGAAGCAGCGTGGTCAGGGCGGACCGGGTGATGACCACGCGGATGGCGTCGGGCGGATCGCGCAACGCCGCAAGCAGCGCGGTGACCAGCACTCCCCTGGCGGCGTCGGCCGCGCCGCCGCCGGCGAAGGCGACGCCCGTCGGAGGTAACGCGGCGATTGACGGCGGCGCGGTAGCCCGGGGCTGCTCGTCGGGCGACCGTTCGCTGGAGTCCTGGTCGGGGACGCAGACGGCTGCCTGGACGGCGGTGACGGCCGCCGGCAGCGGCGCCAGGTCAGGGTCGTTTTGATCCGGAGACTCCCGCAGGCCGGGCTGGTAGAGGCGTCGGCGCCTCAGCCACACAAGTGTGGCCGCGGCGGCCACCTGGTCGGCCGTCTTCTGAGGCAGCCAGCCGCCCGGGATGGTGACGCCCTCCCCCGCGTGGACCTCGGGTGCCGGGTGCGCGTCGACAGCGTCGTGGTGGAGTGTGCCGGCGGAGACAGCGATGGGCTGGACGGGCGGGGCTGTCGCGGTGGTGTTGGCCGCGGCGGTCAGGGCGGCAGCGCCGGCCATGCCGGTGGCGGTGGCTTGCAGGGGTGTCGGCAGCGGCAGGCGCCGCAGCCAGCGGGCGCCGGCACGCAGACGCCGTGCGGCGGTGACGATGACCGCGTAAGCCACGAGCAGCCAGAGCAGCCATGCGACCACCGTCAGCCCGGCGGTCAGCGTCTGGGTGGTGAGGGGTTGCGCGGCCCAGAGGCGGAGCTGCTGCAGGGTTGGCCAGCTGTGCAGCGGCGGGCCGAAGAACCTCGCCAGCAGCCACGGCGGCATACCCAGAAGAAGCAGAGCGAAGGCGAGGGATGTGACCCTTCGCGGCCACCTCACCTCACCCACCTCCTGAAGGAGCTGACCTCTGCTGGGCGCGGTTGTCCGCGCCTCGGCCCGCCGCTCATCGAACTGCGGGCGCTGCGGGGCGAAGGAGGCGGGTCCACAGCTGGCGCAGCCACCATGCGGCCACGGCGATCGCGTAGATCGCCCCGAGGATTCCGGAGGCAGGCCACCCGACCAACGCGGCGGTGATGACGGCGAGGGGTGCGCCGAGGATCAGCCGCAGGATGGGCTGGGAGACGACGGCCATGACGGTTCCGACACCGAGGAGCAGGCCGCCGAGGCGACTGGCGAGGTCGATCCACAGGACCATGTGGGGCCAGCGGTCCGCGGTCAGGGAGTACTGGATGAGCATCATCCCCAGCCCGGCGGTGACCACGGAGCCGGTCGGGAACGCGAGTAGCTGCGACCAGCCGCCGGGTGGGGTGCGCCACTGTCGGGCGGCGACGAGGGCCATCACCGCGGCCGCGGCGACGATCGGGGCGATCGGCAGCAGCGCCCAGCGCAGGAATCCGCCGGCGGGGTCGCCGATGTAGAGGCTGCCGACGACGGCGTACATGCCGCTGACCGCGACGCCGAGGGACGCCGACGCCAGGATGCCCGTGCCGGTCTGGGAGCCAGGGCTCACCGCCGGGTTGGTGCGGGCGGCGATCGTGGAGGCGAGGACGGTACCGGCGCCGAGGCTGGCGATCACCGCGAACACGGCGGCCACGGCCAGTTCACCCCAGTTCAGCAGCGCCCACTTGTAGAGGTAGCTTCCGTTCCATTCGGGAGTCAGCAGGAACTGGGAGACCAGGCCGAGCGACATGAAGCCGGGTACCGCGATCGCGGCGGCCCGTCGCAGGGGTGGCACTGGCTCCTCCGCCGGCAGCCCTGCGGCCGCTGTGGCGTCAGCGGCGCCCGCGTCGGCGGCTCCCCGGACGGCCGCCGTGGCGGGGTCCGCCACCACGGTCGGGGTGACACCGACGGTCTCGGTGAGGACTTTTTCCAGCAGGTGCATCCGGGCGACTCCGCCGACGCAGTAGACGCCGGCAAGGTCGTTGACCGCGATCTCGGCGGCGGCGATCGCCTCTGTCGCCAGCTGAGCGACGCGCTGCAGGACAGGATGGGCGGCTTGCTCGAGGAGGTCGGTGTTGAGCACCGCGGCCTGGCCCTGGGGCAGCGGCACCGTCACCGCGACACGGTCGGCCAGGGCATGCTTCGCGGCGCCGACGCTGGCCAGCAGGGCCCACCGCTGCCCGTCGCCACCTGCCGGGCTGGTGTCGGCGAACATGGCGGTGAGGGTTTCGTCGATCGCTGTCCCACCCGCGCTGGCGTCGGCGAGGGTAGCGAGGACCTCGAACCCGGCCGGCCCGCGCCGCAGGACGCTGACCTCGGCGCCGGCGCCGACGTCGCACACCACGATGTACGACCCCACCGGCAGCTGGACCCCGGTCGCCAGCAAGTGTCCGGCAACGGCCACGGGGGCTTCGATCAGGCGGGGTTGGGGCAGGCCCGCCCGGTGCGCGGCGTGGCGCATCCACGTCCGCCGCCGCGGCCCCCATCCGGCCGGCACCACCAGCCGCACGTCCTCCACCACCGACCCGACGGCCCGCTGCGCCTCGGCGGTGACCCGACGTAGCGTCGCGGCGACCAGGTCCAAGGTGTCGACATCCGCGCCGGCAACGGCGAGCTGCTGCTCGGATGACCGCCGTGGGGCGGGGATGAACCGCTGCGGATCCGCGGCAGCGGCCTGCCATGCCTGGTGGCCGGTCAGCACGTCGCCGTCCCCGCCGACCAGCACGGCACTCGGCAGGGCTGGTTCGCCGTCGAACATCAGCGGCAGCCAAGTGCCGTCCGGCCACGCCAGCACCGCGGCTGTGCTGGCGATACCGCAGTCGATCGCCAGGCGAGCCTCCCCCGTACCCATAGACCTCAGTCAAACATGACGATCACATTCACGTCAC
This sequence comes from Micromonospora sp. NPDC005305, assembly GCF_040607315.1. Lineage (NCBI taxonomy): Bacteria > Bacillati > Actinomycetota > Actinomycetes > Micromonosporales > Micromonosporaceae > Micromonospora > Micromonospora sp. NPDC005305. The sequence continues at coordinate 18,070 of NZ_JBEXGL010000003.1, read as the reverse complement.
CCACGAACTACTCACAGCCATCAAACCGGGGACTCAGGGGGCGGACCGCCGGAGCCGCCAGCGTAGGTGCACAGCAGCTAGCCGAGCTGACCCGAACAATGCGGGACCGCCCACAACTTGACCCGATAGCCCACCGTCGATATCAACCTGTCCACACGATCCTCGTCGGAGGAAATCATGAAGCCACCCACCAGCCCGATGTCCGCACAAGCACAAGCCGTCGCCAACAGGTGGACACAGGCGGCGCTGTCCTGCGAACCCGCCGACCACGCGCGTGCCGAAGCCGCCGTCCGTCTGGCCTACCAGGCGGCGGGGCACCCCGAACCCTCCCGATTCCTCTGGTGCCCCTCTCCCCCCGCCGCCATGGAACAGCTGCACCGTGTCATCGGCGACGGACACCGGTCGCTGGTCAGGTCGGTGCGGCGCGACAACCTCAACCGCTCCCTTGCCGCAGCGCGGGCGCCGATCTGGGAGCAGACCAGCGAACTCGACCGGTTCACCGCCCACGGGGACTTCCACCAGTTCATGGAGTGGACGGGCTACTACGGCGAACAGCGCTACGACGGCGTCGAAGCCCGCTACGACCTCATGGAGTACCCCTACCGCTGCAACCCGGTCACCGAACTCGAAGGCGCCGCGCTCGCGCCGGTGCTGCACGCGGTGCGGCAGGTGTACGACCTGGTGCATTCCCCGATCTGGGCGAGCATCGACCGCAACATCACCGCGAGCTACACGCTGGTGCCCGCCAGGTTCTGGGACACCGGGAGCAGCATTGTGGACCAGGACGACGAGGGACATGCCGTCGTCCGGTACTGCCTGAACCCGCGGGACTGGTTTTTCGAACCAGCGTGGAACTTCTATCCCGACTGGCTTCTTCTCGCCGCCATCGACGTCTACCGAGCGCTGCTCGGAATCGCTTCTGACTCCGCGTGGGAAGCGTGCAGGGAGGTGGCTCTGGCGGCAGGACCGTGGTGGCCGTTCGCCGACGTCGCGGTTATGAGCGAACGCCCCACGTTCCTGCGGGTTAATGGGCAGGGCCAGTTGCACGGCGACGGCGAGCCGGCGGTTGTCTGGCTCGACGGCACCCAGACGTGGGCCCGTGACGGCAACGTCCTTCCGCCACCGTGACCAGCGGTCGCAGACGGGCGAGCCGCTCGCGCCCCGATATCTCTGCTGGCCGGGGACGTGCGGGGACGACGGGGCGGTCAGGCTCTCGCACCGGGCCTGGCCGCCCGCGCCACGTCGCGCACGGCTGCTGGATCAGCCGGGGGCAGGGTCAGGAGGCGCAGGTGTTGAGCATGCTCTGCAGGGCGGATTTCTCGGTCGACTGCAGGGTCAGACCCCAGGTGTACTTCACGGTGATCCACATTTTGCTGTAGGTGCACCGGTAGGACGACAGGGGCGGCTGCCAGGTGGAGGGGTCCTGGTCGCCCTTGGCCTGGTTGACGTTGTCGGTGACGGCGATCAGCTGCGGGTGGCTGAGGTCGTTGGCGAAGCTCTGCCGCCGGCTGGTGGTCCATCCGCTGGCACCTGAGCGCCAGGCCTCGGCGAGGGGTACGACGTGGTCGATGTCGACGTCGGAGGCGGCCGTCCAGGTTGCGCCGTCGTATGGGCTGTACCAGCGGCCGGACACGGCGGCGCAGCTGCTGTCGGTGACGACGGAGGTGCCGTCGCGTTTGAGGACGGTCTCGCGGGTGTTGCAGGTGCCGCTGATGGTGATCCAGTGGGGGAACAGGTCCCGGGAGTACCCGCTCGTCGAGCCCTCGGACTTGACGGTGAGGGCGTTGAGCTGCGACTGGGCGGTCGACTTGGACGGGATGCCGGGAGGCGTCGCGAGCGCTGGCGCAGCGTCCACGGCGAGTAGGTAGGCGCCGGCCAGGGCCACGGTGGCTACGGCGGTAAAGGCTCGCCGCCGTAGTGAGGTTCGGGGGGACTGTCGGGTGACTGGCATGAAGGCCTCCTCGGCAGCGCGATGAACAGCGACCATCTCGGCCGAGCATGTCCATCGAAGGTCGCCTTTGTGAAGGGGGAAAGAGGCTTCTGCGAATACTGGCCCGGACCAGCCTCCCTGCGCCGCCCTAGTGACCGGGCAGGCGTGCCTGTTGTTGCTTGCGGCTGTCGACATGGCGACGCAGCGGCGATCGTGGCTCCAGCGGCGTCTTAGAGTGCGACTCTCAGGCTGGTAGCGCACGCTGGGAGCGACGGTGGCCGACGACCTGGTCGTCATGACGTGGAACGTGGAGAACCTGTTCCGCCCCGACGACACCGACACGTCGGCGGCAGAAACGTACGCCGCGAAGCTCGCCTATCTCGCTGGGCTCATCTCCGGCACCGGCGCTGCCGTGGTCGCCCTCCAGGAGATCGGCTCGCTGGGCGCTGTTGAGGACCTCCGGGCAGCCCTCGGCGAGCCCTGGCAGGCGGTGGTGTCCTCCCACCCGGACAGCCGTGGCATCCGCGTGGCTGTCCTCGCCCGCCACACCCTGACCGACGAAGCGCAAATCGTCGCGCTGCCACAGCCGGGGCTACCGGCGGTCCCCGACGTCGACGGCGGAACCCTCATTCACCTCGGTCGCGGGGCGGTCCAGGTGCACGTCGACTGCGGCGGCCCCGGGTTACGGCTGCTGACCGCCCACCTCAAGAGCAAGCTGCTCACCTACCCCGGCGGGCGGCGCTACCCCCGCACCGAAGACGAACGCGCCCGCGGCGCCGGCTACGCCCTGCTACGCCGCACCGCCGAGGCCGTCGCGCTGCGCGTACACCTCAACGACGTCCTTGCCGCGGCCGCCGTCGACGGGCAGCCGGGCATGCCGACAATCCTGTGCGGCGACCTCAACGACGGACCTGACGCCGTCACCACGGTGCTGCTGGAGGGCCCCGCGGACGGCGACGTTCACCGCCCGGACAAGGGCGACGCGGTCCGGCTGTACAACCTCGGCCGACGCCTGCCTCCAGCCCGCGCCTACTCCCGCATCTACCAAGGCCGCGGCGAGCTCATCGACCACATCCTGGCCACTCGCGATCTCCAGCTGCGCCTTGTCAGCATCGACTCGCTCGTTGACGACATCACCTCGATCGGCGCCTCCACCCGCAGCCGGGAGGCGGTCATTGTGCCGGATCACGCCCCGGTCGTCGCTCGCTTCAGCGCTCTGTAGCGCGTTGCTGGGGCGATGCGCGCCTTCCACATGACGCAGATCCGAGGCCCGCAGCCACCTGCACGGCACTCGGTACCACCTCCGCGGGTTCGCGCCTGTCAGCCGGCTGGTATCCCGAAGGGGTCGTCGCCCTCGCCGAGGAGTAGCGGCACGTCGGAGATCGACGTGTCCGGCCGGGTCCGCGCGTAGCGGACCCGGTGGCGCCACCGTTGGTGCTCGAACGCGACGTCGGCGTCGATCTCGGCCACCACAACTGGGTCGACCTGCATATACGGCAAGGGCTCGGGCCGGTCCAACTGGCCGGACCAGGATGCGGGCAGCGGCTGCGGCCACGGGTGGGCGATCATGCCGGGGCGTGGCATGCGCGGTGGTGTGAGCAGCGCCGCCAGCTCCCTGGCCTGGACGGTGGTCAGCGGGTGGGAGCGGCCGGTGTAGCGCAGTCGTCCCCGCCTGTCGAGCCTGCCGAGCAGCACGGTTTCCGGGTTGCGGAGGGTGCCGGTAACCCCGCCGACGATGGCGTCCGTGACGATGCGGGTGCGGAACTTTGACCAGCCGCGGCGGCCGGGCTCGTACCGGCCGGCCAGCCGCTTGCTGACCACGCCTTCGATGCCCGCCGCGACGGTCCAGTGCAGCAGCCAGTCCGACACCTGCCGCATGTCGGCCGTCTGCGGGGTCAGGGTGAGCTGCGCCGGCGCGTCGGCAAGCAGCCGCTCCAGCCGGGCCCGACGCTCCGACAGCGGCAGGTCCAGGATCACCCTGCCGTCGGCATCGGCGAGCAGGTCGAACAGCACGTAGTGGGCGGGGCATTCGCGGGCCAGGCGTAGGAGGGCTCGGCCGGCGGTGACGCGGCGCTGCAGCTGGGCGAAGTTGGTGCGGCCTCGTTCCCAGACGATCAGTTCGCCGTCGAGCACGACGCCCGGTGGGATGGCCGCCTGGATCGCGCGGGTGATGTCTGCCGGCGATGTGGGATATCAGAACTGTCCGAATGCTGGCCTTCGTGACGCCTGGAATGCTCGACGAAGAGGTGTGTCGAGGCGGCGTAGTCGTGGAGGTACCGAGGCAAGCCGCGTGTGGTCGCGAGCCCAGGGGGCTCCTGATCGTGAATCGCATGGAGCCAGTTCTCGCGTGACATGTAGTTCAGCGGCGCACTGCCCCCTGGGCGCCCGGTCAGCGGTAGATGTGCGCGTTGTCTCTCTTCGGTCCTGCCAGGAGACCGGCAAAGGCCATGGGGAGATGCAGATCCGCCCTCGTGCCTGACGGCACCGATGCTGGTGCATCGCTTCGCGCTACGGCTGTATCCGCTTTCGTGCGGGCAGGAGGGAGGCGCAGGGCAGCAGCAGAAGCGCGAATCCGACCATCCACCAGAAGGTGCTCGCGTAGGGGTGGACGCCGCCCGGGTCATGGTTTACCTGTTGTTGGAGGATGACGGCAATCACGGCGATTCCCAGGGATGCGCCGATGCGCTGGATGACGTTCACCATGGTGGTGGCTTGTGGGATCGCGGTGTGCGGGAGTTGTTGGTAGGCGGCTGCCATCGCGGGGATGCCGACGGCTGCCATGCCGATGCCGCGCAAGAGCAACGACGCGCTGAGGATGATGTCGTTCGGGTCGTTGGGCAGCAGCGTGTAGGGGAGGGTTCCGGCGGTGGTGATCAGCGCACCGGCGGCCACCAGGGGTCTGGGGCCGAGGCGGTCGGCCAGCCGGCCCACGATGGGCAGCGCGACGGCAGTGCCGATGCCTTGCGGGGCGAGCACGAGGCCGGTGGTGAACGCGTCGAATCCGCGGGCCTGCTGGTAGTAGAGGGGTAGCAGGAGCATCGGGCCGTAGAGCGCCGCGCCGGTCAGCACCATCAATACCGCGGACGCGCGGAACGACCGAAATCGGAACAGACGCAGGTCGATGATGGGCGCTTTGGCGCGCAGGGCGTGCGCGGAGAACGCCGCGAGCAGCCCGAGGCCGATCGCGACCGGGACCGCCGTGTCGGCGGTGAGGAAGCTGGACTGCTCGCCGGCTTGTGCGAGGCCGTAGACCAGGGCGAGCACGGCCGGTGACAGCAGCGCGATGCCGAGCACGTCGAGCGGGTGCCTGCCGCTGTCGACGGGGTCGGCGGGCAGCGCCCGCCAGGCCAGCATGAGGGCGGGTACGCACACGGGCACGTTGATCAGGAAGATCCATCGCCAGGACACACCGTCGAGCAGCAGCCCGCCGAGCACCGGTCCGACAATGGGGATGAGGTTACCGGGGACGGCGACCAGCGCCATGACTCGGCCGAACCGCTGTGCGCCGGCGGCCCGCGCCAGGATGAGCTGGGTCAGCGGCAGGATCATGCCCGCGCCCAAGCCCTGCACCACGCGGAAGGCGATCAAGCTCGGCGCCGACCAGGCGACGCCGCACAACACAGAGCCGGCCAGGAACAGCGCCAGCACAGCCAGCCACGTCCGGCGGGAACCGAAGCGGTCGACGCACCATCCGGTGAGCGGGATGACCAGCGCCATCGCCAGCAGGTACGCCGTGGACACCCACTGCACGGTGGAGACCGGCGCTGAGAACGCCTCGCCCAGCTGATCCAGCGCCACGGTGACCACGGTCGTGTCCAGCAGCGCGGCGACCGCGCCGAGCAGGACGATCCCGGCGATACGGAGCAGCGCCGGGTCGAGCCGGTCGTTGGTCGGCTGCGTGTCGGCGGACCCGTCAGATTTTGTTGGCATGCCAGCAGTATGTTAATTTGCTGGCATGCCAACAAGTTGGATGAGGTGAGATCATGACCACGGAACCCGGCGCAGTCGGCACCCGGCCAGCGCACGTCGGCGTCAGCGTGGCCGAGGCGCCGTTGAGCTCGCTCATGCTGCAGCTCGTGCGAGCCCACGCCGCGATCGCGACCGCGATGCTGCAGCAGATCGACCTGGTCGCCCCGCAAGAGCTGGTCGTGCTGTTCCTGCAGGAGCATGGGCGCACACCGCAGTCGGAGATCGTCTACTTCCTCGGCCGCGATCGGTCCACCGTCACCAACACCCTCCAGGCGATGGAGCGCGCCGACCTGATCACGCGGACACCGTCGCAGACCGACAAGCGGTCGATGGTCGTCAGCCTGACGAGCAAGGGCCGGCGGCTGTGTCCACGTATCCGCGAGATCTGGTCCGACCTAGAGCGGATGGCCTTCGGCGGGCTCACCGCCCAACAGCGCGCCGACCTTGCCCAACTGTTCACCGACATCCGGCAGGGGCTGCCGCCAGCCAGCGGACCCTACTCGGCCTCGCCGGCCTCAGACGATCCGGAGGAGACCAGCCGATGAGCGACATGCCGCTGCAGCTCGCGGTCATCATCGCCAGCACCCGGACCGGACGGTTCGGCGAAACCGTCGGCCGCTGGTTCGTCACTCGGGCACAGCAGCACGACGACCTGAAGCTCGACGTCATCGACCTGTACGACCTCCAGCTGCCCGACAGTCTCGAACACAGCCCACATGCCGCGGCGTACACCGCCCGGATCGACGCCGCCGACGCATTCGTCATCGTGACACCCGAGTACAACCACGGCTATCCGGCGGCGCTCAAACGCGCGATCGACGCCGTCCGCGCCGAATGGCAAGCCAAGCCAGTCGGGTTCGTCTCCTACGGCGGCCTCGCCGGCGGGCTGCGCGCCGTCGAGCAGCTCCGGCAGGTCTTCGCCGAGCTGCACGCGGTCGGCATCCGCGACACCGTCAGCTTCCACATGGCCCACGGCCAGTTCGAGAGCGACGGAAGGCTCCATGACCCGCATGCCGCCAACACCGCCGCGGCCACACTGCTGCGCCAGCTCGCCTGGTGGGCAAGGGCGTTGCACACCGCCCGCGCAGCACAGCCGTATCCCGCCTGACCGGCACAATCCAGGAGCATTCCCATGGCTATCGCGATCGTCTTCGCCGAATACGGCGACCCGGGAGTCCTGCACCCCATCGACATCGACCCGCCCACAGCCGAGGCTCGCCAGGTCCGCATCCGGGTCAAGGCCGCCGGTGTCAATCCGGTCGACGCCAAACTCCGCCGCGGCGACTTCGCAAGCGTCATGCCCGTCGACTTTCCGTCCCGCATCGGCAACGAGTACGCCGGCATCATCGACCAGATCGGCGACGAGGTGACCGGCTTCGCGGCCGGCGACCAGGTCCTCGGGTCGGCGACCGGCCAGTGCTACGCCGAATACGTCGTCGCTGACGCCGCAGACGTGGTACGCAAGCCCGCCATGATGCCGTGGACCGTGGCCGCCGGTCTTCCCGCCGTCGGCCAGACCGCGCACACGGCGCTGCGGCAGATCGCCGTCCGTGCCGGCGACACCGTACTGATCCACGCCGCCGCCGGCGGAGTCGGCACCATCGCCATACAACTGGCCCACCGCTGGGGTGCCAAGGTCATCGGCACCGCCAGCGAACGCAACCACGACTATCTCCGCTCGCTCGGTGCTACACCGGTCGTCTACGGAGACGGCCTCCTCGAACGGGTTCACGCACTCGCGCCGGGCGCAATCGACGCCGCGCTCGATGCCATCGGCGGCGAAGCGATCACCGTATCCCTTGCTCTCGTGCCGGATCGCCACCGGATCGGCACCCTCGTTGATGCCGAAGCCGCGAAAGCGCACGGGATTCAACGCGTCGGCGGCCGGTCGACCGCGGCCCTGCGCGAACTGGTCACGCTGTACGAGCACGGCAGCCTGCAGCTCCCGATCCACGCGACGTTCCCCCTGACCGAAGCCCACCACGCGCATCGCGAGGTCCAGACCGGACACGTCCGCGGCAAAGTCGTCCTGACGATGCCGTGACCTGTCACTGACCCTTCGCCGGGTTCGACGTGGGAGGGCGCATGGTCTGTTCAGCCGGGTCAGACGCGTGGCCTGATCATGTGGGGCCCGGCGCGCACTCATTCTCGGCTACTTGCGGATGCTCGGTACAGGCAGCCCAGGTCTCGGACCGTGACAGGGCGTCACCCTGGCGGCGATGATGAGGTGAATTCCGACTACTCGATCAACAGGGCCTGCCAGGCTCAGCCCCGATCTTGGTGCCGGTACTGGCTGCTGGTCCTGTCCTCGATCGAGGTGTGGCGCCAGGCGGCATCGCATTGACCTCGGCGTTTCCGTGGTCAGCGTCGGCGGCTGACGTCGGCCGCGTAGGTGGCCCAGTCTCCGGCGCAGGCTCGTTGCCATCTGACCGCGCCTTTGATGTCGATGCCGAGTACGCGTGCCAGGATCGCAGCGGGCAGTTCGATGGCGAGATGGAACAGTGCCGCGGTCCGTGCTTCCGTGACGTGAATGCCGATCCGCGCCAGGCGGTCACGCAGCGCGCCGTCGGTGATGGGGCGTCCGGCGAGCCGGCCGGGGAACAGCCACGTCTGGCTGCCTAGGTGGGTGTGGGAGCAGGTTCTGGCGGTGACGAGTTCGCGGGTCAGCGCGGCGAGCGGTTCGGGTATCTCGATGGGTCGGTCGCCGAGTCGTATCCGCACGCTGTCGCCGGTGATCTGCACTTGGCCGAGGGTGAGTCGGCTGACGTCGGCGGCGTTCTGGGCGTAGAGGACCACGAGCAGCCCGGCGACGCGGTCGGCCAGGTCGATGGTGTGGTCGTGAAGAAGTTGGCGGGCGACCTGCCACCGGCCGTCGCCGTCGATGGGTGCACCTGGCCCACCCCATTGCTGAACGGGTAGATAGACCGTTGTCAGCTTGTTGGCGTTCGCCCAGCGGAGGAAGGCGCCGACTGCCTTGCTGTTGCGGATCTGTCCGCCGGCGAGCCACCGGTCGACGTGGGTGTGGGTGCAGGTGGCCAAGGTCAGGTGGTTGTCGCTGAGCAGGTCGAGGAAGCTGATGACAGCGCGGGTCTGGTCCCGCACCGCGCCGCACTGGTTGGTGTTGGCGGGGGTGCCGGCGACGCGACGGCGGAGCCGTCTGAGCAGGTGCCATACCGTGTATTGCTGCACGAGGTGCCGCTGGGCCGGGTCGGGGATGGCGTCGATGGTGGCGTGCAGCCACCGTTCCAGCCGGGCCAGGAGCTCGTCGCGGGGCGGCAGCACTCCCGCGCCGACGAGTAGTTCTCGCAGGTACCGCCCGGCTTTGTCGGGCTCCAGCGCGTCGAAGGTGTCGTGAGTGAGCGGGATGCGGCCGGTGGCGAGGTCGGACAGCAGGGAGCGGGCACGGGGCTGGCGATGCAGCCAGGCCGACACGTTCTGGGGCCGGTCGCCGGCCACGAGGAAGTCACGTAGTACCTGCATCGGGGCGGGGATCGCGCCGGTGTGGTCGGCCAGGAGCTGGTCAAGCCGGTCGCTGAGCGTGCAGCGCTTGCACACGGCGGCCGTGAGCTGGCCGGAGACGCCGCAGCGGGGACAGCACAGCCAGAACCCAGGTTCGGCCCGGGTGCAGGCAGCGCATAACGGCCGGTCGGTCGTGCCGCTGCGCACGAGCCGGACGTGGCTGCAGCCGGTGCACCTCGTCCGCCTGCTTCGGCAGGGCACGCACCACGGCAAGCCAGTGGCTTTCGAGGTTTCGCAGTGCGCGAGCCGGCCGCAGATGGAGCACGCTTGCATCGGTGGCGGTGTCCGGCACGCCTCGCAGACCGGCCCGTCGTCGGTGCGGGCGTGAACACGACGGCGCCGGCCGCAGCGCACGCACGGCTTCAGGTTCGCGGGGTCGGTCGCGTTGCAGTACCGGCACAGCGGACGTCCCTGCAGATCGCGGGCGGACGGTTCGCGAACCTTGCCGCAGCGGCTGCATTCCACTGCGCGGGACTTGCCGGCGCAGGTGTGGCAGACCCGCGCTCCGTCGCGGTACTCGACCAGCGCAACAGTGCGCCGGCAACCGGGGCAGGCGGGCGGGTGAATGCGGGTAGCGCTCTGTGCGCGGAGGTGGTCGATGAGCAGCAGCACCGTGTGGGTCGGAGCGTCGTGCCCTGATCCGGTGAGCAGGTCTGGACGTTCTGTGACGGCCCAGGCGAGTCGTCGCAGCTGCTGGGGCTTGGGTGCCGACGCATGCACGGCTTCCTCGATCAGGTGAGCGGGTATGCCGGGGTCCGCCGTGGCGACGGCCGCGGCGACCGCCTGCAGGCACGCGGCGCGGTCTGCCGGCGTGCAGCGGGCACACAGCGCTCGCCCGTCCCGGTCCCGGCTGTGCGCCTTCGTGATCCGCTCACAGGAAGCACAGGGCTCCCGTCGCTCGCCGCACACCGAGCAGTACCATTGCCCGCCGCGTCGCCACATGTTCCTCACCAGGCCCTTGCCGCAGCCCGCGCAGCGGGGCGCCGACACCTGCGCCAGGCCCGCCTGGCGTAACGCCAGGAGGAGCTGGCCCACGACCGAAGGAGCCGGTGATTGGCCGTCGACGAGCACCTGCGGCCGCTCCGAGATCGCCTGCACCAGCCGACGGCGCTTGGCGGCGTGGCCGCCCACCACCGCGGCGACCGTCGCGCCCACCAGCGCGGGGTCGACCGTGGGATCAACCCGGGTGATGGCCTCCACGACGGGCAGCAGCAGGCCAAGCTCGTTTCCGCTGTCCGCAGCGGTCACTTCTCGATACCCGTGATGCGGGCCCGTTTGGGCCGCAGATCCCCGACCCCCGCCTGCCCGGCGGCGGCCGCCTTGCGTGGCCGAGCGGCTGCCTGGGCTGCGACGGGCTCGACCAGGTCGTCCATCCGGCAGTCGAGGATGTCCAGCAACGCCATCAAGACCTTCAAGCTCAAGCGCTCCGGCCGCTCGACGACCAGCCGGTAGACCTGACTGGAAGACAGCCGGATACCCCGCTCGGCCAAGGGCCCGAGCAGGTCGGTGGTGGAGAACATGCCGCGGCTGGCCATCACCTGACGTAGATGCCACCGGTAGTCCAGCTTGGCGCCGCTCAACGTTCCTCCTCGGCTCCGATGCCGCCGCCGGTGAAGGCCGGCGACAGCGCCCTACGCAACGCCGTACTCATGAAGTCGTCGCTGACGTGGGTATACACCGCTGTTGAGCTGTCGCGTTCATGCCCAACCTGCTGCTGAATGAATCGCCGGTCCACGCCGTCCTCCGTCAGGTGCGTCACATACGAGTGGCGCAGCGAGTGCACCGTCAGTGCCTTCGACATCCCCAACGCCTCACGGTAGGCACCGAAGCGGGCGTTGATCTCGGCCGGCTTGATGCGGCCACCCCGCTCAGTGACCCACATGCCCGGGTGCTCCTCTGAACCGAACCGCGGCCGGATGTTGTGCACATAGTCGGCCACCGCCTCGACCGCCCATCCCATCACCGAGGCGACGTTGCGCCGGCGCGGCTGCTGACCCCGTTTGGCCTTGCCGTAACGCACATGCAGCATCCCGAACCGGTCGAACTCCGGAGCCGCCGGGTTGCGGCCCCAGTCCAGCAGGTCCAGCTTCGCGGTCTCGGTACGCCGCAGCCCCCACCCGTAGATCACCTTGAACAAGGTGGCATCGCGATACGCGGCCAACGCCCCCTTGCGACCGGCCCGAACCGCCCGGCCGACCTGATCATCGGCATAGTCCAGGAACCGCTGCAGCTCCTCACGAGTGAAAGCACGCGCCTCGGGATCGCCCTCGTAGTCATCCAGATGCGACAGCGTGTTCCACTCATGGCAAACCGGGACAGGATGCGCTCCGAACGCCTCCTGGCACGCCGCTACCCAGCCGTACCGGCCATCGGTCAGGAACTCGGTGAACAACCGCAACTGGCAATGGTAGCTACGGATCGTCGACGGCCGCAGATGCTTCTCGCTGGTCAACGACAACGACCATTCATCCACATGGGAGGCCGACCACGCCCAGGGAAACTCATTCGTGAAGGCCAAAAAACCCCAGACCAGATGCTCCCGCTGCGCGATCGTCTCCTCCCGCAGCCCCCGCGCCGTCTGCTGCGCCCGCCAGCCCCGCAGCATCGCCTCCACCATCGCCTCCTGAGGCCGCAACTGCACCACACCGGCGACCAGCTCCAGACCCGCCGAACCCGCGAGGTTAGCCCGCCCCACTCGCCCTCCCCGAGCTCGTATGACGGGTGAATCATGCATCAGACGGGACCGACAGTCCAAAAGCCCAGCTCACTAGCCCTCTGCCCGAGGGCGTAATCGGTCGCAGGTAGGCTCCAGAGCTAGCAGCTCACGATGGAACGAGCCCATCCGATGCAATTCCCGAGGGTTCGGGAAGTAGGTGGTCAGGTTCCGGCCGGCCCGCGACTGCAGGTACACCCCATCCGCCTCGCGGAAGGCGACCGCCCGCCACCCGTCCCACTTCGGCTCGTGAACCAGGCCCGGCCCCTCAGGCACCACGTCCACCGGCGCCGCGAGCATCGGCGCGACCGGCCGACGCAGCACCGGCCCCTCCCCGGCGCTCCCCCGCGGGCGGGCCGGCATCACCTCCAGGCCCCACTACGCCGGCCGCGAGTGCCACTCATTCTCCGCCCCCTTGACGTCATGGTCGAAGAGACGAGGGCATGCGGGGGTGGAGATCCGCGACAACGAATGACCGACGCATTGCACAGCCGGGTCGGTGGTGGCCCTCCAACGAGGGAGGATCCCTCACCCCGTAACCGGGTCCCTCGGGCCAGACTGGCCGGCCCATCACCGCTAGCTGCCACCGCAGTCGCGCGCACCTGGGATGTTAAAGCCATGCGGCGCCCAGCCCAGGAAGCCGCCGACACAACTGCTGGTCGCGGGGCTGTTAGCACATCTGACCATGATCAGGGCGTTTTCCACGGTGAGATGCTTCGTCCCGCCCGGTCGGCCATGATCGTCGTGCTCCCGGCGCTGGTCTGACTCGTTTTCCACCTGGCGCCACGGCTGCCCTTCGGTCTGATTTGTCGGCCGCGCCGGGTGCACGCGCCGAACGGACGGGTGTGACCTGACAGGAGCCTGTGCAAGAGGTCCCATCACCGTGCTGTCCGTCCGTCCGACGGTGCGTGCTGCCCCGGTTGGCCACCTGGAAGGACAGCACCCCCACCATGACAGAGCACCAGTACGAAGTCATCGGCGGCGTCGACACCCACGCCGACACCCACACCGCCGTTGTCATCGACGAGATCGGCCGGATGCTCGGCCACCGCCAATTCCCCACTACGGTGGCCGGCTACCGGGCTCTGCTGGCCTGGATGAGCGAACACGGTCCCCTGCGGTCGATCGGGATCGAGGGCACCGGCAGCTACGGCGTCGGCCTGGCCCGCTACCTACGCGCCCAAGGCGTGCATCTCGTCGAGGTCGATCGACCCAACCGCAAGATGCGCCGCCAACGCGGCAAGTCCGACCCGATCGACGCCGAAGCCGCCGCCCGCGCGGTCCTGGCAGGCACCGCGACCACCACGCCGAAGAACCGAGACGGACAGGTGGAGGCAATCCGAGTCATCCGCACCGCCCGCACCTCCGCAGTGAAGTCGCGAACCGCGGCCATCAACGCCCTGGTCGGCATGGTCCGCACCGCCCCGGAGCCGCTGCGCACCCACCTGCTAGACCTGCGCAACTCGGAACTGATCATCACCGCCGCCGCACTACGGCCGGGCCTGGACATCGCCGACCCGATCACGGCGACCAAGACCGCGATCCGGCGGCTGGCACGCCGCGTCATCGACCTGGACCGGGAGATCCGCGCCGCCGACGTCGACCTGCAGGTGCTGCTCCGCCAGACCGCACCGCGGCTACTCGAACTGCCCGGCGTCGGATCCGAGGTCGCAGCCCAACTACTCATCACCGCCGGCGACAACCCCGAACGGATCCGGGACGAACGGGCCTTCGCCGCCCTCTGCGGAGTCTCCCCCATCCCCGCCAGTTCCGGCCGCACCGACCGACACCGACTCAACCGCGGCGGCGACAGGCAGGCCAACCGCGCCCTCTACATCGTCGCGGTCAACCGAATGCGCTACCACCCGCAGACGCTGGCCTACGTCGAACGCAGGCGGGAGCAAGGACTGAGCAACAAGGACATCTCTCGATGCCTCATTGGGGGAGTATCGGTTCCGCGATTCCACCAAGGGGTCGTGGCTCCTCGGTGAGTGTCGGGGGACGGCTTCGTTGCCGCGCCGCTTGACGGCCAGTTTCAGTTTGGCCGCCCCTGACATGCCGAGGCCTCCGGACCGGCGTCTAGGGACACGCCCCAGCGAGGGCCGAACAATGAGAATCCGGCACGGTGGGGCCTCGCCATCGCCGGAGCCAACTGCGGAGGACGAAGGACACACCGACGATGTTTATCGGCTGGGACTGGGCCAGCACGACCCATGACATCACTGTGCTCGACGACCGAGGCGCAATTGTTGACCGGTGGGCGCTACCTCACACCGAACAGGCCCTGACCGCAGCACTCGACCGGCTCGCTCGCCACGGCAACCCCGCCGAACTACCGGTGATCATCGAACGCCCTGACGGGCTTGTCGTCGATCGGCTGCTTGCCGCAGGGCATCCCGTCTTCCCCGTGCATCCCACCGCGTTTCACGCTGCTCGTCCCCGCTGGGGCGCCTCCGGCGCGAAGTCCGACCCCGGCGACAGCTACAAGCTCGCCGACTACCTCCGCACTGACGGTCATCGGCTGCGCCGGCTGCAACCGACCGACCACGGGTTGAGCGAACTGCAAAGTCTCACCCGGCTACGGGAAGACCACGTCCGCGCCCGCACCGCCGCCACCAACCAGCTCGCCGCACTACTGGACGCGCACTGGCCCGGACCCCGCAAGCTCTTCCAGTCCCTGGCCTCTCCCATCGCGCTGGCGTTCCTCACCGACTACCCCACGCCGGAGGCCGCCCGCCGCTTGGGCGAGGTCCGGATGGCTGGCTTCTTGCGCCGCAATTCCTACCGAGGCGGCAAGACAGCAGTCGAGCTACTGCAGCGGCTACGCCGCGCACCCACAACCCCGGCAGCCCTGCCCGCAACCACTCTCACCGCGA
The DNA here is from genome assembly GCF_040607315.1 of Micromonospora sp. NPDC005305. Lineage (NCBI taxonomy): Bacteria > Bacillati > Actinomycetota > Actinomycetes > Micromonosporales > Micromonosporaceae > Micromonospora > Micromonospora sp. NPDC005305. Next base: position 3,063 of record NZ_JBEXGL010000003.1, on the reverse strand, counting down.
TGATCCACGCCCAGGTGCAGTTGCTGCGAGCTCTGCAGGCCACCATCGCCGACCTCGAGAAGCTGATCAAGGACCTCATCGCGGTGCACCCACGAGCGCAACTGCTCGCCGCCCTACCCGGCGTCGGTCAGATCAACCTGGCACAACTCCTCGCCGAGGTCGGACCGATCCTCATGCGCGTCGACACCGCCGAGCAGGCCGCCGCGGAATGCGGCACCACACCGGTGACCAAAGCATCCGGCAAGGTCCGCGGGGTCTACTTCCGCTGGGCTGCCAACACCCGAGCCCGCACCGCCATCACCGCCTTCGCGCACAACGCCCGCCTACAGTCACCCTGGGCCGCGAAGCTCTACGCCGACGCCCGAGCACGCGGCAAACGCAACCCCCACGCCGTCCGCATCGTCGCCCGTGCATGGCTACGCGTCATCTGGGCCTGCTGGCACACCAACACGCCCTACAACCCCGCCCAGCACCGCGCCGCCCACGCCTTTACCACCACGACTTGACTCAGGGAACTGAAGCGATACATCGCACGACAAATCTATCCACTGATCTTGGAATCCCTACGCATCCGACCCCCGTCATCCACAGCCCTCGCAGGGGTCCTACCAGCCACGCTTGCGTTACAGGAGCATCAGCAGCCGAAGTTCTCCACAATGCCAAGCCCTGGGCTGGCGAACTTCTGGCGGGCCGGTGAACCTCAACAGGTCGGCGAGGTCACCCCTGAGGCTGCTGGCCACGGCTACGTGCAGGTGGAGCAAGCCCCGGCAGCAGGCCACCGACACCCGGTCCTCGCAGCGTGAACGTCACGCTGCGGGGACCGCACCTTCTCGACCCCGCCAAAGGCGGCGGGGGTGATCGGTCGAGTTCGGGCCCGGGCCTCGCCTATCACCTACGGTCGGAGAGGTGGAGGTGCTGCTGCGCGGGGGGCCGGGTGACGGCCAGGTGGTGTCCGGCGGCGGCGAGACCGTCGTGTGGCAGGCATGCCTGTACGAGGTCACGCCGGAGTTCGTGCGCCGGGGCGGACGTGATTTTCGGGTGTATCGGCACCGCCGGGACTGCTGCGAGCCCTACGGCCGGGGCGCGGAGGACCGCTGCGAGTGACCCTTCGCTACGGGCGCGCAGGACCCGCTCGCCATCCGAGCCGACATGAGCGATCGAACGTATGTACGATCGCGGGGTGCAGCAAGTGGTACGGCGCTGGTGGAACGGCGTCGTGCGCCACGAGGCGCTATCGATCGAGTGGAGGTGGGAGACCTTCACCCGCCCGCTGTCGTAGCAGTGGGCGCGAAGCAGCCAGTCCGGGAAGTACGAGCCTTGCCGCAGCTTCGGGATCGCCAAGTCGATCGTCCCGGCGCGGGTGTCCCACTCCCGATGCCGGTATCCGTTGCGGGAGTTCACCCGCTCGTCGCTGCGCTGCCCGTACCCGGCGCCGCACATCGCGTCCGCCTCGGGGGACATCACCGCCTGCGCGAACGTTTTGATCATCGCCTGCAACACGTCCGGCGACGCGCCCTCGATCTGCTCGCACAGCAGGTCAACAGGGTTCACACTCTCAGATGCGGCCATCGCGTCCTCTCTTCCTTCTCTGACTTGGTCGTCTTGAAGGATCGACGCGATGGCCGTCTCTCATCTACGCAACACGCCCATTACAGGCAAGTCGTACACCACTCCAGTGGACGCAACCTCCGGCCAGGGGCGACCGTCCGCGACCCATTCCCGTCGGTACTGCTCGAACGACTCCGGCTGCGCCTCACCTCCCAGGTTGTCGTCGAAGCCAAGCTCGAAGCCGCATCACCGCGACCAAGCCAGTCAACGTGGGTAGCTGGTCTTAGCCCGGGACGGCCGCGGGTGCTGCCGATGCCCCGAGCGTGTTGGTGCGGCGTCACCCGTGTATTGACGGCGGCGATATCGTCTCACCATGGCCCGCAAGTTTCCTGTGGAAGGTCGGTACGACGTTCGTGCTGGAGCCGCCGGGTATGCCCCGATCGTAGGTGCCTTCGGCGGGCTCTCCGTAACGGCTATTGTCGTCGTCTTTACTGTTCCATCAACCACAAGCCACCCCGGCACTTACCTAGTCCTCGCGACAGGCCTGCTAATCATCGCAATGTTCGGAAGCCTTTTAGGGGCGCTTGGGATGGCAGCCATCGGAGCCGAACAGGCTCCAACAGCCAACCTGGGCGCGGCGGTAATGTATATCGCAGTACCAGTTGCTATTTCAGTAGCGTCTACGCTTGGAGCATTTGAAGTCCTCGCCGCACTCTATCAACCGTCGTCGGCGGCACTTTTTGCGATAATCGTCGCAGCTGGAGGCCTCTTCGGGGTGATATTCACTGCGTTTGCACTGGCGGACAGTACTTCACTCGGACCTACTGATCCTGAGCTACACAAGGAGTGGATCAAGACGCAGTGGCTGAAAAGTAGCAGGCAGGCCTACAGATACACCGTTTGCATCGCCGTGGCTGGGTGCGCCCCCGTCCTGCTAGCCGTGGTGCTCCGCCTCGCTGGAGTTGGATTCAATCCGACGAGGGCGACCGCCAATTGGGTTATAGGCGTAGGAATCTTCCTTACGCTGGCCGGCACGCTGACGTCCCTTGCACGGACTGCACACTCTGACGACGGGAACCAACGAGGAATTCGACCGTTTGAAGCCGCTGCGACCACACTAGCGATTGGGGGATACGTCCTACTTATGATGTTGTTTCTTCCATAAGCCTGACCAGCAGGTGCCCAACGCTGCCTACAGGCAGCCTTCCGGCTTCAGCGCGGCTACCGCCAGTCATTCTCCGAAGTTACACCCACCGCCCCGGCTCCGCTCCGCTGCACTAGCCGGGCGTCCCAGGTTGGGGAGTTGAAGCGGAACTCCACCGAGATACGTCACAGAAGAACATGACCAAGTTTTTCCCTCGAACGAACCGCAGCCGCGGGACTTGGCCCCGGCCTCGGGGCGGCGTCGACGATGCCCCTAAGTGCGTGTTTGAGAAGGTCGCGTGTGGACGGTGTGGCGGCGTGACGGTGGCCGCCGGGGCGGGCAGGGTGTCCGGGTGTCGTCGCCTCGTCGTG